>NZ_JBIBVH010000004.1:0-343497 GCF_043080205.1 Leucobacter sp. NPDC015123 | reverse complement strand
GCTGTCAAGAGGCGGTACAGGACTTGTCGCTTCCGGTACGGGCCGCACCCGGCCCCCCCCCCCCCCCCCCCCCCCCCGCCCCCCCCCCCCCCCCGGCCCCCCCCCCCCCCCCCCCCCCCCCCGCCCCCGCGCGGCCCCCCCCCCCCCCCCCCCCCCCCGCCGCTCGTGCTTGCGCCCTCTGCCCTGCTAGTTCCCGAGGATCTTCTGGTAGGCCTGCGCGTACCTGTTGTCTTCCTGCGCGGTCGGGGTACGCATATCGTGAATGCGCGCGGACATCTCCTCGTCAGGGAAGACGAGTGTGTTCTCGGCCATTTCTGGGTTGAGTTTCGCCATCGCGTCGCGTGCACCGGCTACTGGGGTGACATACTGCACGTACTCGGCGACCTGGGCGGCAACCTCTGGCTCGTAGTAGTAGTCGATCAAAGTGTGAGACTGCTCAAACGCCGCCGTGCTTTCTGGGAGGCAGAACGAGTCAATGAAGAGTGTGGCCCCAGCCTCGGGCACCACAAACTTCCAGACTTCCTCGCCCTCTTCCTCGTTGAGCATCGCCACGTCGCCAGACCAGGCCATGCCTGCGAGCACGGCGCCGCTCTGCAGGTCTTGCGTGTATGAGTTGCCCTTGACTGTGTAAACGTCGCCGTTCTTAATGTGCGCTTCGGCGACCTCGAGAGCGGCGAAGAACTCATCGTCACCCCACGCGTCGCCAGTGATGTCAACCCCCTGCTCGAGCATGATGAGCCCAAGCGTGTCGTCCTGCTCGCTGAGCAGGCTCACCTTCCCCTTGAGATCGGCGCTCCACAGGTCGCTCACCGAGGCGACACCTTTCGGGTAGAGCTCGGCGTTATAGACGAGGCCGGTCATACCCGCCTGGTAGGGGATCGACCACTCCCGCTTCGGATCGAACGACGAGTGCCTCACCATGTCGATCATCTGTGCGTCAACATTCGGCATGAGCGCGCGGTCGAAGGCAGTGAGCTGCTCTTGCTCCCAGAGGCGAATGAGCGATGAGTCTGTGAGCGTGAACAGGTCGTAGCCCGTGTCTTGGCCGAGCTTCAACTGGTCCTTGACCTTCGCCATGAACATCTTGTTGTCGTCAATGTCCTCGAAGTACTCGACGTCGATGTTCGACTGCTCCATGAACTCGCTCAGGCTCGTGAAGTCTTGCGTCTCCTCATCAAAGTCGAGGTAGTACGTCCAGCTCGCCCAACGCAACTTGCCCGCCGAACCGTCGCCGTGGGCAGGCCCACTTGGCGCGCAAGCCGCGAGTGATGCGGCGCCGGCCGCAGCCGCACCGAGGCCGAGGCCTTGAAGCAGGCGGCGCCGAGTGAGCTGCGCGCTCCTGGCCCGACGAACAAGCTCCGCGATCACGGGATCAGTTGGGGCGTTGCGCATGACTTTCTCCTTTGAAATGCATGGGGTCAACTCATCCACATCATCTCAGACGGCTACAGGCGGCGGTAGGCCTCCGCGATGAGTGTCGCGAGTTCCGCAGAAACTCCCCGGGTGCCAGCAATGAGGAGTTCCTCACCCGCACGGTTGTCGCCGAGCCCGCGAACGACTACGCCGGCCTCGCGCGCGATGAGCGCCGCAGCCGCGTAGTCCCACGGCTGCAGGCCCCGCTCGTAGTAGGCATCGAGCCTGCCAGCTGCAAGCATGCACAGGTCAACAGCGGCAGAACCCATGCGGCGGATGTCACGAACCCTCGGGAGGACATGACGGAGCACTTCAGCCTGCTCCGTGCGGCGCTCGACGGTGTACCCGAAGCCAGTCGCGAGCAGTGTGCCGCCGAGCTCGGTGTCAGTGGGGCCCGACAGTCGCTCGCCGTCAAGATACGCGCCGCCGCCGTCCCACGCCGTGAACAGCTCACCAGACGACGGCACGTACACGGCGCCGGCGACAGCTCGGCGGCCGTCAGACATCGTCCCAGGCGCGCCGTCTTCGACAGTCGCTGCAACGCTCACGGCGTAGGCGGGCAGATCGTAGAGATAGTTCACCGTCCCGTCGATCGGGTCAACGACCCAGGTCACGCCAGTGGTACCGGCGGTGCTCGCTCCTTCTTCGCCGAGCAGCCCATCGTGAGGCCGCAGCCGCCGCAGGCCGGCCGCCAAGAGACGCTCGGCCTCCTGGTCGGCCGCAGTCACGACGTCAGTGAGGCTCGACTTGGTCTGCGCGACCGTGACGCCCACGGCGCGCTGTGCACGAACGCCCTCGCCAACCTCGCGAGCGAGCGAGCCCGCGATCTCGGCCAGAGCTGCAACATCAACCGAATCAGTCATGATTCAGAGCCTAGCGGCCCCGGCAGAAGCCCGTGCGGGAGAGCGCGACGCTGACTCTCCCGCACGGTGCAGTCTGGCTACGTACCGCGTGCGCTGCGCGCTAGGCGCGCTGATCCTGATCGAACGCGTACGCTTCCTCGCCGTGGATGGCGGCGTCGATACCACGCTCCTCGACCTCAGCTGGCACCCTGAGGCCGGTCGTGAGCTTGACCGCCAATGCGATGAGCAGCGACGCCCCGAATGAGTAGATCACCACTCCGAGCACTGAAATCACCTGTACGAGTAGGAGGCCAGCGTCTCCACCAGTGAATAGGCCGTCGTTGAACGCGAAGAAACCGAGGTACACGGTTCCCAGCACACCCGCGACGAGGTGCAGGCCGACAACGTCAAGGGAGTCGTCGAACCCGAGGCGAAACTTCCACTCGATCGCGAATGCGCAGGCCGCGCCCGCGAGCAAACCGAGGAGCAGCGCGAACCCCGGGGCGAGGTTCGCCGCGGCCGGTGTGATCGCGACGAGGCCAGCGACCGCACCCGACGCTGCGCCAATCACCCCAGGCTTGCGTCCGCGCAGAGCGTCAGTTGCCAGCCAACCGAGGATCGCGGCGGCGGGAGCGCCGAGTGTGTTCACGAGGATGAGGCCGGCGGTTGCGGCATCGCCCGCGAGGCCCGCATTGAAGCCGATCCAACCGAACCACAGCAGCGCCGCCCCGATCGTCACGAGCGGGATCGAGTGCGGCCTGTGGGCGCCGGGCGCGAAGTCGTGACGCTTGCCCACGATGAGCGCAAGCGCGAGTGCGGCCGCGCCAGCGTTGATGTGGATCGCCGTGCCACCAGCAAGATCAATGACGTCGGGAGTGCCGAGCCAGGTTCCGAGCTGAGCAATCCAGCCGCCGCCCCACACCCACGCCGCGACTGGGAAGTAGACGAGCGTCGCCCACACGCCGGCGAAGAGCACCCATGAGCCGAGGCCGACACGGTCGGCGATCGCGCCCGAGATGAGTGCCGTAGTGATCATCGCGAACACCGCGCCGAAGCCGACCCCGATGAACTCGCCAGGGTCGGTGTTCATGAGTCCAAAGTCTCGAAGCGGGTTCCCGGCGAACCATCCGTCGCCCTCGCCGAAGACGCTCATGCTGTACCCGAACAGGATCCAGAGGACCCCCACAACTCCCATCGCGCTCACGCTGAACAGCATCATGTTCACGACCGATCGCACCCGGACGAGGCCGCCGTAGAACAGCGCAAGGCCTGGCGTCATGATGAGTACGAGCGCGGAGCTCGCGAGCGTCCACACATCTGTTGCTTCCATGGTTCTCTCCTCTGCTCGGCCGCCACTGGCCGAAAGTCGCCCCGCGCGCCGGTGCGGCTGGGTGCTGCCAAGTCTGCGCGCCTCCGGTTTCGCAACCGTTTCTCGTATGCGACGGTTCAGTCACTTCTCTGTTTCCCAGGTGTTTCGGGGGAGACCCGCCGCTGCCGACTCAACATGTGTGGCCGCCGCCGGCAATCGGTGCTAAGCTTGTGAGGTTGCCGTTCGATCGGCCGCGGATACAGAGAGCCCAAGCATCCTGCTGAAGGCGCCGCGCAACTGGAGAAAGGGGATCACCTATGTCATTGCCCACAGATGTCAAGAAGGCGATCATCGAAGAGTACGCGACTACTGCTGGCGACACCGGATCCCCTGAGGTCCAGGTAGCGCTGCTGTCGCGTCGTATCAAGGATCTGACCGAGCACCTCAAGGAGCACAAGCACGATCACCACTCGCGTCGTGGTCTGCTCCTCCTCGTGGGTCAGCGTCGCCGCCTCCTGGCTTACCTCCAGAAGACGGACATTGCCCGTTACCGTGCGCTCATCGAGCGCCTCGGTCTGCGCCGCTAAGTTCGGCCAGTGATCGGCTTGGCTGATCGCCTATGACTCTGGGAAGCCCCTCTCCTTCGGGAGAGGGGCTTCTTTGCGTGTGGAGGGCGGGGGCGCAGAGGTATTAGCCTGGAGCTATGCGGACGATGAGGCGATCACGGTGACCAGGGGGCGAGGCGAACTACTCCAAGCCGGCGACCCCGTGCCCGGCGGCTCTGTCTTCCTGCAGGCCCTAGGCGACGAAGCTCGTAAGCTTCACCCTGAAGTGCTGAAGTACGTCGCTGGAGGGGGAACCATCGGTTCAACGGTCGTTGTCGAGGGCGAGTTCACTGTGGCTGGCAGCCGCTACGGTCGGCTGAATCTGTTGGCCCGGCCGTTCGTTGGACCCGACCTTTTCGTCACCCGTTACGAACGGAACGTGCCGTTCCGCGTTGAGAACACGATTGCGGTGGAAGATGCTGCCGGCCTCGGCCTCAAGTCTGAACGAATCTTCATGTTTCGGCCCGGGCCCCAGCGCTTTGCCGATGTGCTGCTTCCGAGCCCTCGTCCGGGCCGGCTCAGAAATCGAGTGGGGGCGTCGCGCCGCATCGAGCTTGAACTCAGGTGCTCGGTAACCGAGTCGGGCTTCCTCCGGTTGTCCTCGGAGCGGGCGTGGTTGCTACTTGGGCCGCTGCGGATACGACTGCCAGCCTTTGCATCAGTGCGTGCAGAAGTGATTGACGGGTTCGACGACGATGCCCAACGAAACACGGTGCGAGCCGAGGTGCGAAACCCGGTGCTCGGCACGGTGCTCGAGTACCGTGGCGCATTTAGCCGCGAGGTCTTGTAGCTCTCTCAGCGACCGTGTCTGTGAGGCTGGCCTGAGCAAGGGCGCACGGCCTGGGCCTCATCCCTGCCGAGGCAGCCTCCCATTCCTGCCGGAGACCGCCCCCACCCTCTTAGGCAGCCTCCCATTCCTGCCCGAGACCGCCCCCACCCTCTTAGGCCGCCTCCCATTCCTGCCCGAGACCGCCTCAACCCTCCCGGACCGCACCGCAGCACCGCCAGCGGCGTGCTGTCTCGGAAGGATGACGCTTTCTCGCTCACTTCTTGGGTCCAGTGTTGGGGCACCTTTCTTGAGGAGTCGGTGTCGGGCCTTACTTCGTCCACAGCTGGGTGGAGCCCGGGGAAGCAGACAAGGTTGCGCACAGTGCGGCGGCAACCTACTCACTCCAGGCCCAGGGCTGGCAGTCTCGGCGGATGGATCCAGTGGCGAGAATACTTGACGTGCAGTCCTGCCTGCTCCAACGGGTGCGGCTCCGAGATGATGGCGTGCATGATCGAGTCATCGCGGCCGCGCTGAGAAATGAAACCTGGCGACGGCTTGCTCGAGGCGTGTACGTCGAGGCGTCCAGGTTTGGTAGTTGGACGCCTGATGAGCAGCACCTGGCCAGAGCGCTCGCCGTGAATATCAGCGCGACGTCTGTGCGGCCAGTGTTCTCCCATATGACCGCCGCAATTCTGCTCGGTCTCCCCGGCTACGGGATGCATCGCGAACGCGTTCACGTGACGCTTATGGGGTCAAGGCACACCCATAGTTCGCGCGACATCGTCAGGCACCAGGCCGCCATCGAGCCAGCCGTGGTTGTTGAGATTGGCGGTTTGCTGTGTACGTCGCTCTCACGGACACTGCGCGATGTTGCACGCCTTGCAAGCGCTGAGCAAAGCGTAGTGACGCTCGACGCTGGTGTTCGCCGTGCAGTTGCGTTGGCACCCCGGCGAGACGCAGCTGAAGCGGAGTCGCAATGGCAAGCGGTGCTGCGAGAAGAGCTCGCGGCAATGCCGGGTGAGCGGGGCGTCGCCTGGGCGCGGAGACGACTGGCTTTCGCTGATAGCCGATCTGAATCAGTCGCCGAAAGCCTGAGCCGCTTGCAGCTTCGCCGACTCGGATACGAGGTGGAGCTGCAAGTCGGAGTTCCGGCGCCTTCGGGCTCCATGTATCGCGTCGATTTTGCGCTCGTCGGCAAACGGACGCTGGGGGAAGTCGACGGCGACGCGAAGTACACTGACGATCGGCTGCGAGGCAGACGGACCCCCGAGGAAGTTGTGCTTGCAGAGAAACGGCGCGAAGACTGGATTCGAGGCGCGACGGGCTGCGGACTGGTGCGGTGGGGCTTCTCAGAGAGTCGCTCAGCCCGATTGCTCGGAGCGCGACTTCGCGCGTTCAGCGTGCCGCCCCCGTGAGGATGGGTATGGTCGAGAACGTTCCAGACCTCCGAGACAGGCCCCGGTGGTGCGGGGGACGGGGCGGTCTCGGATGGACGGGGCGGTCTCGTAGCGGTGCGCCGGGCTGCCAGGGGTTGCGCGGGGCTGGGATGGGCGGCCAGGGGTGGCGCGGCAGGGCTAGGGGTGGGCGGCCGGGGCTGGGCGGGCTGAGCCGGAGCGGCAGCGCAGCGCTCGCAGGCCGTGCAGCATGGGCGAAAGCCACGCACCAACACGCAAGTGGCCCCTCCCGCGAGTGCGGGAGGGGCCACCATGCTGAGCGTGTCAGATCATTAGATCTTCGACGAAGCGTCCTTCAGAACGCTGCGGAGGATTCCACCGATCTCAGCGAACTCAGCCGGACCAATTGTCAGCGGCGGAGCGAGCTGGATGACGGGGTCTCCACGATCGTCTGCGCGGCAGTACAGGCCTGCGTCCCACAGTGCGGGCGACAGGTAGTCGCGCAGCAGGCGGTTCGACTCTGCCTCGTTGAAGGTCTCCTTGGTCGACTTGTCCTTGACAAGCTCGATGCCGAAGAAGTAGCCCTCACCGCGGACGTCGCCGACGATGTCGATGTCGAGGAGCTTCTCGAGCTCGGCGCGGAACAGCGGGCTGTTCTCGCGGACGCGGCCGTTGAGGTCCTCTTCCTCGAAGATGTCGAGGTTCTCGAGCGCAGCTGCAGCAGCAGCAGGGTGACCGGCGAAGGTGAAGCCGTGGTAGAAGGTGTTGTCCTCCGAGTTGAAGGGCTCCGACACCTTGTCCGAGACGATCATCGCACCGAGCGGGACGTAGCCCGAGGTGATGCCCTTTGCCGAGGTGATGATGTCGGGCTCGTAGCCGAGTGCCTTCGAAGCGAAGAAATCGCCGACGCGGCCGTACGCACAGATGACCTCATCCGAGACGAGGAGCACGTCGTACTGATCGCAGATCTCGCGAACGCGCTTGAAGTAGCCGGGGGGAGGCGGGAAGCAGCCACCCGAGTTCTGCACGGGCTCAAGGAACACTGCAGCAACGGTCTCGGGGCCTTCGAAGAGGATTGCCTCTTCGATGCGGTTTGCAGCCCACTGGCCGAATGCCTCGATGTCGTCCGAGGGCGCGCCCATCTCTTCAGCGCGGTAGAAGTTGGTGTTCGGCACGCGGTGACCACCGGGGGTCAGCGGCTCGTAGAACTTCTTCATGTCGGGGATGCCGGTGATCGCAAGGGCGCCCTGCGGGGTGCCGTGGTAGGCAACCGACCGCGAGATGACCTTGTGCTTCATCGGCTGGCCCTTGATCTTCCAGAAGTGCTTCGCCAGCTTGAACGCTGACTCAACAGCCTCGCCACCACCGGTGGTGAAGAAGACCTTGTTCATCTCGCCGGGAGCGTACGAAGCGAGGCGCTCCGACAGCTCGATTGCGGCGGGGTGAGCGTACGACCAGAGAGGCATGAAGTCGAGCTGCTTCATCTGCTTCGCAGCTGCGTCGACGATACGCTGGCGGCCGTGGCCGGCGTTGACAACGAACAGGCCTGCGAGGCCGTCGATGTATTCCTTGCCTGCGGCGTCGTAAATGTGGTGGCCCTCGGCGCGCGTGATGACGGGGATACCGTCGTTGAGCACCTTGCGGTTAGTGAAGTGCGGCCACATGTGGCGCTTGGCCGAAGCCTGGAGCGCAGCAGTGTCGACCGCAGCAGTCGGATCGAAAGACATGGTTATCTCGTTCCCCAGTCGTATTTTTGTTTGTTGAGTTGGAGGTAGACGAACGTCTCAGTAGCTGAGACCCCATCGATGTCCCTGATCTTGTCGTTCAGGAGCTCGATGAGACCGTCGTCGTCCTCACAGACAACCTCTGCGAGGATGTCGAAGGAGCCAGCGCTCAAAACGACGTAGCTCACTTCGGGTAGTTCCGCGAGGCGGTCGGCGACGACCCTTGTATCGCCTGAAACGCGAATGCCGAGCATTGCTTGTCGGTGAAAGCCGAGTCGCATCGGGTCTGTCACTGCAACAATCTGCATGACCCCAGCATCCGTGAGCTTCTGAACACGCTGCCTGACGGCGGCCTCGCTGAGGCCAACAGCCTTCCCGATCTCGGCGTACGAGCGGCGACCGTCGAGCTGAAGTTGCTCAATGATCGCCTTCGACGTCGAATCGAGGGCAGGACTAGTTCGTTTGCTGCTCACGCTTCTGATTCTGACAGTTCAACCTGGAAATAGCAAAGGAATCAGTTGTTTAGGGACCAAAAATGTGCGTATTTGCCCAGCTGGACGCAATTGATCTGCGGCGCGTCGGTGCGGCGGCGGGTCGCATGAGTGTTCACTGCAAACTGTACCAACGAGAGCCTGCAGTCCATATGAATTCTTGGTTTTTCCGGTGGATTCCGTCCATCTATTACGTATTTACTGTGCGGATCGACGGCAAATCATCTGAAATGTAACTGTTTCGTGAAGATGTCCGTGAATCTGCGTCCATTCGATTGGCATCGGTGCCCCTCGTATGGGATATTCGTGACTACGACACGCTGGGCTCAACGAAAGAGCCCAACGTAGCTAAATATGAGTCAAAGGAGACTTTTATGGCACGCCGTATCCCCGAAGACCCCATGATCGCCAGCATCGTGAACATGGTGCGAAGCGCGCAGTTCGATCGCCGCCAGATGCTTAAAGGCGCAGCAGTCGGAGCCGCTGGACTCGGTGCGCTCACGCTCGCCTCGTGCGCCCCTGGAGGCGGTGGAGGAGGCGGCGACAGCAAGAAGAAGCTCGTCTGGGGCAACTGGACCTACTACCTCGACTTCAACGAGGAGACTGGGAGCTACGACTCCCTCGACCTCTTCACCGAGGAGACAGGTATCGCCGTCGACTACATCGAGGACATCGACGACAACAACACGTTCTATGGCAAGATCAAGGACCAGCTCGAGCTTGGCCAGCACACCGGCTACGACGTCATCACGTTCACGGACTGGATGAACGCCCGCCTGATCCAGGCTCAGCAGGTGCAGGAGTTTGATTACGCCAACCTGCCGAACGTCACTGCGAACCTCGTCGACGCGCAGCTCAATGCGCTCGACGCTGACCAGGGCCGAAAGTTCACCATCCCCTGGCAGTTGCCCGCCTCCTGCCTCATGTGGGACACCGAGGCCGTTCCCGGCGGCATCAAGACGCTCGACGACTTTATGCAGCCCTCACTCAAGGGCAAGGTCGGCGTGCTCACGGAGATGCGCGACACGATGGGAATCATCCTCGCTGGCCTCGGCTACGACCCTGCAGGTACCTGGGGTGACAAGGAGTGGGGCGAGGCGATCCAGTGGCTTGACGATGGCATCCAGAGCGGCCAGATCAAGAACGTGAAGGGCAACTCGTACACCCAGGATCTGGAGCGCGGCGACACCCTCGCGGCGATGGTGTGGACCGGCGACGTCGTGATGATGAACGCCGAGTCGCCCGACGGACCGCGCTGGACAATCGAGGTGCCCGAGTCGGGCGGCATGATCGCAGCCGACTCCTTCACAGTTCCGAACGGCACCGAGGCGGCGAAGAAGAAGCTCGCAGAGGAGATGATCAACTTCTACTACGACCCCGAGGTGATGGCGGCGGTCGCAGACTACGTGACGTTCGTGCCGCCTGTGAAGGGCACCCAGGAGGCGATGCGCAAGCTGAACCCTGAGAACGCAGACAACCCGCTCATCTTCCCGTCAGAGGAAGACTGGACTCGCCTGCACAGCTTCCGCTCCCTCTCACCCGAGGAAGATAAGAAGTACTCCGCCGAATTCCAGAAGGTGCTGGGGCTGTAACCGATGGCTGCGAGTAACTCATTTGCCGAGTCAGGAGCTGACCTCGAACTCGTCGGAATCCAGAAGCGGTTCCCAGGGTTCACCGCGATCGAGAACCTCGACCTCACGATCCCGGCCGGCTCCTTCTTCGCGCTGCTCGGCCCGTCTGGCTGCGGCAAGACAACGACGTTGCGGCTCGTGGCTGGGCTCGAGGAGCCGAGTGAAGGGCAGATCAGGATCGGTGGCACAGACGTCACCGCGCTGAAACCCCACAAGCGCCCGGTGAACACCGTGTTCCAGTCGTATGCGCTGTTCCCGCACATGTCGATCCTTGAGAACGTCGCGTTCGGATTGCGCCGCCGGAGAATCGGCGACCCGGTGGGGAAGGCTCACGAGGCGCTCCGTCTTGTCGAGCTTGACCACGTCGCTGATCGAAAGCCGGCACAGCTCTCGGGCGGTCAGCAGCAGCGCGTCGCACTCGCACGCGCGGTCGTGAACCGACCAGCCCTGCTGCTCCTCGATGAGCCGCTGGGCGCGCTCGATCTGAAGCTTCGGCGGCAGATGCAGCATGAGCTCAAGGAGATCCAGCAGGAGGTCGGCCTCACCTTCCTCCACGTCACGCACGACCAGGAGGAGGCCATGACTATGGCCGACACCGTCGCCGTGATGAACAAGGGCAGAATCGAGCAGATGGGCGCCCCGGAGGTGTTGTACGAGCTGCCGAAGACAGTGTTTGTTGCCAACTTCCTGGGCCAGTCGAATCTGTTCGTTGTGCAGGTGACGGCGGAGAGCGGCGACGCGATTCACTCTTCGCTGAACGGCGACAGGATCACGGTTCCGCTCGCGCGCACTGAGCGCACGACGGGCACCCTCACCGTCGGTGTGCGGCCTGAGAAGATTCGGCTGCACAGTAGCGCGCCGACGGAGTCTGCCAGCGTCAACGTGATCGGCCCCGGCAGGATCACCGATGTCTCGTTCAGCGGCGTCAGCACGCAGTACACCGTCGAGGCGCCGGAGTTCGGTAAGGTGCAGGTCTTCGCACAGAACGTCGAGGCTGGCCCGGCCGCGCGACTCGGCGACGAGGTGTGGCTGAGCTGGCTCGTCGAGCACACGTTCGGCCTCGCCGACGACGAGACCGACACCGGCTCGATCACTGCCGAGTTCTCGACGCAGGCGATTGCCGCGCAGGCAGCCAGAGCCGAGTAGGGGGTCACCGCCATGGCGTTTACGGCATTCTCCGGAAACACGAAAGCGGTTGAGCAGCACCCGCGCAGGCAGGGGTGGGTTGTCCTCCTCCTGCTCGCGCCCGGCATCGCGTACATGCTGCTGTTCTTCGTCGCTCCCTTCATTCAGCTCGCGCTCACCGCGCTCCAGGCCCCCGCAGCATCGGGCGGGATCGGGCAATACGTCGCCGCACTCGAGTTCGGCAACTACTGGACCGCGCTCAGCGAGTACTGGCCGCACCTTGTGCGCTCATTTATCTACGCGCTGTCGGCGACGATCATCGGGCTGCTCATCAGCTACCCGCTGGCGTACCTCATCGGCGTGAAGGTTCGTTCGAAGCCGATGCTGCAGGGGATCCTGCTGATCCTCGTCGTCGCGCCGTTCTTCATTAGCATGTTGCTCCGCACGCTCGCGTGGAAGTCAATCTTGCCGAGCGAGCTGATCGGCACGCACTTCTCGGTGATCTTTGGCCTTGTCTACAACTTCATTCCGTTTATGGTGCTGCCGATGTTCGCGTCACTGCAGGCGCTCGATCTGCGGCTCCTCGAGGCAGGATCTGACCTGTACGCGTCGCCAGTGACAACGTTTCGGCGCGTCACGCTGCCGCTCTCGATGCCAGGCATCGTGTCGGGCACGCTGCTGAGCTTCATTCCGATGTCCGGTGATTACGTTGTCGCGTCGCGTGAGTTCTTGGGCGGCACGAGTACGGCGATGATCGGCAACGTTATCGAGTCGAACTTCTTGCAAACGCAGAACTACCCGATGGCGGCAGCGCTGTCGATCATGCTCATGGTGATCATCCTCATCATGATCGCAACGTACGTGCGAAAGAGCGGGGCGGAGGATCTGCTGTGAAGAAGTTCAGTCTTGGCAAGGCGTTCGTCCCGGTCGTCGGCGTGATCGGCCTCATCTACCTGCTCCTGCCTATCGCGCACGTCATCATGTTCTCGTTCAACGAGAAGCGTGGCCGAAACAACATTATTTGGAACGGCTTCACGCTCGAGAACTGGCAAAATCCGTGTGGAGCCCCGCAGGTGTGCACAGCTTTTGGCAACTCGATCATGGTCGGCTTGGTGTCGACTGTCATCGCGACGGTGCTCGGCACGATGATCGCGATCGCGCTCGTGCGGTACCGTTTCAAGTTCCGCTCGACAATCAGCCTGCTGCTATTCACGCCGATGGCGACCCCCGAGGTGGTGCTCGGAGCTGGACTTGCAGCGCAGTTCCTGCTCGCTGGGGTGGAGAAGGGCCTTGGAACCGTGATCCTCGCCCACGTGATGTTCTGCATCTCGTACGTCGTTGTCGCGGTGAAGGCCCGTGTTGCGTCGCTGAACCCTGCGATTGAGGAAGCGGGCCGTGACCTCTACGCTTCGCCTGGACAGGTGTTTTGGCGGATCACCCTGCCGATGCTCATGCCTGGCATCATCGGGGCGGCGCTGCTCAGTTTCGCGCTGTCGTTCGATGACTTCATCATCACGAACTTCAACTCGGGCACCGCAACGACATTCCCGAAGTTCATCTACGTGTCGGCGCTCAAGGGCGTGCCGGCGCAGGCCAACGTGCTCGCGTCGATCGTGTTTATTGGTGCCCTCCTGCTCGTGATTATTGTGCAGTCGGTCAATATCAGCAGGCAGAAAAAGCTAGCAACACGGTAACCAAACGTTCAGCGGTTCTTGAGCTATCCACGTGAAAGCCCGCTCGATGTCCGAAGATAATTCGGCGTGTCGGGCGGGCTTTTGCGTGGCGTGCCCGATGGGTGCAAGATGATCTCCTGGCGGAAGACAATTCCGCCCCCAGCAGTTGTCGCATTGGAGCGAAGAAGCCTGTGCGACTCTCGGTGTTTAGGAGAGCACATGACAAAGACGTTCACGCCCGCTGCAAAGCGTGGCGGGTCGCTCAAACGAAACCTTGGTTTGTGGGCCATTGTTGGCCTTGGCCTTGGCTACATGACTCCGACGGTCGTCTTCGACACGTTCGGCCTTGTCGCCCGCGACACCGACAACGTTGTGCCGCTTGCATACCTCGTCGCGCTCGTCGTGATGATGTTTACCGCAGTGAGCTACGGCAAGATGGCCGGTGCTATCCCGAGCGCGGGCTCGGCGTACACGTACGTGCGCGAGTCGATCCACCCGAACGTGGGCTTCATGGTCGGATGGACCTCGCTCATTGACTACCTGTTGCTGCCGATGGTGAACTGCCTCATCATCCGCAGTTACCTTGAGGCAGTGTTCCCGGGCACACCGGGCTGGATCTGGGTAGTGCTGTATTGCATCCTTGTGACCAGCGTCATCTATCTCACGATGCGCGGCACATCAAACCTCAACATGATCCTTCTCGTGTTCTCGATCGTTGTCATGGTCGTCTTTGTGGTGATGGTCTGGGCACAGTTGCAGGACGGCGCAGGCACCGGATCCATTGCTTCAACGCAGCCTTTCTTCCACGAGGGCGTCCAGATGAGCGCCGTGCTCACTGGCGCAACTATCGTGTGCTTCTCGTTCATTGGGTTTGACGCTGTCACCATGTACGTCGAGGAGGCGAAGAGCCCCAAGGTTATGCCGCGTGCGATCCTGCTCACGGTTGTGCTCGGCGGCGCGATCTTCCTGATCGCAGGCTACTTCACGCAGCAGCGCTTCCCGAACTGGGAGGAGTTCGCACCGGGCGGCGACATGCAGTTCGTTGAGGATTCGACGCTGCCGCTCATCGGCCAGTTCGTTGGCGGCCCGGTGCTGCAGGCAGTGCTCACCGCCGCTGGCTTCGCGGCGACGCTCGCCTCAGGTTTGGCTTCGCACGCCTCGGTGTCGCGCATGCTGCTCGTGATGGGCCGAAACAACGTGCTCCCGAAGAAGTTCTTTGGCTACATCAACCCCAAGACGCACACCCCGACCTTCAACATTGTGCTGACGGGTGTGGTGAGCCTCCTCGCAATGGCGTTCACGCTCGAGATCATCTCTGCGTTCATCAACTACGGTGCGCTCATCGCGTTTACCGCTGTGAACGTCTCGGTGATTGCGTGGTTCGCGATCAAGCAGAAGCGCTACAAGACACCGAAGGATTTCTTCTCGTACGTCGTGATGCCTGGCATCGGCATGATCCTCACCGGCGTGCTCTGGGCGAACCTCCATTTCGATGCCCTCGTCGGTGGCGTCGCATGGACGGTTCTCGGCCTGATCTACCTCGTATTCCTCACGAAGGGCTTCCGGAAGAAGGTCGCTGCCTTCGACGAGAGCCAGCCGGTGACCGGATACAACAAGGTGCCGGAAGACGCCGAGTAGTCGACGCGAGAGCTGGCCGGAAGGCAGTTCTTGGTGACACGAGGGGCCGCGCAGGGGAGATCCTGCGCGGCCCCTTCGCGCTGCTAGCGGGTGTGGACCGGGGAGGGATCAGCGGCTGCCTGCTTGGCCCGAACCGCCCGTGCATCGCGAGCTTCGCGGCGGGTCACGGGGTCAAGCAGTGGCAGCGTCACACCGCAGAGGGGGCCGATGAGCAGCGCGAATGCGACAGTACCGAGCCCAACGTTTCCTCCGAGCAGCCACCCCACAAGGAGCACGGAGAGCTCGACTGCTGTCCGCGCGATCCAGATCGGCGTGCCAAACCTGTTGTGAATGCCTGTCATGAGGCCGTCGCGCGGCCCGGGCCCGAGCCTTGCGCCGATGTAGATGCCACTCGCGACGGCGAGGAGAAGGAGCCCCGTTGCGAAGAACACGATGCGCAGCCAGAGTGGTCCAGGTGTCGGCAGGAGCCAGAGGCCGAGATCGATTCCGGGGCCGACGAGCAGAATGTTGAGCACCGTTCCGAGGCCAGGGCGTTGCCGGAGCGGAATCCACAGCAGTAGAACCGCGAGCCCGATGAGGTTTGTGAGGATGCCGATGCTGAGCCCGGTGTGCGCCGCAACTCCCTGGGCGAAGACGGTCCATGAGTCGACGCCCACGGCAGCCTTGATCATGAAGGCGTCGGCGATGCCGTAGAGGATGAGGCCGGGGATGAGGCGAGCGAGTCGAAGGAGCATAGAACCAGTCCACTCCTTTTTGGCCTGGTCATCAAGGGGCCAATCTGAGTAGAGTGGCCCCATGATCGCCCAACGACTCTCTGCGCGGCGCCTCGTTGACATGCTTGGCGACTGGCGCGGCTCAGGCCACAGCT
Source organism: Leucobacter sp. NPDC015123 (assembly GCF_043080205.1). Lineage (NCBI taxonomy): Bacteria > Bacillati > Actinomycetota > Actinomycetes > Micrococcales > Microbacteriaceae > Leucobacter > Leucobacter sp. NPDC015123. The sequence continues at coordinate 328,015 of NZ_JBIBVH010000004.1, read as the reverse complement.
ACGTCGAGCTTGCAGACAGCATCTGGCTGCTCGTTCGTGACGGCGGCGTGCCGCTTGGGACCGCACTGCCTGCCGAGCGCCAGCTCGCCGAGACACTCGCGGTGAGCCGCACCACCGTGTCCGCGGCGTACCAGCGCCTCCGCGAACAAGGCTTGGCACAGTCGAAGCAGGGGTCAGGGACTGTCGTGCGAGCGCAGCGGAGACAAGCCGGTGCACCGGAATCCGCCGACGACGCAGAAATTGACCTGTCGGCGGCATGCCCGTCGCCCTGGCATGGACTCGAAGGGCTCGCCAACGCAGCGGTCGCCAGACAGCCGGAGTTGTTTCGCGAGATCGGGTTTGACACGATCGGAAGGCAGTCGCTTCGGGAGCGGATTGCCGCCCGTTACACGGAGCGTGGGCTGCACACGACGGCGGATCAGATCATGGTCACTCTGGGCGCTCAGCACGCCGTGTTTCTCATCGCACGCACACTGCTGCGTCGCGGCGATCGTACGCTCATCGAATCGCCGAGTTACCCGCATGCGCGGGAGGCCCTTACTGCGACAGGAGCGCTCGTGGCCGAGCTGCCTGTCTGGCAGAACGCCAGGGCAGGGGAGCGAGCTGAGGCCTCCGCATACAACGCCGCGAGCATCCTCGACATCGCTCGACGGACGTCGCCGAGGCTCGCGTATCTCATCCCCGACCATCACAACCCGACTGGCCAGAGCATGCCCGGCGAACTCCGAGCTGAGCTCATCGCAACGCTCACTGCCCAGGGCACTCACATCATCGCCGATGAGACCACCGCCGAGCTCGCGCTCGGCGGCACCCGAATGGCTCTGCCGTTCGCGGCAGCAGCATCTCAGGCACACCAGCAGGACTTCGTGATCACCGTCGGATCCCTTGGCAAAACCGTGTGGGGTGGGCTCAGGATCGGGTGGATACGTGCGACGCCGGAGCTCATCGCCCGGCTTGAGACGTCGCGCCGGGTCGGTGATCTCGGCACCGGCAGCTGGGAGCAACTGCTCGCAGAGCTCGCGCTCGACAGGTACGACGAGATTCTCGCCGATCGCTCGATTGAGCTCACCGAGCGCCATCGTGTGCTCAGTGAACAACTCGGTGCGCACCTGCCCGAATGGACGATGTCTCCCGTCGTCGGTGGAGCCTGCACGTGGGTTGACCTCGGCGGGCCTGCGTCAACCCGCCTCAGTCGAGATGCCGCGCAGCTCGGGGTATGGCTTCCGCCTGGATCGCGGTTCGGGAGCCCCGGGGTGTTCGAACGATTCGCACGGGTTCCGTTTACTGCCGAGCCGGCCGTTCTCACCGAGGCCGTCGCTCGGCTCCGTCTCGCCTGGAACAGCGGTGTGGGGTCGGCGACTGCTCCACACGACACAGCCGGCGGTCGCACTGCGGCGGGAATGTTCGGTGGTGATGCGCTCGCCGCAGTGATCTAGCTCTGAGCGGAGTAGACTTGACGATCATGCTTGAACAGGACTTCGCCGCAAGGATCCGCTCGCTCCGCTCGACGTACGCAGACATCGCGGAGGTCACCGACCTGCCGAAGCTCGACCGCGAGATTGCTGAGCTTGAGGAGCAGGCGGCAGCACCCGACCTGTGGGACGATCCGGAGGCCGCGCAGGTCGTGACGAGCGGGCTTTCGCACAGGCAGGCGCGTGTGCGAAAGGTGCGCGGCGTCGAGTCGCGCATCGATGACGTCGAGGTACTCGCTGAGCTCGCCGAAGAAGCCGGAGACGCAGACACTGAGGCCGAGGTGCTCGCTGAGCTCGCCGCCATCGAGACGCTGATTCAGGATCTCGAGGTCCAGACACTGCTGTCGGGGGAGTACGACGCCGAGTCCGCGGTAATGACGATCCGATCGGGTGCGGGCGGCGACGACGCAACCGACTTTGCGGAGATGTTGCTGCGGATGTACCTGCGGTGGGCGGAGGATCGCGGCTACCCGACGAAGGTGCTCGACACCTCGTACGCAGAGGGTGCTGGCATCAAGTCGGCGACGATCGAGATCGACGCACCCTACGCGTTCGGCACGCTCTCGGTCGAGGCCGGCACGCACCGCCTCGCGCGGATCAGCCCGTTCGGCTCGGCCGACAAGCGCCAGACGAGCTTCGCCGCAGTCGAGGTGATTCCGCTGCTCGCCGAGGCGACCGAGGTCGAGATCCCCGAGACCGACATCCGTGTGGATGTGTATCGTTCGAGCGGCCCAGGCGGTCAGTCAGTGAACACGACTGACTCCGCGGTGCGCATCACGCACATCCCCACTGGCATCGTCATCTCGATGCAGAACGAGAAGAGTCAGATCCAGAACCGCGCGGCTGCGATGCGCCTGCTGCAGGCCCGGCTGCTCATTCTGCAGCGCGAGGAAGAAGCTGCGAAGAAGAAGGAGCTCGCTGGCAACATTACGGCGAGCTGGGGCGATCAGATTCGCTCATACTTCCTGTACGGGCAGCAGCTCGTGAAGGACCTGCGGACGGGGCATGAGTCGACCCAGCCTGACGCGGTGTTCGACGGCGATCTCGATGGGTTTATTGCGGCCGGTATCCGCTGGCGGTCACTGAACAAGTAGCGGGTGCGTTGCTGGCGTCATAGTCGCTTCCGGGCTTGCACAAAGGTTTCCGAGAATGCTTGGAATTCGCGCGCGCCTCAGCAGGTATTCACCAAACGCCGCGTAGTCTCTGTGGCGTTATGATCCTCTTTGAAAACGTCACCAAGAAGTACCGCGGCACGCAAAAACCCGCGCTCGATTCGGTGGATCTCAAGATCGACCGCGGCGAGTTCGTCTTCATCGTCGGCGCGTCGGGCTCCGGTAAATCGAGTTGCCTGCGGCTCATTTTGCGTGAGGATCGCCCGACCTCGGGGCAGATTCACGTCGCCGGTCAGGATCTCAGCAAGATCTCATCGCGCAAGGTTCCGTACTTCCGCCGCGGCCTCGGCACGGTCTTCCAAGACTTCAGACTGCTCGCGAACAAGACAGTGTTCGACAATGTCGCGTTCACCCTGCAGGTCATTGGCAAGTCCCGCGGCTACATCCAAGAAGCCGTGCCTGACACCCTCGAGATGGTGGGGCTTACTGGCAAAGCAAAGCGGTTCCCGCACGAGCTCTCTGGCGGTGAGCAGCAGCGCGTTGCGATTGCCCGGGCAATTGTGAACAAGCCGGCGATCCTGCTCGCCGACGAGCCGACAGGCAACCTTGACCCGGCGACGAGCCTCGGTATCATGCAGCTACTCAAGGCGATCAACGCCTCGGGCACGACGGTGGTGATGGCGACCCACGAGGCGACCTTTGTCGACATCATGCAGCAGCGTGTTGTCGAGCTCTCGCAGGGAGTCGTCGTCCGCGACGATGTCGAGGGCGGCTACGGTCACACGGCATCGATCCCGATCGCCGAGCTCACAGACACCGGCGCCCGCGTGCTCCGCACCTCGGAAGAGGTCGTGCGCCAGGCGCTCGCCCCCGACATCGAGCGGCTACGCGCGCAGGATGCGGCGGCAGGGGTGACGCCCGGTGACGTCGACATTCAGCTCCCCGACGCCATGCCCTCGGCCGCCGCTGAACAGACACTCGACCCGATTATGGAGGACGAGGCAGAGCCGCTCGCGACGCGGCTCGAAGAAGGCGCAGACTTGAACGTTCCACCACCGCCAGACGAGGCGGTGCCCGGCAAACGCATACCGTCATTCCTCGAGCCCGACGTTGAGAGCACAGTGCAGGTGGCAGAGGCCGGCGGATTCGCCGAGCGGCTCGGCCTCAGCGACGACGATCAAGGGAATGTGGGGCCGACCCGATGAGATTCAGGCTCGTAGTGGGAGAGGTCTGGAGCGGCCTGCGCCGCAACCTCTCCGTCGTTATTTCAGTGATCCTCGTCACCTTCGTGTCGCTGACGTTTGTCGGCGCTGCGATTCTCATGCAGCAGCAAGTGCAGCAGATGAAGTCGTTCTGGTACGACCGCGCCCAGGTCGCGGTCTACCTCTGCACCTCGCACGACCGCAGCGCGACGTGTGACGGCAGCGATGCTGGAGAAGACGAGATCGCGGCTGTCGAAGCTGCCCTGCAGTCGGAGATGCTTGCGCCCTACATTGATGACTACTTCTTCCTCGACCACGACCAGGCGTACGAAGAGTTCGCCAAGCAGTTTGAGGGCAACCCGATCCTTGACGTCACGAGCCCCGATCAGCTCAACCAGACGTACTGGGTGAAGCTCAAAGACGCGGCGAAGTCGCAGATCATCCTCGAGACGTTCACTGGCATCCCCGGGGTCCAGAGCGTGAAAGACCAACAAAGCCTGCTCGATCGAATCTTCCTGTTCCTCGGGGTAGCGAGCTATACCGCGATCGCAATCGCGGGCCTCATGCTCATTGCGGCAATGCTGCTTATCTCCACGACGATCAGGCTCTCCGCATTCTCTCGTAGGCGCGAGATCGGGATCATGCGACTTGTCGGCGCCTCGAACCGATTCATCCAGACGCCGTTCATACTCGAGGGAATCATTGCCGCCCTCATCGGCGCGATCTTGGCGGGCGCCGCCTCCGTCGCCATCGTGAAGTTCTTCGTCCAGGGCTTCCTCGTGAAGGAAGTTCCGTTCACGAGCTACATCACTGTCGAGCAGTCGTTGATCGTGCCCCCGATCCTCATCGCGCTTGGCGTGATCCTTTCGGCGATCGCCGCCAAGATCGCGATCACCCGCTACCTGCGCGTCTAGCGCGACGGCTGACCGGTACCGCCCCGCCTGCATGGCACTGTGCCTGTGTGAGCGGGGCGGCACTGATTGCCCCGACTTGGGTTCGCGCCGCTCGGGGTGGCTCCGGTAGGCTGGATCCTTGCGTATGCAAGCGCACCAGACGCAGAGAGGGAGTGAAGATGCCCAAGGAGACCGGTGAGAAGCTCATCGCTTCGAACAAGAAGGCGCGCCACGACTACCTCATCCTCGACACGTACGAGGCTGGTCTGGTGCTGACTGGTAGCGAGGTGAAGTCGCTTCGTATGGGGCGCGCCTCGCTCGTCGACGGCTACGTGTTCATTGACCGGGGAGAGGCGTGGCTCGACGCCGCCTACATCCCTGAGTACCTCAACGGATCGTGGACGAACCACGCGCCGCGCCGCAAGCGCAAGCTCCTGCTTCACCGCAAGCAGATCGACAAGCTACACGAGAAGACTCGCGAGGGCGGCATGACGATCGTGCCGCTGCGGCTGTACTTCCTCGACGGCCGCGTCAAGGTCGAGATCGCGCTCGCGAAGGGCAAGCGTGAGTTCGACAAGCGTCAGACTCTGCGTGAGCAGCAGGATAAGCGCGAGGCTGAGCGGGCAATGCGGCAGCGCAACCGCGGTGCTGAGTAGGTCGCAGAGTATGGGGGATCACCTTCGCAAGGTCGCCGTCGTCATCTTGGACGGCGCGAAGCCACTTGATGTTGGAATCCCCGCGCAGGTCTTCACGACGAGGCCGAGCATGCCGTATGAGGTGCGCGTCTGCGGTGTGGAACCGGGGCTCGTTTCGGGCGGCGACGGGCTGTCGTACGCCGTTGAACAGGGGCTTGAAGCTCTTGCGGAAGCCGAGTTGATCTTCATCCCCGGGTACCGGCACCCAGACCGTGAGGAGCCGCCGGCGGCCCTCGTCGACGCCCTGCGTGCTGCCCACGACAGGGGCGCGCGCCTCGCGGCGATCTCGACTGGCGCGTTCGCGCTCGCGGCGACGGGGCTTCTCGACGGAAAGCGCGCGACGACGCACTGGCACTACTCGCGCATCTTCGCTGAGCGCTTTCCGCGTATCCAGGTCAACGAGAGCGTGCTCTTTGTTGACGAGGGTTCGGTGCTTACGTCGGCCGGGGCCGCGTCGGGCATTGACCTGTGCCTGCACATCTTGCGGGGCGACCTCGGCATGGCGAGTGCGAACCACGCGGCAAGGCGCCTCGTCGCGGCTCCGTATCGCTCCGGCGGGCAAGCGCAGTACGTGCGCAGGAGCGTGCCGCCGACGATCGGGGAACGGTTTTCGGCGACGCGCGAGTGGGCGCTCACGCACCTCGACGAGCAACTCACCATCGAGTCGCTGTCTCGGCACGCGAACGTGTCGCCGCGAACGTTCTCGCGGCGTTTTCGCGAGGAGACGGGCTATACCCCTATGCAGTGGGTGATGCGTGCCCGGATCGATCTCGCGCGTGAACTGCTTGAGAATACTGATTTCGGGATCGATGAGATCGCCCTCTCTGTCGGCCTCGGGTCAGGCGCGAACCTGCGGCAGTTTTTTCGCCGGGTGCTCGGCACGACGCCGAGTGAGTACAGGCGCACGTTTACCGCGGGGGAGTAACTGCCTCGACGATCGCGCTGGCGGGAAAGCCCGCTGACACTGCCGGTGGCGTGATCCTTGCGCGAGTGGGCGTTAATGCCACTTGATGCGCTTTCGCTTTCTCTTGAGAATGGTCTTAGTACCCCAAGAAGTCCGAGAAAGATGGATAAATGACAGCTCGTATTGCTATCAACGGTTTTGGCAGGATTGGCCGCGGCCTGCTCCGCGCGATCCTCGAACAGGGCAGCGATCTCGACCTCGTAGCAGTGAACGACCTCGGCGACGGCGACGCGCTCGCACAGCTCTTCAACTTCGACTCCGTCTACGGGCGGGCGAAAGATCGGATGCGCTTCGAAGACGGCCACCTCATCGTCGGCGATCGCAAGATCCAGATCATCGCAGAGCGCGAGCCCGCGAAGCTCCCCTGGGGAGAGCTGAACATCGACGTCGTCGTGGAATCAACGGGTCGCTTCACGAACGCGAAGGACGCGGCGCTCCACCTCGAAGCAGGCGCCAAGCGCGTGCTCGTGAGCGCGCCCTCGAAGGGAGCCGACGTGACGATCGCTCGCGGCGTCAACCAAGAGGCGTACGACCCCGAGAGCCACCGCATCATCTCGAACGCCTCGTGCACCACGAACGCGCTCGCTCCCGTCGCGCAGGTGCTGAACGACCTCGCAGGCATCGAGCAGGGCTTCATGATGACCGCCCACGCCTACACGGGTGACCAGAGTCTCGTCGATGGCCCGCACAAGGATCCGCGCCGCGCACGCGCTGCCGCACTGAACATCGTGCCCTCCTCGACCGGAGCTGCCAAGGCAATCGGCCTCGTGCTCCCCGAGCTTGACGGCAAGCTCCAGGGTGACTCGTTGCGCGTTCCCGTGCCAGTCGGCTCGATCGTCGAGCTCACTGCAATCGTGAAGCGCGACATCACCCGAGATGAGCTGCTCGCGGCCTTCAAGGAGGCAGCGGAAGGCCGCCTGCAGGGAGTGCTCGCGTATTCCGAGGATCCGCTCGTGTCGAGCGACATCGTCGGCGACCCGCACTCCTCGATCTTCGACTCAGAGCTCGCTCGTGTTGAGGGCAAGCTCGTGAAGGTATCGGCATGGTACGACAACGAGTGGGGCTTCTCGAACCGCGTTGCTGAGACGCTGGAGTTCCTCACGCGCTAGCGCGCGCTGGCTGGCTGGCTGGCAGGCGGGTGGGCCGGACACGGCCCACCCGCTGTGTGCTTTCGGGCGCATTCGCCCGCAGCGCAACCGGGGTGACTGTAGCTCGTCTTGTCCCCGTGCTATCCTGTAAGGCCTGGCTCGTCCAGGAACCTTGAGAATTCAACAGTGTGTGATGCGATTGTTCGCGGGTGGTGTACTCACCCGCACAGACGGGGCCGATCGGTTTCGACACGTCGATTTGAGACTGTGAGAAGCGGGCCGAGGACGCGGAGTTATCTCGTAAACGCCCTTCGCAACCAATAGGTGCCACTTCTAAGCGCACCGACTTCGCTCTCGCTGCCTAAGCACGAGACCGAGTCCGTCAGGCCGGGTGTGCCTCCGCCCCGGTTTCCTGGCGTCATCTAGGGGGCTTGCTGGTGCGTTGCGTCTCAGGGCGCACCGGGACTTTTGCTGAGACTGGGCCTGTCATCCTAGGTGTTCGTGACAAAGAATGGGGCCGAGTAGAACGTTTTCACGAACTACGCTCGTAGAAGGCATGGAATCGTCGAAGTGGACCGGGGTTCAATTCCCCGCGGCTCCACGAGCAAAACCATCACACACGTGGATCTCAACAAAAAGGCCGCCCGAGGGGCGGCCTTTTTGCGTGCTCTGAGGTGGGGCTGGCTAGTACCCGAGTTCACCAGGTGTGCATGTTATCGGCTGAATATATGTCGTGCGCCCTTTGCGGGCGGCATGTGAAGTGCAGATCCCATGAGTTATGGCTGGGCTGGGGCGGCGTGCCAGCCGCACCGCCTTGTCTCGCAGGGGCGTCGGTCTCTGGCAATCTGGCCCAGGCGTTGTTCCTGGGCCCTCATTCGGTATGTGATCTGCGGAATATAGGCTGCGAGAGTGGTGGGCTGGCGTTGGGAACCCTCATCGCATTGGGTGCAGGCGGGGCCGTTGCGCGTGCGGGGGCGTGCGAGGGCGGGTGCCGTGGCGTGACCCCGTTGCCAGTACCGCGCCCAAAAGCGCCCCCATCGGAGCAACCTAGGTTGACAAACTTGTTCCGAGCAACGTAGGTTGACAGCGTGACCCTTCAGCTTACCGACGTCGCGGCAGATACGACCGACCCGCGTGCGGGGCTCCGCGCTGTGACCGCGCTGAGAACCCTCGCCGACACACTCGAACTTAAGCAGGTCGAGGCCGCGCTCGCCTCGGGAATGAACTGGCAGGCTATAGCCGAGGCGCTCGGTGTCACCAGGCAGGCCGTTCATAAGAAATACTCGAAGCGTGTACATGCGACGCTCCGCGCAGGTCGAGGCGCGTGATGGGGAAGTTGAGCGCGGCCGCCGCGACGATGCACACCCTCTCGATGACAGCGATGGAGGAGGCTTCCAGGCTTGGCGCCCGCGACACTGACATCGACCACTTGTTCGTCGCACTCGTTGCTAGCGAGCAGGCGGCCGGACAGGTGTTGCGCGCACTCGGAGTGACGCTTCACGGAGCGCGGCAGGCGATCGCCGACCAGCACGCAGAAGACCTGGGCGCCATCGGCATCGACATGGCGCCCCCTCAGCCCGGGCCTATTGTCTTCAACGAAACCGGTGGCTACGAGTGGACCTCGCGAGCGGGCAAGGTGCTGAACAGCGTGTCCGAGAAGAACTCAGACGGTAGCGCAACCGCCGTCCTGCGTGCCCTCATTGACGAGCCGAGTGGCTTCATCTCCGGGGTCCTGATGAGGCTTGGCGTAGACCCACTGGAGGTCCGTGAACGCCTCGATGCCGCGGCGCGCATCCCTGACTTCGGCGGGGGTGCCGATGGCGCCGAGACTGTTGACTGGGCTGGCAGCGGGCAGGCCGGTTCTCCTGGCCGCACCGCTGCACCGGGGGAGGCCCCGCTGGGCCGAAGCCCCGGGGCCAGACCGCATGGCCAGGCCACTCCGAAGGCGCTCGCCCGGGCGGTCACCGGCTTCGTCCCGGCACCGCCGAACGCAGTGTGGGAGCTACTGGCTGACCCCGGCCGAATGCCCGAGTGGGAGGAAATGCTCGAGTCTGTCGACCCGGCGTCGGTCAGCCCGCAGCCCAGCCCCGGTGCCATGCCCGAGATCGGCGCAACGTGGGAGGGGAGGGGGCGCACGCACGCGCCTGACGGCAAGCCCCTCCGCACGCGAGCATCGCTGAACCGGATCGCTTTCGAGCTCGTCGAGGCCTCCGAGCCGGCCCGCGTTGCCTGGCGCCTTAGCTTTCCTGACGAACCAAACGCCAATACGCGGCTGCTCGAAATTCAGCTTGAACACGCGGCCGGCGGAACGGCAATTCGGGCACGCATCGCCTGGGAACGTAGCGTCGCGCGGCGGTCGCTACAGGGGTGGGCGTTGCGGCCTGTGACGCGCATGCTGTTGTGGCTGCAGGCGACGAAGATCGTTGGAGGCGTGAGCCGTGTCTTTCGGTCTGCTTAGCTTGGCGACCTGCCGCGTGACCGCGCCCGCGAGATGAGGAGCGCGATGAGTCGCCAGCCGAGCAGGAAGGCTGCCACTGTCAGGGTCGCGACGATCACAAACGGCAACGCCGTTCCTTGGCCTGTGAGTGCGCGGAACAGCATTCCGAGGGCGACCGTGCCGATCCAGATGGGAAGCCCGGTGCGCAGGATCGCGGCTGGGCGCCGCCATGCTGCCGCGAGAAGCCAGCTGATCGTGAGCCCCGCGAGAAATGGCCAGGCGGTCTCGAGCGGGCCGAACAGCGTCGCCTCGCGGGCGTGGCTCTCACGTCCGATCGCGGCGAACACGACGATGAGGATCGCGTCGAGCGCGAACGCGCCGGCAAACATAGCGGCGGACGCGGGTCGTGCAACTTGGGCTGAGTCTGGGGCTGTCACAGTTTGTTCAACTCGATTCGGTTCTGGCCGTGAGGGCCGTTACTTCCTGGCCGCAGCAACGGTCGTGATTACCGCATCGTGAAGGTGGCCGTTCGTGGCGAGCGAGCTGCCGTTCCAGGCGGTCTCGTTCCCCTCGATATCGGTGAAGCGCCCGCCCGCCTCGGTGACGATGGGTACGAGCGCCGCGAGGTCGTAGGGTTTGACGTCGAACTCGGCGACAATGTCGACGAGCCCTTCTGCGAGCAGCATGTACGACCACATGTCGCCGTACGCGCGGTCGCGCCAGGTCGCCTGTTCGAGCGCGAGAAGCGAGTCAAGGTAGCCGGCGAGCCGCCACTGTTCGATTGACTGGAAGCTCAGCGAGGCGTGCTCAAGGTCGCTCACCCCGGAGACGTGCAGCTGGCGAGGATCCTTCCCGACCTCCTGGCCCCAGGCGCCACCGCCGATCTCTGCCCACCAGCGCATGCCGAAGCCGGGTGCCGAGACCACGCCGACTGTCTGTGTGCCGTCGACCTCGAGGGCGATGAGCGTCGCCCAGTTTGGCACGCCGCGCAGGAAGTTGGAGGTGCCGTCGATCGGGTCGAGGATCCACCGGCGTGTGCCTTTGTCTTCGCGACCGGACTCCTCGCCGAAGAACCCGTCCTCGGGCCGCTCTGCTTCGATTCGCGCCCGGAGAGCATCCTCGACTGCCTTGTCGGCGTCGGTCACGAACGTGCGATCAGGCTTGGTATCGATACGTAGGTCTGCCGCCCGGAACCGGGGGAGTGAGATCGAGTCCGCAAGATCTGCGAGCTCGAGCGCGAACTCGAGATCGGCGGACGGGGATGAGGGCTGCTGTGGCATGAGACTCCGTCGTTGTTCGGGGGCCGTGCGGCGTGAGTACCTCTCCCCAGCCTAGCGCTCGAGGAATAGGGGGCGGAGCTTGGCAAGCTCGGCCTCCTCGTCGACTGTGCGATCCTTCGCCGCAATTCGCGCGATGAGTTCTGCCGCGGATCTGCGGACGAGTTCGCGCAGGTACCGACTCGCGTCGGGCGCCGCTTCGGCATCGTCGGCGGTGGCGATCAGTTGCGCGGTGGCGACGCGCTTCGCGGTCGAGACCCGCGGGTTGCGCAGGCCCGTTGCGCCGTCGCCCGGCGTGACCTCGCCCCCAATATGCAGAAACAGATCAATGTCGTAGGCGAACTCCGCGTCGGCGAGGTTCCTGGTGATTCGCTTTGGCTCACCGTAGTAGGCCTCCTGGAGAGTGGTGCCCCCAAACACTGTCCTGAACGAGAGCCGGCCCGGTGCCGTCGTCGAAGAATTGTCCATATCGGCAGAGCCTACTGAACGCGTTGGACGTCCGCTAGCGCGGCACTCGGGGTCAGTTGAGTGCGATGATCCCAATGTTCAACGACGTCGCGAAGAGCAGCCACAGCAGGTAGGGCACCATGAGCCAGGCCGCCACCTTCGACCATTGTGCGGCCGAAAATGCAAAGGCGATGACGAACCCGACGAGCGCGACCATGATGGCGAGCGCAACCCACCAGGCCGCCTCGCCGACCACTGGATACCCGGCAAAGAACACCGGGGTCCAGGCGGCGTTCAGCACGAGCTGGACGGTGAAGAGCGTGAGTGATGTGCGTGCGGCGTTCGGCGCGCTGGCGCGCCACCCGCTGCGCCAGACGAGCCACCCCGCTGCGGCGATGAGCACGTAGAGGACGGACCATGCCGGGCCGAAGACACTGTTCGGCGGGTTCCACGGGACCTTCGTCGCCTCCGCGTACCAACCCTCGGTGTTGGGGATGGTCGCTTGTGACCCGAGGAAGGCTACGAGGGCGACAACGGCGAGCAATGCAATGCTGGTAGCCGCCTGACGCTGAACTGGTGGATGCTGGGTCATGTGTCACCGTCCTCATCTTTGGCCCACACAGTACCAATTGAGCGCGGCGAGGGTACAGGGGGTTGACATGGGCGTTCGCGCCCGGATGTTGCGGGCGTTCAGAACCTCGGGCAGGGGGCGGCAAGACCTGGCTGGAGTTCCGTCATCACTGGTTTGTCGTCTCGGCTAGCGCGAATTGGTCCGTGCAACAGCTACTGAGGGGTGCTGCTCCTGCAGCAGTTCGGTCTGCTGCTCAAGGGAGGCTACTCGTTTGTATAGGTCATCCAGGAGTAACGTGATCGACCAAGGTAGATCTGTGCCGCTCAATACGCCAAGTGCTTCCATGACTTCGGCGTCCTGTAACCGATCTGTGCTCATGACGCTACTGTAGCGGGGATAACCCTTTGTGTGAATCATGGTTCACAATCTGGGGAGCTTCTTGCCAGCCCGGTGCGAGCCTATTTCATGTGGAGGGCAAGGCCTGCAAGGCCCCGACCCTCCATTTGCCGTTCGTGTCGGTCGTGTTGGTATTCGCTAGGCAAGTGCCGAGATTTGCCCCCGCGGCCTCGAGTGCATTGAACGTGATCTGCACATAGTTGGTGATTGCCTTGTCACTATTGTTCGAAACATGCCCACTGATCGTGGTGGAAATGCCGAACTCGTCAGGCGCGATTGTCCAGTCGTCATCCAAGGTGAGGCATTCAGTGGGTTTGGGTGTCGCTTCTGGTGCCGGCTCGGTGTGGCCTCTGGGGTCGGCGTTCAGCCCGTGGTCTCGAATACGGCGGCCAGAAGAGGCCGACGCCACCGGCCTCAGCAGCCAGGGGACTATGCTCGCCTCGGGCTACTCGCGGTTGTCACTAGCTGCGGCGGGACGCGCTCTCTGGCCACGCTGATCTCCCTTCCAGGGCGGGCAGCAGAGCGGTGAGCCTTCAATAGGGATCGAGCCTGCCAGGCCTTTGCTCCTCGGCATGCTTGCGCAAGGCCGACAAAACAGCGCCACGGATCACTGCCCACAGGATGAGTAAGCCCAGCAGAAACCCGCCGAGGTAGATGGCCCACACTGCCACCATCATTGCGTTCAAATCAGTCATAGCGAAACCATACCTGAGAGTGTGCAATACCCTCAGGGTCGTATTTCGTGCCTCGATCCGTCGTGTCGGCACTCTAGAGCCTGCGGCGTCGGGGGAGTAACCCGACTGGTGCTCGAGTCCTCGATCGGACGGTGGTCCCTAGAAAGCCTGAGCAGCACGCCGCCTACGTGGCAGTCTTCTTGCGAGCTCCAGTAGTGCAATGCCCGACGCCCCACAGGCAATGATCGCGGCAATGGAGAGTGGAAGATGGAACTCTTCACGTCCGATGGCCGCGAACCAGATGTGAATCCCGGCAGTTGCGAGGCCAAGCGAGCCGCACAAGACCGCTGCGTGGAGTTCCCATCTCCCGCCCATAAGTAGCTCGCGGTATCCAAACAGGATTGCCCCGACTGCCAGCGCGTTAAGTACGAGAAAGCCTTGGACGCCACCTGGCACCCCGAACATATCCCATTCCTGCCAGTACGCTGCGTCAATCTGGTGGATGATGAGCGCCAGGAAACTTGTCTCGTAGCAGCGATAGATCGCGAGAGGCATGTCGCGGGGTGGGTGCTGGTTTCTGGCGGTGTCGCTATTGGTGTGCACTGTCTACTCCCGAGAAACCAAAAAGCCCCGAGATCGTGATGATCTCGGGGCTAATCTGTGCGCCCTCACGGGCTCGAACCGTGGACCCGCTGATTAAGAGTCAGCTGCTCTACCAACTGAGCTAAAGGCGCTTGCTGCGGTGTGCAACGGGATATACGATAGCACGCAAATTTTCTACTAATCAAATCGGCTTCGAAAACTGTGCATCCCGCGTGTGCCGCGCCCTGGAATTGGGGCCGTTCTGGGCGCGACACGCCGCGATACGGGGCCAACGAAACAGGCCTGCTCAGTCCACAACGAGGTTTGCCTGGGTGATCGGCCGGTTCGCCCGCTTGCGTTGTCCCGGCATGAGCACGGCGGCTGCCACAGCGACCGCGATGAGCGAAGCCACCATGACCGAGAGGCGGCCGGTGTCGATGTCGCTTTCGTTGCTGAAGCTGAGCTCCGAGACAAGCATCGCGACGGTGAAACCGACGCCCGCGAGTGCGCCGACACCAATGACCTCACGCCAGAGCACTGAGGAGCCGAGCGTCGCGCGGGTGAAGCGGGTGAGGAGCCAGGTGGTGAGTGTGATGCCGAGCGGCTTGCCGATCACGAGGCCAAGCATGATGCCGATCGCGATCGGATCGAAGGGGAATCGAGAGGCCCCGCCGAGCGACACTCCAGCAGCGAAGAGCGCAAAGATCGGCACCGCGATGAACGCCGACAGCGGGTGGAAACGGCTGTTGAGGGTCTCTGCGACCTCGCCGCCTGTCTTGCCGCGAACAGGCACGAGGAACGCGAGGACGACGCCAGCGATGGTCGCGTGAATGCCCGAGTTGAAGAACAGCGCCCAGGTGACGATGCCGAGGGGGAGCAGGATCAGCCAGGCGCCCCACTTCGACCGCGCGAACCACTCGCCCTTCCACCGCATGAGGAACGCGAATACGAGGGCTGGCACTACAGCGATGAGTAGCGGTGTGAGGTTCACGCCGTCGGTGTAGAACACCGCAATGATCGCGATTGCGATGAAATCGTCGACGACTGCGAGTGTCAAGAGGAACATGCGGAGGGCTGGGTTGATTCTTGGCGCGATGAGGCCGAGTACCGCGACGGCGAAAGCAATATCGGTCGCTGTCGGGATCGCCCACCCGTGCGCGGTGTCAGTCCCTGCGTTGACCGCGAGGTAGATCGCCGCTGGGAACATGACGCCGCCGAACGCCGCAGCCACGGGCACGATTGCCGTGCGAGGTGATCGGAGGTCGCCCTCGACGAACTCTCGCTTGAGTTCAAGCCCGACCATGAAGAAGAAGATTGCGAGCAGACCGTCGGAGGCCCAGTGGCCCACGCTCATATGCAGGCCGAGCGCCTCCGGGCCGATCTTGAACTCACGAAGCGTCAGGAACCACTCGGCGATTGGGCTGTTCGAGGCGATGAAGCCGACCAGCGCGGCAACCATGATGATGAGGCCGCCAACGAATTCGCGGCGCAGCAGACGATTGATCCGGACGATCTCTCGCCTGCTGAGGTAGGCGAAGAGTCTTCTGCGCGGGCGTCGCTGGCTGCGTGCAGAGGGAGAGTGCTGAATTGGGGTTTCAGGGGTGGGGCTCGCCATTGAAGACTCCTCGTATGTGGGGTTGCTCGAACATCACGTCGACCAGACTTCCCGACACACCTAACCGCTGAAAACTATCGCATCTTGCCCGTCAATGGCAAGGGATGCGTGTGACGCGGTGCGACTACTCCGCGCCGTACTCCTCGTCTCGCTCCTGCATCGCGACACCTGCGATTGCGAGGACGAGCCCGGCGATCCAGACCCCCCAAACGATGAGTCTGCGCCAGTCACGCGGCATGGTGCTTGTACGGCGAGCCGTGGAGACAACGCCTGCAGCCGCGCCGAGTACGCCGATGTTCGTGAGGTACTTGCCGACCTCAATACGCTGCCGGGCCATGCGGCACCTCCTCTGCGGGATGACGATAAACGGGTGGATCGCCGTGTGGGCGTTCGATTCCACCCTAACGGCTGCCGGCTGGGCGGTGGGCTTCGCCGCGTGTCTAGGATACGCTGGGGGTATCGCGCAGGACTGCGCTTCATCACCACACAACGGAGGAATTGAGAAGACATGGCAAAGCAGAGCGAGGGTCTGTTCGAGGAAAGCTCACAGGGCTCGGTGAGTGCTGTCACCGCAATCGTCTTTATTCTTTCGTTTGTGCTCTCGATGGGTGGCATTGTTCTCGCGAGCTACGGCTTTAACCCGGCGATCGGTGCAAGCAATGAATTGTTCCTCTTCGTTGGCGGCCTTGTGCTCACAACGGTGGGCTTTGCACTTCCGTTTACGGTCCTGCCTGCGCTCGGGAAGTAGCCGAGCAGAATCGCCACTGAGGCGGGCGTCCGGAGTTTCTCCAGGCGCCCGCCTCAGCTGTACGTCCCGTTACTGGAATCTGCCAGGGCGTAGGATGAGTTCATGGCAGAGAAGTCAAATATCGATATGAAGCCGCGCAGTCGCGACGTTACCGACGGTATTGAAAAGGCCGCGGCGCGCGGCATGCTTCGCGCTGTCGGCATGGGTGACGAAGATTGGGACAAGCCCCAGATCGGGATCGCGAGCTCGTGGAACGAGATCACCCCGTGCAACCTCAGCCTTGACCGGCTCGCGCAGGGCGCGAAAGAGGGCGTGCACTCAGGCGGGGGATACCCGCTGCAGTTTGGCACGGTGTCGGTGTCTGACGGCATCTCGATGGGGCACGAGGGCATGCATTTCTCGCTCGTTTCGCGTGAGGTCATCGCCGACTCTGTCGAGACGGTGATGATGGCTGAGCGCCTCGACGGGTCGGTGCTGCTTGCGGGGTGCGACAAGTCGCTGCCGGGCATGCTCATGGCTGCCGCCAGGCTCGATCTCGCGTCGGTCTTCCTCTACGCGGGATCCGTTGCGCCCGGTTGGGTGAAGCTCACCGACGGCACGGAAAAGGAAGTCACGATCATCGACGCCTTCGAGGCCGTCGGCGCCTGCAAGGCCGGCACGATGAGCGAAGAGGACCTGAAGCGCATCGAGTGCGCGATCGTTCCGGGCGAGGGTGCGTGCGGTGGTATGTACACCGCGAACACGATGGCGTCGATCGCGGAGGCGCTCGGTATGAGCCTTCCGGGCTCGGCAGCTCCGCCCTCGTATGATCGCCGCCGCGACTACTTCGCGCACCGCTCAGGTGAGGCAGTTGTGAACATGATCGCGAAGGGCATCACCGCGCGCGACATTCTCACCAAGAAGGCGTTCGAGAACGCGATCACGCTGCTCATGGCCTACGGCGGGTCAACGAACGCGGTGCTGCACCTCCTCGCGATCGCGCGTGAGGCCGAGGTTGACCTCACGCTCGCGGATTTCAATCGCATCGGCGCGAAGGTGCCACACCTCGCCGACATGAAGCCCTTCGGAAAGTACGTGATGGCTGACATCGACCGTCAGGGCGGCGTTCCGGTCGTGCTGAAGGCACTGCTCGACGCGGGCCTGCTGCACGGCGACGCGCTCACGGTCACCGGTAAGACCATGGCCGAGAACCTCGCGGAACTCAACCCAGACCCCATCGACGGCAAGGTCATTCATCACCTCGATGACCCGATCCATGCGACTGGCGGCCTGACTATCCTGCACGGCACGCTCGCACCTGAGGGAGCGGTTGTGAAGACCGCCGGCTTCGATGCTGAGGTGTTCGAGGGGCCTGCGCGCGTCTTCGAACGCGAGCGCGCCGCGATGGATGCGCTCACCGAGGGCAAGATCGGCAAGGGCGATATTGTTGTCATCCGCTATGAGGGCCCGAAGGGCGGCCCGGGTATGCGCGAGATGCTTGCGATCACTGGCGCGATCAAGGGCGCGGGCCTTGGGAAAGATGTACTACTATTGACGGACGGCAGATTCTCGGGCGGCACAACCGGCCTGTGTATCGGCCACATCGCGCCTGAGGCCTCGGATGGAGGCCCAGTAGCGCTCGTGCACGACGGTGACCTGATTCGGGTTGACATCGCGGCACAGACGCTCGATCTGCTGGTAGACCCCGCTGAGCTTGAGGCCCGACGTGCGAACTGGGCCCCGCTTCCCCCGCGCTATACGCGAGGAGTGCTCGCAAAGTACGCGAAGCTCGTGCATTCGGCATCTGAGGGTGCCATCACCGGCTAGTTTCCACACCTGTCTTGCGCTGGGCCGCCAATGCCCTGCGCTCATCCACCACCGTAAGAAAGCAAAGAATGACCCTCGAGTCGAACGCTATTCAACGTCAAACAGGGGAGCCGCCAGCCCGCGGCGAACGCATGACCGGCGCCATGGCTGTTGTCCGCAGCCTTGATGCGCTCGGTGTCACCGATGTCTTCGGTCTTCCCGGCGGTGCTGTTCTGCCGCTCTACGACACGCTCATGGGCGACGAGCACCTCCGTCACGTGCTTGTGCGTCACGAGCAGGGCGGCGGCCACGCTGCCGAGGGGTATGCAGCCGCATCAGGCAAGGTCGGCGTCGCGATTGCGACCTCGGGCCCAGGCGCCACGAACCTTGTCACGGCAATTGCCGATGCGTACATGGATTCGGTGCCGCTGCTCGCGATCACCGGTCAGGTGTTCTCGCACCTCATGGGGACGGATGCGTTCCAGGAGGCCGACATCATGGGCATTACGATGCCCATCACCAAGCATTCGTTCCTCGTGAAGACTGCCGAGGAAGTACCTGCCGCGATCGCGGCCGCGTACCACCTTGCGTCGACTGGCCGGCCCGGTCCAGTGCTGGTTGACATCACCAAGGACGCACAGGAAGGGGAGCTCGACTTCGTTTGGGATCCGCGCGTCGAGCTGCCTGGCTATCGCCCCATCACGAAGGCGAACAGTAAGCAGATCCAGGCTGCTGCCGAGCTCATCGCCGAAGCGCAGCGTCCGGTCTTCTACGTCGGCGGCGGCGTTGGTCGGGCCGGAGCATCCGAAGAGCTCAAGCAGCTCGCCGAGCTCGTCGGCGCTCCCGTCGTCACCACGCTGATGGCTCGTGGCGTCTTCCCAGACTCGCACCCTCAACATCTCGGTATGCCCGGCATGCACGGAACAGTTCCCGCGGTGCTCGCGCTGCAGGAGGCAGACCTCCTCATCACGCTTGGCGCTCGCTTTGACGACCGGGTGACTGGCAAGGCGGCGCTGTTTGCCCCGGACGCGAAGGTCATCCACGCCGACATCGATCCCGCCGAGATCGGCAAGATCCGCGCGGCAGATGTCCCGATCGTGGGCGACGCTGCCGACGTCATCTCCGACCTGATTGCTGCGGTGTCGACGGCGAAGCTCGCCCGGGATTTCGCGGACACCACTGTCTGGTGGGAGCGGCTGCGCGGCCTGCAGGAGACGTACCCGCTCGGCTACGCCGAGACGAGCGATGGGCTGCTGTCGCCTCAGCACGTGATCCAGCGCATCGGCGAGCTGACCGGCCCCGAGGCGATCTACGCCGCGGGCGTCGGCCAGCACCAGATGTGGGCAGCGCAGTTCATCAAGTACGAGCGCCCGAACGCCTGGCTGAACTCCGGCGGCGCTGGCACCATGGGCTACGCAGTTCCTGCAGCCATGGGCGCTAAGGTCGCAGAGCCGGAGCGCACGGTCTGGGCGATCGACGGCGATGGTTGCTTCCAGATGACGAACCAGGAGCTCGCGACCTGTGTCGTGAACAACATTCCGATCAAGGTCGCAGTCATCAATAACTCGTCGCTCGGCATGGTGCGCCAGTGGCAGACCCTCATCTACGATGGTCGCTACTCGAACACTGAGCTCAACACCGGACACGGTTCGCAGCGCGTTCCCGACTTCGTGAAACTCGGTGAGGCGTATGGGTGTCTCGCTATCCGCGTGGAGCGGGAAGACGAGATCGACGCGGCCATCAAGCTCGCGCTTGAGACAAACGACCGCCCTGTCGTGATCGACTTTGTCGTGAGCGCCGACGCGATGGTGTGGCCGATGGTCCGCCAGGGCACGTCGAACAGCGACGTACAGTATGCACTTGATCAAGCCCCCGAGTGGGAGGAAGAGTAATCATGGCTCGTCACGTACTCAGCCTCCTCGTTGAGGATAAGCCTGGTCTGCTGACCCGTGTCGCAGGACTGTTCGCTCGCCGCGGCTTCAATATTGAGTCGCTCGCCGTCGGCCCGACGGAGATGGACGGCCTGTCGCGCATCACTGTCGTCGTTGACGAAGACGAGGTGCTGCTTGAGCAGGTCACCAAGCAGCTCAACAAGCTCGTCAACGTCATCAAGATCGTCGAGCTCGACGCGAGCAACTCGGTGCAGCGCGAACACGTGCTCATCAAAGTGCGCGCGGACAACCAGACCCGGTCGCACGTGCTTGAGGCCGTGAGCCTGTTCCGCGCACGCGTCGTCGACGTTGTGCCGGAGGCGCTCACAATCGAGGTGACAGGCGACTCCGGGAAGATCGAGGCGTTCCTTCGGGTGCTCGAGCCATACGGGATCAAGGAGATCGCGCAGTCGGGCCTCATTGCGATGGGGCGCGGCTCGAAGTCGATCTCTGAGCGGGTCTTCAAGGTATAACCGTGCGGCCCGGCCCCGTGTTCGGGCTGCCACAAGATTTCACAGCATCACACACCACACAACAAAGGAGAACGGCCAGTGGCTGAAATGTACTACGACAGCGATGCAGACCTGTCGATCATTCAGGGCAAGAAGGTTGCCATCGTCGGATACGGCTCGCAGGGACACGCGCATGCGATGAACCTCCGCGACTCGGGCGTCGAGGTCGTCATTGCCCTGAAGGACGGGTCGAAGTCGATCCAGAAGGCCGAAGAGGCCGGCTTCACCGTGAAGAACGTGGCGGACGCGGCAGAGTGGGCCGACGTCATTATGCTGCTCGCGCCGGATCAGCACCAGCGCGGCATCTACAACGACCACGTCGCGCAGCACATGACCGAGGGCAAGACTCTTGCATTCGCTCACGGCTTCAACATCCGTTACGGCTACATCGAGGCTCCTGCTGGCGTTGACGTGATCCTCGTCGCTCCGAAGGCTCCCGGCCACACCGTGCGCCGCGAGTTCGAGGCTGGCCGCGGTATCCCCGACATCATTGCAGTCGAGGTTGACGCATCGGGCACCGCTTGGGAGACCGCGAAGTCGTACGCGAAGGCTATCGGTGGCACCCGCGCTGGCGTCATCAAGACGACCTTTACTGAGGAGACCGAGACTGATCTCTTTGGCGAGCAGGCTGTGCTCTGCGGTGGTATGAGCCACCTCGTGCAGGCAGGCTTCGAGACGCTCACCGAGGCTGGCTACCAGCCAGAGATCGCCTACTTCGAGGTACTTCACGAGCTCAAGCTCATCGTCGACCTCATGTGGGAGGGCGGCATTGCGAAGCAGCGCTGGTCGATCTCCGACACCGCTGAGTACGGCGACTACGTCTCGGGCCCCCGCGTCATCGACGCTGGTGTCAAGGAGCGCATGCAGGGTGTGCTCAAGGACATTCAGGACGGCACCTTCGCCAAGCGCTTCATCGAGGATCAGGATGCGGGCGCGCCCGAGTTCACTGCCCTCCGCGAGAAGGAAGAGTCGCACCCGATCGAGAAGACCGGTGTCGAGCTCCGCAAGCTGTTCGCATGGCAGCAGCAGGATTCGGATTACGTCGACGGCAGCGCTGCGCGCTAACGGCTGCGCAATGCTCGCGGGCGGTCACGCCTGACGAGACGTCAGCATACGGGCCCCGGGGAGTTTCTCCCCGGGGCCCGTATGCTTACGGTATGTGTGCAGCTGAGTTGGCAGACAGGATCGACGCGGAGCTTCGTGCACGCGCGACCCCGGAGCGCACCGAGCGCGAGCGAGCATACCTCAAGAGTGAAAACGTACACTACGGTGTCACGGTGCCGCAGATGCGGCAGGCTGTGCGGGCCGCACTTCAGGGCGTGCAGCTCGACCGGATAGCTCTGCGTGCAGTGGTCACCGACCTGTGGTCGCCGGGAGCTTCCGGCACTCCAGTCCATGAGCGCCGGGCAGCGGCTGTTGAGCTGCTCGAGCGTCATCACTCGGTGCTTGAGATCGCCGACGCCGAATTGCTCGAACGGCTGCTCCGCGAGGCAGGGACATGGGCACTTGTCGACAACATCGCGGCAAACGTTGTTGGGCCTGTCGCCGAGCGCGAGGAGCGGTTCGGCGCCGTGCTTGACAGGTGGCTCGTCGACGATGACTTTTGGCTCCGGCGCGCGGCCCTGCTCGCGCACCTGGTGCCACTGCGCGAGGGGCGCGGCGACTGGGATCGGTTTTCGCGAGCCGCTGACTCCCTGCTCGACGAACGGGAGTTCTTCATCCGCAAAGCGATCGGGTGGGTGCTGCGAGACATGTCGCGGAAGCGGCCAGACGACGTATACGAGTGGCTGCTCCCGCGGGCGCGGCGGGCCTCGGGCGTTACGATCCGCGAGGCGGTGCGACACCTCAGTGTGGCGCAGCGGGACGCGGTGCTCGCCGCCCGCTGAGGCGCAGCTGTGCCCCGCGGAAGGCGGCGGCAGACGCATGTCTGCCGATGACGCTCACCCTCCCTGAGCCCGTCTAACCGCCTCGTTCAGCGGCCCGTTTTGTTTTGGCGGTTGCCTCGGCTGCCCACGGATCCTCGGGCCACGGATGCTTCGGGTATTTGCCCCGCATCTCGCGACGCACGTCTTGGTACGGCCCGTCCCAGAATGACGCAAGGTCGTCGGTCACTGCGAGCGGTCGGCGCGCGGGGGAGAGCAAGTGGAATAGCACCGGAACCCTGCCGCTCACGAGCCTCGGCGTCTCGGCCAGCCCGAACACCTCCTGTAGCTTCACTGCGACGATGGGGCGCCCGCCTGCATCGAGCGCCGGCGCGTAGTCGATGGCGACGGTCGAGCCCGACGGCACGGGCAGCCGCTCGGGCACGAGGTCGTCGAGTCTCGCTGCTTCTGGCCAGGGGAGGAGCCTGCGCAGTGCGCTCGTCACATCGAGGGCTGCGAGGGAGGCCTTTGGGTTCATCCCGGAGAGGTCGGGGCCGAGCCATTCAGGGATGGTGTCAAGAAGCGCCAGGTCCGAGACGTCGGGCCAGGGGTCGTGAAGCTCGCGATGCAGGAGCGCGAGCCTTGCCCGTAGGATCCCGGCCGCAGTCGTCCAGTTGAGCGCGGTGAGGCCCGTCTCCCGCAGGTGCGCAGCGAACGCCGGGCCTGCGTCGTCCGGGCGCGGCGCGGCTGGGCTGGAGGAGAGCAAGATTGCTCCAAGGTGATCCTCTTCGCGCACCCGCACTTTTCCGCTGTCGATCTTGGCGATGCGTGAGCGTGACCGGAGCGATCCACCGATCTCCACTGCGTCCTCGGCGGTTATGCTTGCGGCGAGCCGGATGACCGCCCCGGTGCCGTCTGCGGCGCGGCCCTCGGCGCGCTGGACCTCGCGGACAGCTATCCACTCCGACGCTGCGAGTGGGCTGCCTTCGGGGAGCGCTGCACGGGTACCACTCGCGAACAGGTAGCTTCGGGAATGCCCGGCGGTCCGCCTAGCGATCCACTCGGGGCGGGCGAGAGCTGTGACGCGCCCGCCGCTCGAGCTGTCGCGCGCTGCGTCGCCGTGCGTCTCCGGGGCTCCCCGCAGCTCATCGCTCGCGATCTTTGCGAGTCGCTTCGCCTCCCCGCGCCAGCGGTCCGCGCCCGGCTGCCGTCCGGTCCGGAGCGCGCGGAGCAGCGTCGCGAGATCGGCGTCGCTCGCCCGGTAGTCCCCGGAGAACGCGGCGACAATCTCGCCGACCCGATCAGGATCGCCGGAGTCGCGCACCCCCTGGAGCAGTGCGCGTGCCTCGCGGACCCCGAAGGGGAGGCCCGCAACCCGACTTCCGAGCGCTGTCACTCTGTCGTTCGCGTCAGTGAGCTCGAGGGATCGAAGGGTTGCAAGTGCCCTGGCGAGCGCTGCGGGTGGCGCAGGCGTAGCGAGGCGCAGCCCCGCAGCCCCAGGCGTGCCCCAAGCAGCGAGCAGCAGCGCGGCATCGGTGAGGTCTGCCGAGAGGATCTCGGGTGTGAGAGTGGCGGGCATCCGCGCGAAATCGGTCTCCGAGAATGCGCGGATAGCTCGGCCGGCCCCCTCACGGGCGGCGCGGCCAGCACGCTGCTCGGCGCTCGCGCGCGACGCGCTAACGGTCACGAGGCCAGTCATGTCTCGCGCCTGGTCTCGCCGTGCCTCGCGAGAGAGCCCAGCATCAATGACAAGTCTGACTCCGGGAACGGTGAGCGAGCTCTCAGCGAGCGCGGTGCTCACGATGATCCGCGGGGCGTCGTGCGCGTGGCGTCCTGAGACCGCGCGATCCTGCTCGCGTGAGGAGAGCCTACCGTGTAGCGGGAGGATATCGACGGGGGAGGCCCCGTTCTGGCTCACGAGGTCGCGGGCGATCCGTGCGACCTCGTCGACCTCGCGTGCGCCGGGGAGGAACACGAGTGCGTCGCTGCCGGAGGCGGCCTGTTCCGTGACAGCGAGCTCGGCGACGTGCGCAAGGAAATCGCGACTCACACCACGGTCGTCGAGGCGCTGGCCCGGTGCCGGGGCGTACTCAATGGATAGCGGGTGCAGCGGCGACGGCACGTCGACAACCTTGGCGTCGAGCAACTCGGAGGTCGCGGCTGAGTCGAGGGTAGCCGACATTGCGACGACTGTGAGGTCGGGTCGGAGCTCGCGAACCTCGGCGAGCATCCCGAGCAGGATGTCGCTGTCAACTGAACGTTCGTGAATCTCGTCCAAGATCACCGCGCCGACGCCCTCGAGCGAAGGGTCTGACAGTAGGCGCCTGAGCAGCACGCCCGGAGTGAGCGCCTCCAGCACCGTGTCGGGCCCCACGCTGCGTTCGCCGCGCACGGTGAACCCAACTGGGCCGCCGATCTGGCTCCCATCGAGACTGGCGAGACGCCTCGCCGCAGCGCGGACCGCAACGCGGCGAGGCTGGCTGAGGAGCGTCGTCTGTGAGCCAGCTGAGGCGCGGGCGAGCCTCGTGACGAAGTTTGCTGTGAGCGCAGGGACGAACGTCGTCTTGCCGGTGCCCGGTGGTGCGGTGATCACTGCAGCACCTGTGGCAATCGCCGCTTCAATTTCTGCTTCAGCGCGTGCGACAGGCAGGCCCGCTCCGATCGCGGAGAGGTCGAAACGGTGGGCACTCATCTATCCATCCTAAAACGCCGCGTGGCCCCGGGAATCCCCGGGGCCACGCGGCGTCAACGTGTTCGAACCTACGCTGCGGGAGCGTTCTCGATGACGATCGGAGCGTCGCTCGGGTTCGCCCACTCTGGAGCCGGAAGCGTGACGTCGGTCGCGCCGCCCTGAATCTCCTTGAGCGCGGCCTCGATCTCGGACGCGTTCTCGGGAACGTTCAGGCCGCACTTCTGTAGCTCGCTCGCGAACTTCAGCGTGAGGCGCTGCTTGCCTGCCTCGACAGCCTCAGCAGTCGTGCCGACGCGCTTGTCAGAGCCCGTCTGAATATCTGAGACGTTCTCGCATACGTGGTAGACCGTGCCGCCGTCGACCCAGACGACCTCGTCCTGGCCGAGCAGCTGGATGACCGTGGACTGGTCTGCCGTGTACTTTTCGACGGACGCCGGGTTGTAATCGATGCCGAGGGCGGTCGCGGCGAGAGCGAGAACGATACCGATAGCGCCTGCGATGCCCTTCTGCTTGCCATCCATGTCTTTGTTCGTGAAAATCAGCACGATGAGCGGAAGGAACGCGATGATCGCGATGATCGCACCGAGCTGGTTCTGCACGAAGAACTTCACGGTCTCGGACTGACGCGCGGGGTCGAGACGGTTCGCCTTCTTCCACAGCATCGAGCCAGTGATCGCGAGTGCAGCAATCACGACGAGGGCGATGATGAGGGTAACGAACGCCCACTGCGGGAACACGGCGGTCGCGTTCTGCTGCTCGATGAGGCCCGTGTCTTGGTTGCGGACAAGGGTGCCGTCTTCGCCAACGAACTCCCGCTGGCGAAGCAGCCAGAAGATCGAGACCGCCTCAAGCGCGATAGCGACTGCCCAGAGGATCGCTGCGATCCACCTGAACTTCGTCGCCTTCGACTTTGCTGTTGCGGTCGGCGTCCATGACGCGTCGGCTGCGGACTCTGCTGATGCCGCGGCCTTGCCGGACTCATTCTTTTTGGGTTCAACCACGGTGGTGCTATTCCTTTGTCGACATTTCTATGAAGTCGCTTTAAGTGTAGCCCGGCGATAGCGGTTCTCCGGTGACGAATCTGCAACGGATTTACGTCGCAAAGTTAATGGCACTACACAGCAGCGGGAGGGGCGGTGCGGGGCGGAGCCGAAGGGGAACGCTCGGGATCGCATTCTCAGAACCCTCGCGCGGAAGCTCGATAGCATTGTGAGCATGCGAACGGGAAGTGGCGATGAGCGTGAGAGCGCCCTGCACAGTGGGTGGACCGTGGAGGCCACCCCGACTATCGAAGACCCGGCAGTAGCGGCAACCCCTGTGGGAGCAACCGCGGAGGCCGCTGCTGAGTCCGCCGATGAGGCAGGCGCTGGCGAGCGAGAAGCGCAGCCACAGCAGATGAGCAATCTGACGGTCGTGCTGCTCGGGCTCTCAGGCGGCTTGTTCATGCTCTACGCCTGGGTATGGATGAGCTGGGCGCAGTATTACGCTGACGTCAACGCTGCGGCTGCTGCGGGGAGCGGCTCGATCGGTGGTGTGCTCCAGCAGATCGTCTTCTGGATCGCCCCTCTCGCACCCGTCTTCTGGTTCATTTCGGCACTCGTGCTAGCACGCGCGCACACGCGAAAGCTCGTGTTCGCGCTTGTTGTCGGGCTCATTGTTACCTTCCCCCTGCCAATGGTGTTTCTGAGCGGAGCTGCACTGTGAACGTGAAGTTGATCTCAGCGTGGGGCGCCGCTGTGGTGATCGTCGCGCTGTACGCGTACGCCGTTGTCGCCGGCATCGGAAACCTCATGGGGATGTCGACCTTCCTCGGCGAAGCTCTCGGGCCGCTGCCCTGGACGCTGCTTGGGCTCGCGATCTTCGTGCCAATTGGTGCGCTGCTCGTCTCGCTCCTCGTTGCCAGGGGACGCACGGCTTGGGTGCGAGTATTGCTCCTCGCGACAGGGCTTTGCGTCGCCGCAGCGGTGCAGCTCGAGATCATGCACCTCATCTCGTAGCTGCTGTGCCACAGGCTCGCCGACCCTCCGAGCCCGCCGAGCCCGCCGAGCCCGCCGAGCCCGCTGAAACCGCACGCACCCTCCGACACCGCCTGTCTTTCACGTAAGAAACAGGCGGTCTCGGAGGGTGCGTGCGGTCTCGGTCGGGGTTGAGGCCGGGGTCGAGGTCGGGGTCGGGGCCGGGCCCGGGCGAGGCCGGCCGAGCCAGGCCGGCAGGAGGCTGTTAGTCGCCGTACTCGATGACAGTGCGAATGCCGCGCCCCTTGCGCATCTCCGCGAACGCCTCGTTCACGCCGCTGAGGGGGATTCGGTCGGTCACCATGGAGTCGAGGTCAACACGGCCCTCCATGTAGAGATCGATGATCTTCGGGAAATCGATCGACTGCCGGCTCGATCCGTAGTTCGAGCCGATGAGGCGCTTCTCTTGGTCGCTCATGACAAACGGGTCGATCGAGATCTTCACGCCATCTGCGACCTGGCCGACCACAACGGCAGTGCCACCGCGCCGGATCGCCTCGTAGCATGCCTCGATCGTGAAGGGCAGCCCGATTGCTTCGAACGCGTAGTCGACGCCTCGTCCATCGGTGAGCGCCATGACTGTCTCGACGAGGTCAACTTCGCGGCTGTTGATTGTGTGAGTCGCGCCGAAGGTTCGACCAAGTTCGAGCTTCTCGGCGCTCACATCTGCGACGATGATCTGCTTTGCGCCGGCGAGGCGCGCACCCTGCACGACGTTCAGGCCGACGCCGCCGCAGCCGACAACGAGCACGGTGCTGCCCGGCTCAACCCCCGCGGTGTTTGTGACAGCGCCGATGCCGGTTGTCACTGCGCACCCAACGAGGGCTGCCTGCGCGAGCGGGGCGTCGCGCCGAATCTTGATCGCGGCCGAGGCCGGAACCATGGCGTACTCGCCGAACGAGCCGACTGCGAGGAAGCTTCGCACGTCTTCATCTCCGTCGCGCAGGCGCGGCTTTCCGTCGAAGAAGACATGCTGGTATGCGGTCTCGTTCGCCAGTTGGCAGAGCACGGGGCGTCCCGCAACGCAGAACTCGCACTTCTGGCATGAGGGCGTCCACGAGAGGATCACGTGGTCGTCGGCCTCGAGTCCCGTCACCTCGGAGCCGACGGCGACGACGACACCGGCACCCTCGTGACCGAGCACGAGTGGGGCAGGGGTCTCCCAATCGCCGTCGAGCGCGTGTAGGTCGGAATGGCAGACGCCAGAAGCGACAAGACGAACGAGTACCTCCTGGGGTCCCGGCTCAGACGAGATCGTGAGTTCGCGGAGCTCGAGGGGTTCGTTCGGGCCGACGAAGACGGCCGCGTTCATGGTGATCATGATGATCCTTTCGAATGAGTCAAACTGAGAGTGGGGACCAGGTGCGGAGCGCGCGGACGATCTCGAGTAGCCGCTCGGGCTCGCCAGCGGGGAACGCTGTGGCTTTGAACACGGGCGGGATGAGCACCCACACGTAAGATCCGCCCATCGGGGTGAGCGTGAGCGTACGCGAGGTGCGCGGGCCCGACACTGTTGCGGTGACAAGGTCTACGCCGCGCAGCAAGTCGCCCACGGAACGGTGGAGCGCGGCGAGCGCCCCGCCACCGCCAGAGGAACTGGCTGCAGCGGGGCGAGCCGCGGGGAGTCCCGCGCCGCCAGCCCCAGAGCCCGCCCGCACGAACTGCGGGCCGCTGCGGGCGCGGTGCGAGAGCTTCAGCCCGGTCGGCACGTCGGACTCGGCCGGAAGGGCGACCGAGAGCGTGAGGTTGTAGACCCGCGAGAACACGAAGTTGCCGCCCTCGTAGCTCAGGGTGACGTCGATGCCGTCCCGGGTGCGTGCCGTGACCGAGGTCATGTCGCTCGCCACGACCTCGCCAAATTCGGTAGCGGTTCGCAGTAGCGCGGCGCGGGCACGATCGACGATCGGTCCCGAACCCGCGAGCGGGTGCTTGCGCACGCGTGCGTGTGTCATCGAACTTCGCCGTCTGTCTCGCGCTGCAGGACCGACGGAGCCGCGAGCGGCGAGCCGAGCTCGTCATCGCCCAGACTCTCAGAACGCACGACGATGTTGTTCTGTGTGTGCGTGAGGTCTGTCGGGGTGAAGAGCGGGAGTCGGTTGCGCTTCAGCCAGATCACGCCGAACAGTGCGATCGCGCCGAGGATGATTGCAGCGCTCGACCAGATGACGATGCGCTGGCTCATCTCGGGGACGATGAACACGATGAGGTAGACGCACGACGCAATGCCGAGAATCTGGGGCAGCGGGTAGAACGGCGTCTTGAACGGACGGCGCGCGTTCGGGTAGCGCTTGCGAAGCACGATGACGTCGATCTGGGCGATGATGTAGCTGAACAGCCAGGTCGTACATGCGATGCTGATGAGGTTCAAGATCAGTTCGATGCCGCCCTCGGCGAAAGTCGAGTAGAGCAGCACCGAGGCCATGCACGCGGCTGTCACGAGCATGCCTGCCCACGGTACGCGAGTGCGGCGGCTGACCTTTGCGAGCCACTTCGGCAGGAGGCCCTCGTTTGCGAGGCCGTAGAGCATCCGCGGGATCGCCGCGAGGTATGAGTTGCCGGTCGAGAACGACGCGAGGATCGTGACGACGGTCATGATGACGCCGCCGGCGGCGCCAAAGATTGCTGTCGCGCCGACGACGTGCGGGATCGAGGAGCTCGCCATCTCGCCAAGGTCGGCGAAGCGGGTCGCGCCCCAGCCGAACAGCACGTCGACGACAAAGATCGTGCAGACACCGACGATCATCGCGGCCGGGATCGTCTTCCACGGCTTCTTGACCTCTTCGGCGAGGGGAGCAACGAACTCCATGCCGATGTAGAGCCAGATCGCGACGGCGCCCATTGACGCGAGGGTGCCCCAGTCAGTGTTGAGTGCCGGGTTGTCGACGGGCGTCTGGCTGGTGAAGCCGAAGACTCCGGCCAGGCCCATGATGGCGAGGATGCCCATGAGGCCGAACACGACCGGGATTTGCACGCGGGCGAAGATGTCGACGCCCGCGATGTTCAAGACGAGCAGGATCGCGAGCAGGATGAACGAGAACGCCGCGGCAGGGAAGCCCGTGAGGCTTTCGAATGAGTCGCCGGCGACCATCAGCTGGGTGCCGCCGTCTGCCGAGACGAGCACGAGGTAGCCACCGAGCACCGCGAGGATCGCTGGGAGTCTGCCGAGCGCGGGGAGGGTGTACTCGCCGACCATTCCGCCGCCTGGCAGCATCGACGCGAGCTCGCCGTACGAGATCGCGACCATCGTGATGATGATGAGGCCAATGAACGCTGGAAGCGCGAACGCGAGTCCGCCAGTGCCAAACCCGTTGCCGAGGGAAACCATCGCGGTTCCCGAGACCACGAGTCCTGTTGAAGCCGCGTAGGCGGCGCCGAAGCCGAGACTTCGCTTGAGTTTTGTCATACATCGCTCCTTTGCGGTGGGGGCCGGTGGGGCCACACTCAAGCATGCGGAATCCAGAGCGTTGGCGCATTCGACAATTTGTACAGATATCGGCGCGGCGCCGCCGGTTTGTCGGATGGGCGGATACGTGGCGCTTGGCTAATTGTCGAAAAGGCTGTGTTATCATCGACATTTTGTCGGCGAGGCCTTAAGTCTGCAGATATCTCAGCGCGAGCGCGAGCTCCGCACGCGCCTGGAAATCCTCAAGGTCTGTGCCGGTCAGCACCGAAATCTGCTGCAACCTCGCCCCAAGAGTGTGCCTGTGGATGCCGAGGTCTCGCGCAGCTGGCAACGGCCGGCCGTGGTGGCTGAGCCACACACGCAGCGTCGTGAGTAGTTCGGCGCCGTGCTCGACGTCGTAGGCGGTCACTGGGCCAAGCAATCTGCGTGCGACGTGAGCGGCCTCCGAGGAGTCGATGAGGTCCGACACGCCCTCTCGCCAAATGTCGGGGAAGGCGGTGACGGTCGCGGCCTCACGCCGGAGGCCGAACTCCGCCGCCTTCTTCGCCTCGTCCAGGGCCAGTGCGAGCCCTTCCCAGCGGTCGCAGCGTGATCTACCGAGCGTGAGCGGGAACGTCTCAAGATGAGCGATGACCCTATCGGCGTCGCGCTCGTGTGCGAGAACTGCGAGGTCGCCACGATACTCCGCAAAGAAGATTCCGAGGTCCTCTTGAAGCTGCAGCGCCTCCAGTGCAGGCAGCACCCGAACCGTCTCGACGTCGCGCGGCACCCCAACGATCGTCACAAGCGGTACCTGGGGGAGCGGTCGCCACACGCTCTCGACGATGTGGGAGGTCACGCCAACATTTCCAGACAGCACGAGCTGCAGGAGTGCGTCGCGCAGCGTCGAGTGTAGCCGCTCAAGCGCCTGGTTCTGCTCGAGCGAGACACTCACGAGCGCAAGCACGCTCGACAGCACGTTGCGCGAGACGTCATCGAACGCCTGGCTTAGCGTCAACACGAGCATCCCGCTCGGCTCGCCTGGCTCCCCGAGCAACTGGAGGATCGCTTCGACGTCGGCGGTGACCTGTGCTGAACGGAACCGCTGGCCGCCCGCGAGCGTTTCTTGCACAATCGCGGTGAGCTTTGGCTCAGAGAGGCGTCTCCCGTCTGGCGCGTCAATCACGATCACGGGGTGACCGAGCGGGTCATACAGGGCAACACCACAGCCGAGCTGCCGTGCGGTCTCCCGCAGCGTCGCGCTGAGTCCGTCGCGCCGCGTCGCGGCATTCGCGATCGCTTTCTGCGCCCGCAGCGAGCGCCCGTACCGCTCGGTCTGGTCGCGCTGCAATACTCGGGACGCCTCCTGCAGGATGTCCATGAATGAGATCTCGTATGGCACTTCGAACAGGATGAGGCCATGGCGCCTACACGCTTGGGCGAGCGGGTGAGGCACCCCGCGGTGCAGCACGTCGCTGCCAAACCCGATTCCGATCACACCGTGCGCGGCGACGAGCGCAACGTAGTCCTCGTACACGCGCTCAAGGCGAGCTGGGGAGACGCGGACCTCTGGGATGGCGGGATCGGCGGCCTCAGTGACTGGAAACTGCCAGCCGAGGGTGAGAATCACCTCAGCAGGGCCGAGGAACGGCGTCGGGTCGACCATGTCCGTGGCATGCAGCCACTCGAAGTCGCGGTCGAGCGCTTGCTCATCGGTCGTGCCCTCCTCGCCGCCAACGATCAGGTTGAGGTGGAGCGACGGGTTCTGGAGAAGCTTGCGAAGGCTGAGGGACACGACACCATCGTAGGTGGCAGCGGCGCCATCGCGCCGAGAAATCGCACGCAACTTCACCGGCGAGAGGCCTGAACGGGCAGTCACGCTGCGTCACGCGTGAAAGCGCGCGCATATTCGAGCAGTAGACTGGGGATCCGCGCTCCTGCGCCTCAACATGTGACGCTTCAACTATGCCGAAGGAACCACTCGTGACAAAGCCGGTCGTGCTGATCGCCGAAGAACTTTCGTCCGCCACTATCGCCGCGCTCGGCCCCGACTTTGACGTGCAGAACGTCGACGGTACCGACCGCGACGCACTCCGATCGGCGCTCGCAACCGCCGACGCTGTGCTCGTGCGATCGGCCACGCAGCTCGATAGCGAGGCGATCGCTTGGGGGCCGAACCTCAAGGTCATCGCCCGCGCGGGCGTGGGTCTCGACAACGTCGACATCAAGGCTGCGACGCAGGCTGGCGTCATGGTCGTGAACGCGCCGACGTCGAACATCATTAGCGCGGCTGAGCTGACTGTCGCGCATATTCTCGGCCTCGCGCGCCACCTGCCTCGGGCCCACGGCTCGCTGTCTGCGGGTGAGTGGAAGCGTTCCTCGTACACGGGTACCGAACTCTACGAGAAGACGATCGGCATTATTGGTCTCGGCCGGATTGGTGCGCTCGTCGCCGAGCG
Organism: Leucobacter sp. NPDC015123; assembly: GCF_043080205.1. Classification (NCBI taxonomy): domain Bacteria; kingdom Bacillati; phylum Actinomycetota; class Actinomycetes; order Micrococcales; family Microbacteriaceae; genus Leucobacter; species Leucobacter sp. NPDC015123. The sequence goes on along the minus strand of NZ_JBIBVH010000004.1, from coordinate 295,204 downwards.
GCTGCGCCCCTTCGGTGTTGAGCTCATCGCGTTCGACCCGTACGTGACTGCCCCACGCGCCCAGCAGCTCGGAGTCCAGCTCGTGTCGCTCGAGGAGCTCGTGGAGCGCTCGGACTTCCTCACAATCCACATGCCCCGCACGCCCGAGACGCTCGGCATGATCGGTGCAGAGCAGCTGAAGGCAATGAAGTCGACCGCGTACGTGGTGAACGTCGCTCGCGGCGGGCTGATCGATGAGGCCGCGCTCGCTGAAGCGCTCGCCGCAGGCGAGATTGCTGGCGCCGCGCTTGACGTGTTCGTGCAGGAGCCGCCCGCCGATAACTCGCTCACCGGCCTGCCGAACGTAAACGTCACCCCGCACCTCGGCGCTTCGACTGCTGAGGCGCAGGAGAAGGCTGGCGTCGCGGTTGCGAAGTCCGTGCGCCTTGCGCTCGCTGGCGACCTCGTACCCGACGCTGTCAACGTTGCCGGCGCTGGCATCGACGAATACGTCCGCCCGGGCCTGCCGCTCACCGAGAAGCTCGGCCAGGTGTTTGCAGGCCTCGCTGCAGGCGCGCTCGCGTCGATCGACATCGAAGTGCACGGCGAGCTCGCCGAGCACCGCGTTGAGGCGCTCCGCCTGGCGGCGCTCAAGGGCATCTTTTCGAAGATTGTCTCGGACCCGGTGTCATACGTGAATGCCCCACTCCTCGCGGAGCAGCGCAATGTCGAGGTCCGTTTCTCGACCGATGCAGTTGCCGAGAGTTTCCGCAACATCATCACGATTCGTGGTTCGCTCACTGACGGCACTCAGCTGTCGGTCTCGGGCACGCTCACTGGCCCGAAGCAGATTGAGAAGCTGATCGAGGTGAACGGCTACGACGTCGAGCTGCCGCTCACTGAGCACCTGCTCGTGCTCAGCTACACAGACCGCCCTGGCATCGTCGCGACGCTCGGCGGGAAGCTCGGTGACGCGGGCATCAATATCGCGAGCATGCAGATCGCGCGCGACGAGAAGCGCGGCATGGCGCTCTCGGTGCTGACGATCGATTCGCCGCTCGCTGAGGATCTCGTCGATTCGCTCGCCGAGTCGATCGGTGCGGAGGCGGCGCGCGCTATCGTCGTCGACGCGTAACCCAATCCTGCTGCGGGGCTAGGCCGAATGATTGCGGTCTAGCCCCTTTTGCGTTCCTCTGATCTTCGGAGACCGTCGCCCGCGAGCAGTGCCCCACATGCGAGTGCTGCCACCGCAATCCCAGCTATCGCGATCGCGCCATCGGACGTCTCGAGGAAGCTCGTTGCGGCCGGATGCGCGGCGCGAACCGGATCGGAAAACTCCCACCAGCCGTCTGCGCTCTTGGCGTTCGTGAAGCTCGTTCGGCGCGCTCCGTCAAGAGACTCGGCGAGCCATGGGCGGACGATCGCGTTGAGCACGATGGCGACGCCGACCGGAACCGCGACGCAGAGGGGGAGCATGAGCGCCCGGAACCGAGTACGTGATCGAGGCATACGGCGAGTGTATCGGCGAGGGATCCTCCGCCCGTTCTGAGGGGGCCGATGCTATCCTGGCCATGCGGGTATCACCCCGCGTCAATGTTGAATCGAGCCCGTCGGTGGTGGGCTGGTCTTCGGTGGTGGATCTCTCTGAGTAAACTCCAGGGCGGTCGTCTACTGAACATCAGCTCCGGATCGCACCGCGTTAGCGCAGCAGCGCTTCCGGACTGCCCCCGCGTGCTCACGTATGTAAGGAGTACCCGTGGAGGGTCCTGAAATCAAGTTCGCCGAGGCCGTTCTCGACAACGGTAAGTTCGGCAAGCGCACCATCCGCTTCGAGGCAGGCCGCCTCGCACAGCAGGCGCAGGGCGCGGTCGCCGCGTACCTCGACGAGGAGACAATGCTCCTCTCGGCAACGAGCGCCTCGAAGCAGCCGAAGGATCACTTCGACTTCTTCCCGCTCACCGTGGACGTCGAGGAGCGCTCGTACGCTGCAGGCAAGATCCCCGGCTCGTTCTTCCGTCGCGAGGGCCGTCCCTCGACCGAGGCGATCCTCGTCTGCCGTCTCATCGACCGCCCGCTGCGCCCGTCGTTCGTTGACGGCCTCCGCAACGAGGTGCAGATCGTCGTGACCGTGCTGTCGATCGCACCGGGCGAGTTCTACGACGCGCTCGCGATCAACGCCGCGTCGATGTCGACCCAGATCTCGGGCCTGCCGTTCTCGGGCCCGATTGCGGGCGTCCGCCTCGCGCTCATTGGTGACCAGTGGGTCGCGTTCCCGAACGTCGAGCAGCTGAAGGACGCCGTTTTCGACCTCATGGTCGCCGGCCGCGTTGTCACCAAGGCTGACGGCACCGAGGACGTAGCGATCATGATGGTCGAGGCTGAAGCGACCGAGGATTCCTGGAACCTCATCAAGGGCGGCGCAACCCGCCCGGACGAGGCGATCGTCGCGCAGGGCCTCGAGGCGGCAAAGCCGTTCCTCACCCAGCTCGTCAAGGCGCAGGAGCAGCTCGCCGCGCAGTCGGCCAAGGAAGTCCAGGAGTACCCGGTCTTCCTGCCGTACACCGACGAGGTTTACGCAGCGGTCGCGGCACTCGCTGAGACCGAGCTCGCTGGCATCTACCAGATCGCTGACAAGCAGGAGCGCCAGGACGCCGACGACGCGCTGAAGGCGCGGGTCAAGGAGCAGATCGCGGCCAAGGTCGAGGCAGGGGAGCTCCCTGCCGAGGCAGACGGCCAGGTATCGGCCGCCTACAAGTCGGTCACGAAGAAGATCGTTCGCGGCCGGATCCTTACCGACGGTGCTCGCATCGACGGCCGTGGACTTCGCGACATCCGCGCGCTCGACGCAGAGGTGCAGGTCATCCCGCGCGTGCACGGCTCGGCGATCTTCCAGCGCGGCGAGACCCAGATCATGGGCGTCACCACGCTGAACATGCTCAAGATGGAGCAGCAGATCGACTCGCTCTCGCCCATCACGTCGAAGCGCTACATGCACCACTACAACTTCCCGCCGTACTCGACCGGTGAGACCGGCCGCGTTGGCAGCCCGAAGCGGCGCGAGATCGGCCACGGCTTCCTTGCTGAGCGTGCGCTCGTTCCCGTGCTGCCCGCACGCGATGAGTTCCCCTACGCGATCCGCCAGGTATCCGAGGCGCTCGGTTCGAATGGCTCGACCTCGATGGGTTCGGTCTGCGCATCGACCCTGTCGCTGCTCAACGCTGGCGTGCCGCTCCGCGCGGCCGTCGCGGGCATCGCGATGGGCCTCGTGTCCGACACCGTGAACGGCGAGACGCAGTACGCGACCCTCACCGACATTCTCGGTGCTGAGGACGCGCTCGGCGACATGGACTTCAAGGTCGCAGGCACCTCGGAGTTCATCACCGCGCTGCAGCTCGACACGAAGCTCGACGGAATCCCGTCGGACGTTCTTGTCGGCGCTCTTGCGCAGGCGAAGGAAGCACGTACCGCGATCCTCGACGTCATGGATCAGGCGATCGACACTCCTGACGAGATGGCGCCCACCGCGCCTCGCGTCATCAGCGTGCAGATCCCGGTCGACAAGATCGGTGAGCTCATCGGGCCCAAGGGCAAGACGATCAACGGCATCCAGGACGAGACCGGCGCCGACATCTCGATCGATGACGACGGCACCGTCTACATCGGCGCAGTCGATGGCCCGTCGGCCGAGGCTGCTCGCCTGCAGGTGAATGCGATCGCGAACCCCCAGAACCCTGAGGTTGGCGAACAGTACCTCGGTACTGTCGTGAAGAACGCAGCTTTCGGCGCGTTCGTCTCCCTGCTCCCGGGCAAGGACGGCCTGCTGCACATCTCCGAGGTGCGCAAGCTCGTCGGCGGCAAGCGCATCGAGTCGGTCGACGAGGTGCTCTCGATCGGTCAGAAGATCCTCGTGAAGATCACGAAGGTCGACGATCGCGGCAAGCTCTCGCTCGAGCCCGTCATCGAGGAGGCAGCCGCTGACGCTCCTGCTGAGGCAGCAGCTGAGGCTGACGCCGAGTAGTTCTCGCTACACGAGCATGGCGCCCGTCGCTCCCGAGAGGGAAGCGGCGGGCGCCGTGCTGTTGTTGGGAGGCGCCACAAGGGGTTGCGGCGCCGGGGTGTTGCTACTTGTCGCGGCTGGGGATGAGCCCGAACGCGATCCAGAACCCGATTGCGTCGACGACGATGCCGCCGCCGAACAGCCAGAACGCCCACTCGTGCATGCTGAACGCGAGGGCCATCATGTAGAACCCGCCGAAGACGAGCACCATGGCGAGCACGACGAGCAGCACTTCAGAGAAGGGCATGCGGGGCGTCGGGCTCGGCTCGAACAGACGTTCCTGTGCCGGCTTCTCGGGGGCGGATTCGCCGAGAGACATAACTTACCTCACTAATGATTTGTGCGCTAATGAATGCGATGCGAATTAAGTATAGGCGAGCCCAGGGAAATGCGCGACAATGAGAACATGAATGACGTGGACCCGCTGCTACTGGAGCGTCAGGTGTGCTTCGCACTCTCTGTCGCATCGCGAAGTGTGATTGGTGCGTACAAGCCCGTTCTTGACCCGCTCGGCATCACGCACCCGCAGTACCTCGTCATGCTCGCGCTCTGGGAACATAAGCAGCTCTCGCTCAACGGACTCGCGCAACTGCTGAGTCAAGAGCCATCGACGCTGTCACCACTCGTCAAACGTCTCGAGCGCGAGGGGTTCGTCGCCCGCGTGCGCAGCACGAGCGACGAGCGCAAGCTTGAGATCACCCTTACTGACGTGGGGGAGGCGCTGCGTGAACGGGCCACTGCAGTCCCTGCGGAGATGGCACGCCGCCTCGGGATGACTGTCGAGGAGCTCACCGGAATCCACGAGTCGATGCTGCGACTCGTCGAAGCCGCAAAGCGCGCTGGCACGGTCGATGAGTTGGCCTCGGGGAACTGATGCTGCTCGGCGTGCGCCAGCGTTCCGCGTGACGCCGCGCCTTACTGACCAGATTCACCGGCGCGGCGGACTAGTCTGGTGTGATGCGCGAACCCATTCTGTTTCCTCTCGACCTACCCGAACTCTCAGTTGAGCTGGGCGGCGGAACGATCCGACGCACGGTGCATCCAAGCGGGCTGCGGATCCTGACCGAACACATGCCGGCAGCGCGCTCAGCGACAGTTGGATTCTGGATCGGAGTCGGCTCACGCGACGAACAAGCCGAGCGAACAGACGCACCCGGCAGCCTGGGGTCGACCCACTTCCTTGAGCACCTGCTCTTCAAGGGCACGCCGACTCAGGACGCCTACCAGATCGCCACGAGCTTCGATCGCATCGGTGCCGAGCACAACGCGCTCACCGCCAAGGAATACACATGCTATTACGCGAAGGTGCGCGACGCCGACTTTGAGCACGCCGTCGGCTCGCTCGCCGACATGGTCACGAACTCGCTCCTCGATGCCGACGAATTCGAGATGGAGCGGGGCGTGATCCTCGAGGAGCTCGCGATGGCCGCCGACGATCTCGGCGACGTCGCGAGCGAGCGATTCTTCGAAGAAGTACTCAAAGACCACCCGCTTGGGCGCCCGATCGGCGGCAACCCAGACACGATCCGGGCAGCCAATCGCGACGACGTGGATCGTCACTACCGTGACCGTTACGACCCATCGACCCTCGTCGTCACTGCTGCCGGAGCGGTAGACCACGACAGGCTCGTCGAGATGGTGCTCGCCGCCCTGAACGCCTCGCACGAAGAGCGCTGGCACACCGACAGTGCCGGAGTTCCCGAGCGCCGGGAGCGCGGCGGCCTTGAGCCCGTCGATACCCGTGCGGCGGGGGAGGGGTTCGTGACCGTCGAGCGCCCGAGCGAACAGATCAACCTGCTGCTCGGCGCCCCAGGCTTTGTGGCAGGAGACCCGCGCCGGTTCGCCTTCGGCATGATGAACTCGGTGCTTGGCGGGGGCATGTCGAGCCGACTGTTCCAGGAGATTCGCGAGAAGCGTGGACTCGCCTACACAACGTACTCGTTCGGCGCGAGCTATTCAGACGCCGGACTGTTCGGGATCTTTGCGGGCAGCGCGCCTGAAAAGACCGCGCAGGTGATCGAGCTCAGTAAGCAGGAGCTCGCGAAGATCGCCGCAGACGGCATCACCGAGGAAGAGTTTGAGCGGTCGCTCGGGCAGATCGCTGGATCGTCGGCGCTCGCGCTCGAAGACACCGAGACCCGCATGGGGCGCCTTGCCCGCGCTGAGCTCGGCGCCGGCGAGTTCTACGACCTCGACACTTCCCTCGAACGGTTCGAAACGGTCACGGCAGACCAAATTAAGTCGGTCGCCACCCACTTCGCAAACGCGCCGCTCACCGTCGTCGCTGTGGGCCCCGGGCCCAGGTGCCCCGGTACACTTTTCCGCCGCCCCCACACCCCCTGGGGGTGGCCCCGGCGCCGAGGAGTCGTTCGTTCTGGCTACTCGCCGCGGAGGCGGCGAAGACCCGCACGCCAATAGCGCTGGATCGTCGGAACCTTCTTGCCTTCGTACTTACCGAGAATCGAAGGGATCAGCTCCTTCGTGCCCTCGGTGAGGGCGTAGTGGTCCTCCTGCGAACGGCGGCGTGTAATCAGCATGCCGATGTCGACGCCCTGCGAGACGATCTCACCCGGGCCGCTGCTGCGGAACCAGAAGGCCTCGTTTGGCTCGTCGATCTCCTGCCAGTCAATGTCAGGAGACACGAACTCGAGCGAGCCCCCAGCGCCGATCCTGTACCTGCCGGTGCGTGGGGCGACAGTCGTGCGCTCTGTTTGAGGGCGCTGGTGCTGAATCACGAGCGTGCTCCAGGTTTGGCCCGCGACGGCCGCGCTGCTCTCAGCGTGGATCGCGTCGAGGTCAAGCGTGAAGTCAGCCCCCGAATACTCAAGCACGTGGAACGCGAACAACGGCAGCGCCGGATGAGTTTCGGCGTTTCCTGGCGCAGTCGAGAGGCCCTGCAGATTCGAATGTGAAGAGGATCCGCTAATGCGCGGATTGAGCTCGCCGAGGTACACCTCGCCAGTATCGGTATCAAGCAGCGTGCTCACTTCGAGAATGCCGCGGTAGCCTTCCTGCGCCAGCCTGTCGCAGAAGCGCTGAACGACGTCCGAGACCCGAGCGCGCGTCTCGTCGCTCACAAGTGACGGATACATCTCGCTGCCTGCCCAACCGCCCTTGTAGCGCGTGAGCTCTGGGTGCCCGGTGATCTCACGGAGGACAGGGCCGACGACGGTTCCGGCGCTCGTGATCACGGCCTCGGTCGCGAGCGGCTGGTGGTTGATGTAGCGCATGACCTTGATTGTCGGAGCTGAGTCACCAGCGCCGGAGATCTCGCTCGCGATCCGATCGAAGTCGGCGCGCGACGAGACAAAGTACGTCGTGCGACCGGAATCGCCGTAGGGAAGCTGGATGACGAGGTTCTCGCCCAGGTCGTGCTTCTCAGCCTGCGCGCGGAGGTCGTCCCAACCAGAGACAGTCGTGAGGATGTTCGGCACGCTATACGTCTCGGCCTCATTTCCGAGCTCGGTCGTGACGATCTTCGAGTCAAGGTACTTTCGCAACGTGATCGACGGCATGATGAGCTCGTACCCGAGTTCAGCGCACAGTCGCTCTGATTCCTCATCAAACATCGCGATCGCGATCTGGGGCGTAAAGCCGGCCGGCGTGTGCGTACGGATGTGCGCCTGAACCTGGTCGTTCTGGAGCAGCCAGTTCACAACGTTGATGTTGCCTCGTGGTTCGAGCTTCGGCACGTTGCTTGGGGAGAAGCATCGCGGATTCTTGCCGTCCCAGCTGTCGCTCAACGTGATGTAGCTGAAACCCTTCACGGCACGGTCGACGCCAAGGAGGTTCGTCGCGCTTCGGCTGAGATAGAAGATCGGTTGCGGGGACTCTGCGAGGTATGTCTTGATCTCGTCGAGAGTGCGGAGCGTCGCCTGAGGGCGCTGAGCAGCAGTCATACATCGAGGCTACCGCAGCCTCGCCTCGCTAGACTCGAAACATGAGTGCGAGTGTGACGAGTGTTGCGGTTGCTGGGGCGTCAGGGCGGCTCGGTGCGTTGATCTGTGATGTGGTCGAGAACCACCCCGACTTTGAGCTGTCGGCTCGGCTCTCGAGCCGGAGCGGGGCCGACGAGGGCGCTGATGCCCAGATCTTCGTCGACGTCACGACGCCCGAGGCGTCGCCTGCCCTCGTCGAGCGTGCGGTCAGGCGTGGACAGCGGGTTCTCATCGGGACGAGTGGGTGGTCGGTCGAGCGGCTGAGCGACCTCGAAGAGCTCGTAGCCGAGGTTGACGGCGCCGGAGTCATTGTCGTTCCGAACTTCTCGCTTGGCTCAGTGCTCGGGACGGCGCTCGCGCAGATCGCAGCACCCTACTTCGATTCAATCGAGGTCATTGAGGCCCACCACCAGGGGAAGATCGACTCACCGTCGGGAACGGCCGTGCGCACCGCCGAGCTCATGGCTGGGGCCCGAGAGCACGCGGGCCGGGAGCCCATCGACGCGCCATTTGCCGATCAGCGCGCACGCGGGGAACTCGTCGCTGGAATTCCAGTACACAGCCTGCGGCTCGCAGGCGTCGTTGCGCGGCAGGAAGTTCGGTTCGGGGGAGCCGGAGAAGTGCTCACCGTGCAGCACGATACCTACTCAGGCGAGAGCTACGTCGCCGGGATTCGGGCTGGGCTCGAGGCCGTTCGCGACGCGGAGGGTCTCACCGTTGGGCTCAACCGAGTCCTCGGCCTCGGAGCTGGCCTGTGAACGCGCGCACGCGCGCGATCCTTGGCGTCTCGCTCATGAGCGCGCTCCTCGTGCTCTACTTTGCGTTCGCCGGTTTGAAGGCATTGGCGCTCTTGGGCACGGGCGATGCGATTGCGGTGCTGATGGGCGTCGCACTGCTCGTGTTCCCGATTCTCGGCGCCTGGGCGCTTGTGCGGGAGATCATGTTCGGATTCGCGTCGACGAAGCTCGTTGATGCGCTCGCGGAGGCGGGTGAGCTGCCGGAGGAGTTGGTCGACGTCGAGGTGACCCGCGCCGAGGTGCGCCAGGTCGCCGACGCTGCATTCCCGAAGTACCGAGAGGCGGCGGAGGCGCCTGGCGCGGGCTGGCCGGAGTTTCTGCGGCTCGGGCTCGTATACGACGCGGCTGGCGACCGAAAACGCGCCAGAAGTGCGATTCGACAAGCGATTTCGTTGAAGCGCGGCTGATTTCGTTCAATATCGACGGTTAATTAGGGCATATCGCCCGAGTCTGCTTACAATCTTCCGCGTACACGATGGCCTGCCCACAAGGCACCAGGTCATTGAAATCCGATGGAGGACGATAGAACGCGATGAGTAAATACGACCTCGGCGACGCCGACCCGGCTACCCGAACACTCGATTCAGTTTCGGGTATCAGCAAAAAGGGTCTCGAATCCGGCACCGTGGGTGTGATGGGCGCGCTCGTCATCGGTCTTTCGGTCTGTGCGCCCGCGTACACGCTGACATCGGCCATCGGCCCGGCAGCGAGTGAGGTCGGTTACCAGACTCCCGCGATCTTCCTCATGGGCTTCCTGCCCATGCTGCTCGTCGCAATCGGTTACCGCGCGCTGAACACTGCGATGCCAGACTCGGGTACATCGTTTACGTGGGCGACCCGCGCATTCGGGCCCTGGATCGGCTGGATGGCCGGCTGGGGCCTCATTGCTGCCACCGTGCTCGTGCTCTCGAACCTCGCGGGCATCGCGGTTGAATTCCTGTTCCAATCAATCGCGATCATCGTTGACAACCCAGACATTGCGCTCTTGTCGGAAAACAAGTTCATCAATATCGCAGTCTGCCTCGGGTTCATGGCGATCGCCACGTTCATCTCGTACCGGGGCATGACCTCGACGAAGATCTTCCAGTACATCACCGTTTTCTTCCAGGTAGCGGTCATGCTGTGGTTCGCGACAGCCATGTTCATTGGCGCCGCTGATCCCGCGAACACGGAGGGCAAGCTGCCCGAACTCTCGTGGTTCAACCCGCTCGAGGTCTCATCCTTCAGCGCATTTGCCGCCGGCATCGCTGTCTCAATCTTTGTCTACTGGGGCTGGGACACTGTGCTCACCATGGGCGAGGAGACCAAGAAGTCCAAGGGCCGCATGTCGACCGAGAGTAAGGCCGCGATGATCCTCGTGCTGATCCTCGTTGTCATGTACGTCGGCACTGCCGCAGCGACAGTCGCATACGCCGGTATCGGTGACGGCCCCACGGGCCTCGGAAACACCGACATTGCAGAGAACGTCTTCGCCGCGCTCGCACACCCGGTGATGGGCCCCGCCGCGATCTTCCTGTCGCTCGCGATCCTCGTCTCGGCGATGGCCTCGATTAACTCGACAGCAATCTCGCCCGCACGTACGCTCCTCGCCATGTCGCACTACGGCGCGATCCCCGCATCGATCAAGAAGATCCACCCGAAGCACAAGTCGCCCTACGTTGCGCTCTTCCTGTCATCAATCGTCGCGTCGGTCTTCTACGCGATCATGCGCTTCATCAGCGAGGACGTGCTGTGGGACACCATTACTGCGCTCGGCATGATGGTCTGCTTCTACTACGGCATTACGGCGCTCGCGAGCACCTGGTACTTCCGCAAGCAGGCGCCGCGCGAGGGACTTGGATCGGTGTTCTCGAAGGTGATCCTCCCAGGGCTCGGCGGACTCCTGCTGCTCGTGGTCTTCGTGCAGACGACCATCGACAGCCTCGACCCGGCAGCGGGCTCAGGCAGCAACATCGCTGGCATCGGGCTCGTCGGCCTGATCGGCATCGTGATGCTCGGCATCGGCGTCGTGCTCATGATCATCCAGTCGCGCGTCTCGCCCCGGTTCTTCAAGGGACAGGTGCTGAGCACCACTGACGCGACGAACGACACGTCCGCGCTGGAGCTCTTCGACGACGGCCTCGACGGCTAAGTTCGTCTAGAGACTCAAGCCCGCGCCGGTTCGGCGCGGGCTTGAGGTGTATTCGGGGGTGCACTGGTGCCCGGCCCGGCCTCGGCCCGTATCCCTGGGATGTGCAGTAGCTATGCAGTCTGGGCTTTGGGAGGGCAGATGTTCTGCAGATTCCAGGTGTAGCGTTCGGATGCGGCCTGTGGCCCGACCTTGGCAACGCCGAAGCCTCGGCACGTATTCCTGGGATCTGCAGTAGCTATGCAGTCTGGGCTTTGGGAGGGCAGATGTCCTGCAGATCCAAGGTGCGGCGTTCGACCGTAGCCCGGGCAGCCCACACGCAAGCGCTGTACGATTGATTGCATGAGTGCAGCCGTGATTCCGACACCGTACGAGGACCTTCTCAGGGAAGTGCTTGAGCACGGCACCCAGAAATCGGATCGCACGGGCACTGGCACCCGAAGCCTGTTCGGCAAGCAGCTCCGATTCGATTTGTCAGAGTCGTTCCCGCTCATCACGACGAAGCGCGTCCACTTCAAGTCGATCGCGATCGAGCTCTTGTGGTTTCTCCGGGGCGACAGCAACATCGGCTATCTCTCCGAGAACGGTGTGAGTATCTGGGACGAGTGGGCTGACGAACAAGGCGAGCTCGGGCCTGTCTACGGTGTGCAGTGGCGCTCCTGGCCGACCCCGGGCGGCGGGCACATCGACCAGATCTCCGAGATCATTGAGCAGATCCGCACGAACCCCGACTCGAGGCGTCTCATCGTGTCTGCGTGGAACGTAGCTGACATCCCCGATATGGCCCTCGCGCCGTGCCACGCGTTCTTCCAGTTCTACGTCGCTGACGGCAAGCTGTCATGCCAGCTTTATCAGCGTTCGGCAGACATGTTCTTGGGGGTTCCGTTCAATATCGCCTCGTATGCGCTGCTCACGCTCATGGTGGCGAAGCAGACAGGTCTTGAGCCGGGTGAGTTCGTGTGGACTGGCGGTGATTGCCACATCTACGACAACCATGTTGAGCAGGTGACCACGCAGCTGGCTCGCGACCCGTTCCCGTACCCGCAGATGAAGATCGCCGACCGCGATTCGATCTTCGACTACGAGTACGAGGATTTTGAGGTCGTGGGCTACCAGCACCATCCGGGAATTAAGGCGCCGGTGGCTGTGTGACTACGCTCGGAATGATTTGGGCTGAGGCCCGAGGCGGTGCGATCGGCCGCGATGGCACGATGCCGTGGCACCTTCCCGAGGACCTTGCACACTTCAAGCGGATCACGCTCGGCGCGCCCGTCATCATGGGACGGCGCACATGGGAATCACTGCCCGAGCGCTTCCGTCCGCTGCCGGGGCGCGAGAATGTCGTGGTGTCGCGCGATCCTGATCTGGTGATCGACGGCGCGCAGACCGCGACGACGCTTGACCAAGCGATCCGCCTCGCCGGTGGCGACCGCGCCTGGATCATGGGCGGCGGCCAACTGTACCGCGACGCAATGCCTGTTGCGCACGAACTCGTTGTCACCCGTATCGACATGGATGTGGAGGGCGCCGACACGTTCGCACCTGAGATCGGCGACGACTGGGCGCTCGTCGACGGGGGAGAGCCCCTCGTCGCGGCGAGCGGTCTCGGGTACCGCTTCGAACGTTACGAGCGTAGGCGCGCAGCGTAATCGATCTGGATCTCCTCGGCGTGGGGCTCCCTCGCCGAGCCCGGTTTCGTCGCGCGTACGGGCAGCCGCGGCGACGTGCGGTGCAGTTTTGAGTAATGCTGGCGGTATCGCGGTGGCCGATCCGGTAGCCTAGTGAGGTGGCAAACGTAGAGAATCCTTTCGGGCAGGTGCTCGTCGCTCTCATCACCCCCTTCGATTCCGATGGTGAGGTTGATTGGGCTGCGACCGAACAGCACATTGAAGATTGCATCGTGAGTGGCGCAGACGGCATCGTCGTCACCGGCACCACGGGCGAGACCTCGACTCTTACGGACCCAGAAAAGCTCAAGCTCGTCGAGGTGGCCAAGTCGGTCAGCAGCGGACGAGCGAAGATCATCACCGGCGGCGGCTCGAACGAGACCGCGCACGCGATCGAGATGTACAAGGCGAGTGAGCGTGCCGGCGCCGATGGCGTTATGATCGTGACCCCGTACTACAACAAGCCGACGCAGGCTGGTCTGCTCACCCACTTCCGCATGGTCGCTGACGCAACCGACCTGCCCGTGATCCTGTACGACATTCCGGGACGCGCTGGTATCCCGATCAAGTACGAGACGATCTTGCGGCTCGCAAAGCACCCAAACATCCTCGCCGTGAAGGACGCAAAGGGCGACCTCAGCGAGGTCAGCCGCGTGCTGAATCAGACCGACCTGATGTACTTCTCGGGCGATGACCCGAACGTGCTCCCGCACCTGTCGATCGGGGCGACTGGCCTCATCGGAGTGACCGCGAACATTGCGGCGGCGCCGTACCGGGTAATGGTTGACGCGGTGAATGCTGGCGACCTCCACACGGCCCGTGCCGCGCATCAGCAGCTCGAACCGCTCGTTCGCGCCGCAATGACGCACGTGCCCGGTACAGTCGCAGTAAAGTACATCCTTCACGGCCTCGGCCGCATTTCGAGCCCCCGCGTTCGGCTCCCGCTTGTCGGGCCCGAGGAATGGGAGGCCGCGCTCATTGAGGACGAGTTGTCACTTGTTCGCGACCTGCCCGGCGTCGACTTTTCAAACTTCAGGCCGGACCGCAACGCGGCTGCCGGCGGTGCTCTGCCCAAGATTGCAGGCACCACCCGCTAATAACAGGAGGCCCAGTGCCCAACCCCCCTTACGCACCGCCCAAGCTCAAAAAGGGCACCCTACGGATTACGCCGCTCGGCGGCCTCGGCGAGGTCGGCCGAAACATGACAGTCTACGAGATCAACGGCAAGTTGCTCGTGGTGGACTGTGGCGTACTCTTCCCTGAGGAGCACCAGCCAGGTGTCGACCTCATCCTTCCCGACATCACCCAGATTGAGGATCGCCTCCAGGACATCGTCGCTGTCGTGCTCACGCACGGCCACGAGGACCACATCGGTGGCGTGCCATACCTGCTCAAGCGTCGCGAGGATATTCCCCTTGTCGGCTCGAAGCTGACCCTCGCGTTCGTTGAGGCGAAGCTGAAGGAGCACCGGATTCGCCCGAAGAGCCACCTTGTGGCTGAGGACGATCGCGTGAAGTTCGGGCCGTTCGACCTTGAGTTCATTGCGGTCAACCACTCGATCCCTGACGCGCTCGCGGTTGCGATCCGCACTGAGGCCGGCATGGTCATCGGCACGGGCGACTTCAAGATGGATCAGCTGCCGCTTGACGGCCGCATCACCGACCTGCGCGCGTTTGCTCGTCTCGGCGAAGAGGGCGTTGACCTCTTCATGACAGACTCGACGAACGCCGAGGTTCCTGGCTTTACAGCCCTCGAAAAAGACATCGGACCGGTGCTTGAGCGCGTCATCGAGAAAGCGAGCGGCAAGGTTGTTGTCGCGAGCTTCTCGAGCCACGTACACCGCGTGCAGCAGGTGCTCGATGCGGCCTCGAAGAACGGCCGCCGGGTCGTGTTGCTTGGCCGCTCGATGGTTCGCAACATGAAGATTGCTGCCGATCTCGGGTTCCTCGACGTCCCCGAGGGTGTGCTCGTAGATCTCAAGAAGAGCGGCGATATTCCGGATCACCGCATCGTCTACATGTCCACCGGTTCGCAGGGCGAGCCGATGGCCGTGCTCAGCCGGATGGTGAACAAGGAACACCAGGTTGAGGTTGGCGCTGGCGATACCGTTATCCTCGCCTCGAGCCTCATTCCGGGCAACGAGAACTCGGTATACCGCATCATTAACGGGCTCATGAAGCTTGGCGCGAACGTCGTGCATAAGGGCAACGCGAAGGTCCACGTGTCGGGCCACGCGTCGGCTGGCGAGCTCATGTACTGCTACAACATCGTGCGCCCGAAGAACGTTATGCCGATTCACGGCGAGTACCGCCACCTCATCGCGAACGCGGGCGTAGCGATCGAGACCGGTGTGCCGCAGAACCGCACGATTATCGCTGAGAACGGCACGATCGTCGACCTGCACGACGGTGTCGCGCGCGAGGTTGGACAGCTCGCGATCGACTTCATCTACGTCGATGGCAAGAGCGTCGGCAAGGTGACGGACGATGACCTCCGTGACCGTCGTACCCTCGCAGAGGAGGGGTTCATCTCCGTGATCACTGTCGTTGAGACGACCCTCGGGCAGATCGTCTCGGGCCCCGAGATCCACGCGAAGGGCGTCGCCGAGTCCGATCACGTCTTCGACAAGATCAAGCCGCAGGTTGCTGACGCAATCGAGAAGGCGATGAAGGAGGGCGTGACTGACCAGCACGCGCTGCAGCAGGTTGTGCGCCGCACTGTCGGCCGCTGGGTAGGTACGAAGCTGCGCCGCAAGGCAATGATCGTTCCAGTTGTGGTGGTGGTATAGCGGTGGCTTCACTCCGCTTTGCGACTGCAGAGGAAGTTGGCCGCTGGGACGAGCTCGTCGAGCTCGCTCCTGGCGGCGGCGAGATCTGGCAGAGCCGCGAGTACGCTGAGATCAAGCGCCATCAGCGCTACACCGCCCGCTACATTGTGGGCGATGGGTTCCCCGCCACGCTCGTGCTTGAGAAGAAGATCCCGCTTCTTGGGAGGTTCTGGTACGTACCCGCTGGCCCTGACGTCTCTATCGACGCGCTCGGAACTCCGATGTCGGCGTCCGAGTATGTCGACCGCGGGGCGCGGCTCGCCGAGTTCGCTCGGAGCGAGGGCGTGTTCCTCCTGAAGGTCGAGCCGCGCCTGCTTGCGAGCGACGAGGCTTTCTCGACGCTTCGCGCCGCAGGATACGTACCGACAGCGCACGTGCTTCCCAACGTCTCGACGATCATTCTTGACATCTCGGGCGACGAGGACGCGATCATGGCGGCGTTCTCATCGAGCACGCGCACGAAGATTCGTAAGGCCGACAAGGAGGGCTTCGACGTCCGCCGTGTCGAAGCCACCGAGGAGAACTGCAGGATCATGTTCGACCTGCTCACCGGCACTGCCGAGGAGAAGTTCGAGCTGCGCCCCTACGAGTACTTCCGTGATTTCTGGCAGGGATTCCAGGCTGCAGGGCGGGGCCAGCTCGTGCTCGGCTACGACGGTGAGGTGCCTGTGGCAGGCATGTTCGCGACGGCGCTCGGCCAGACGAGCGGGTACAAGGACGGCGCATCGGCGAAGGCCAAGCTGCCGACAGGCGCGATGTACCGCATGCAACTCGAGATCATCAGGTGGGGAAAGGAGCAGGGCGCGACCCGGCACGACCTCATCGGTACCCCTCCGAGCGACAAGCTCGACGACAAGAGCCACAGGCTCTACGGCGTGGGCCAGTACAAGCTGCGGCTGTCGAAGAACGTGACCGACTATGTCGGCACGCTCGATCTCCCGTTGAGCGCAGGCAAAGTCAAGATTTGGAACACCGTCGGCGACAGGATCGCACGTCGGTTCACTCTCGCCACCCGAGGGGACGTGTTCTACTAATGGCATCCGCGCTCCAGCGCGCGAGCGCAATCATGGCCTCGGGCACGATGGTCTCTCGAGTGCTCGGGCTCGTCAAGACGATGCTGCTTGTCTACGCGATTGGCGCGTTGTCGCGCTCCGCTGACGCGTTCACGAACGGCAACATTCTGCCGAACACGCTGTACATGCTTCTCGCAGGGGGCATGCTCAATGCCGTGCTCGTACCTCAGATCGTGAAGTCGATGCGGCAGCCCGATGGGGGGCGTGCGTACCTGAACAAGGTGCTCACGCTCGTGTCCGTCGCCCTGCTTGTCATTACGGTGCTTGCGATGCTCGCCGCACCGCTGCTCGTGCAGTTACTCACCCCCGGTTGGCCCGAGAACGCGCGGGCGTTGGCCACCGCGTTTTCGTACTGGTGCATTCCGCAGATCATTTTCTACGGGTGGTATACGGTGCTCGGCGAGGCGCTCAACGCGAAGAAGATCTTTGGCCCATTCACCTGGGCGCCCGCGATCGCGAATGTTGTCGCTATTGCCGGCACGGTCGCCTACATCGTCATCTTCGGCGCCGACAAGAATCCGCCAGTCGACGGCTGGACCACCGGCGCGATCGCGCTGCTCGCAGGTTCGGCGACGCTCGGGATTGTCGCGCAGGCGTTGATCCTGCTCGTGCCGTGGCGGCGTGCCGGCCTCGGCTTCCGACCGGATTTCAAGTGGCGTGGCGTCGGGCTGCGCCAGACCGGCAAGACGGCCTCGTGGGGCCTTGCTGCGGTCATCGTCATGACGGTTGGTGGCCTCGTCACCACCCCGGTGATGAATTACGCGTCGGGGGAGGGCCCGTCGCTCGCCGCAATGCAGTACATCTGGCTCGTATTCATGCTGCCCCACTCGGTGCTCGCAGTCTCGCTCGTCACCGCGTACTTCACCCGACTGTCAGAGCTCGGCCACGCCGGGGACCTCGATGGCTTCCGAGAAACGTTTGTTGCAGCAGCCCGGCAGGTGTCGATGCTCATGGTGTTCGCGGCCGCGATTATGTTTATGGCTGCGCCATTCGTGACCAGGGTGATTTGGCCCGCAGCCGACGCAGACGAGCTCTTGGCCATCGCACAGGTGATCCGCATCTATTCAGTGGGTCTCGCGGCTTACAGCCTGATGTTTGCAGCGCAGCGCGCCTTCTTCGCCTTGAGTGACGCTCGCACGCCGTTTGTATTCATCACGGCGCAGCTCGTTGCGCTCATCATCGGCGTCTTGATCGCCGTCACGTTCGTCGAGAAAGCGCAGATTGGTGCTGTGTATGCCGGCGTCTGGTCGGTGACGACAGTCGCGCAGGCCGCCTTCGCGCTGTGGCTGCTGCGCCGCCGCCTTGACGGCTTTGGCGGTGCATCACTGCTCGGAAGCTTCGCGAAGTACCTGATCGCCGCGGTGCCGGCTTTGGCCGTTGGGCTTGTGCTCGCACAGTTGTGCATTGCCGCGAGCCCGGACTTTGGCATGCTGCTTGCAATCGTGTTTGCGCTTGCAGTCACCGCAGCGATGGGCGTTGTCTATGGGGGGATGCTGCTAGCGCTTCGCGTCCCCGAGGTGCAAACCATTGTTCGGCGTGTGATCAGGCGGTAGCGGTGCCGACCGGCGCATACACCTAGAAACCTTCAAGCTCAGCTGGTAAGTTACGGTGGATGGTTATTTCGACCCAACTGGTTGTGATACCAATACGAATAAGGAGTGAATTTCCGCGATGACGAGCAATCCACAGTCACGTCTGCGCCGCAAGGCGGGATTCGCACTCGGACTCGCTGCCGTAGGCGCAGTGCTCGTCAGCGGAGTCGGAATCGGCCCAGTTGCTCCCGCATACGCAATCGTCTCTGATCTGCCAACGTGGCAAGACGTCGAGAAAGCGAAGCAGAACGAGGCCGCAGCCGCGGCAAAGGTGTCAGAGATCAAGGATCTGCTCGTCAAGGTGCAGAAGGAAGTCGAGCGCACCCGCGCAGAGTCCGAGGCAGCCTCGGTCAAGTTCGACCAGGCCGCAAGCCAACTCCGCGACGCGCAGGCTCGCGTCGAAGCACTCGACACACAAGCGAAGGCGAGCGAAGCTGAAGCGAAGCAGGCCTCAGAGCAGGCAGCCGCGCTGGTCTCGCAGATTTACCGCTCTGGTGGTGTAGACCGCAACCTCAGCCTCTTCCTTGAGTCAGACGGCAGCACCGCTGACGCGCTGCTCGACCGGCTCGCCCAGACCGAGAAGGCGACCGAGCGCAACACGAACATTTGGCAAAATGCCGAGCGTGCGATGAACTCGGCGCAGACGCTCAGCGATCAGGCCGATTCGGCCCGGGAAGAGCGCGACAAGCTTGCGAAGGAGGCGGAGGCGAACCAGCAGCGCGCAGCCGAGATCGCTGACGCCGCCCGAACCGAGCAGATCGAACAAGAGCAGCAGCAGAAGGTGTTGCAGCAGCAGCTCGCGGCGCTCGAGGATAAGACGACCTCAACAACCAAGGGTTACGAACAACGCCTTGTGCTTGAGGAGCAGGAGCGTCAGCGCATCCTTGAGGAGCAGCGACGCGAAGCCGAGCGGCTTGAGGCTGAGAGGCGCGCGGCCGAGGAAGCCGCAAACAACGGCGGCGGTGGCGGCGGGAACACTGGCGGTGGGAACACCGGTGGTGGCAACACCGGCGGCGGCAACACCGGCGGAGGCAATACCGGCGGCGGGAACACGACAGGTTGGGTGAATCCGCTCGCGGGCGGATACTGGATCTCGACCGAGTGGTGGGGCTACTACGGCCACACAGGCATGGACATGGCAATTGGCCAGGGCGCGCCGATCCGAGCAGCCGCAGCGGGAACCGTATCGTTCTCGGGGTGGGCCGGTGAGTACAGCTACGGAAACATGGCTGAGATCAACCACGGCGGCGGCGTCTCGACCCTCTACGGGCACATGCAGTTCACCCCGTCAGTCAGTTACGGTCAGTACGTCGGAGCCGGCCAGGTGATCGGGTACGTCGGCAGCACCGGCAACTCGACCGGGCCGCACCTCCACTTTGAGACCAAAGTGGGCGGCGTGCCTCAGAACCCCCGGCCGTTCATGTCGGCCCGCGGTGTCGGCCTGTAGCGAGTCGTTTTACGCATAGCGGCGCGTCCTGACGAGTCTCGGGGCACGCCGCTTCCCGTGCAGCCATTGTCAGCGGTGGCTTGTACCGTAGTCACATGGCCAAAAACGCTTCGTCAGGCGGGGGCTCTACCCGATCCACCGCGTCGCAGGGCACCCGTTCGAAGGGTGCCCAGACGCGCACCGGATCTTCGAGGGGGAGTACCCGTACTTCGGCGACGACGAAAGTCATTATGGCCGAGGAAGAGCGCGAGAGTTTTATCGTTCGCGCCTGGGGTGGCCTCGCGAACGCGGTCGGAGCAGGGGCCCGAGCGTTCAGGTCCGAGCCACTTGAGCCCGAGGCGAGACGCGACGGGTTTCCGATGCTGCTCGTGCTTCTCGCGGTCGTCGGCGCGGTCATCGAGTGGTTCCTCATTGGCAACACCGTCGCTACGCAGCTTGACACCTGGACGTTTGGTGCGCTGTTCGGCAGGATCGCGTTCGGCCTGCCGATCATCATGGGCGGCTTTGCGCTCTGGCTCTTTAACAACCCGTCGACAGTCAACGACAACAGGCGTATCGCCATCGGGCTCTTCCTTGCGCTCGCAAGCGCCTCCGGCCTTGCTCACGTGCTCGGCGGCACGCCTAAGCCTCGCGACGGCATGCCTGGTCTCGCCGAGGCTGGTGGGCTGCTCGGGTGGCTGATTGGGGCGCCGCTGAATCTCGCGACGGTCTGGGTCGCGGTTCCGGTGCTGAGCCTGCTGCTCGCGTTCTCGCTCCTCATCATCACGAAGACCCCACCGAGCAAGATTGGCTCGCGCATACGCGAAGGGTACGCGTATCTCTTTGGTGCGCCCGCGCCCGCAGAACGTGAGGTCGAGCCATCCGAGAAGACGTCGAAGAAGTCAGGGAAGTCTTCGGACAAGACTGGTGAGCTCTTTGACCATTCAGACGAGTCTGACGAAGCACTTCCGTGGTGGCGGCGCAACGCGACGGGCCGCGAAGAGGATCCAAATTACCTGCCAGATCCCTCTGCGATCGAGGAAGTACTGGCCGCAAGCGAGGCTGAGCAGGTTGGTGCGTTCGAGTCGGCGTTTGCTGATGAGGCGCCGACGGACGTCTTCGACGCCGACGTGTTTGCAGGGCTCGAAGGCGTCGACCAGGCGGCAAGCCGGCCAGGTCGCGGGTCGGGGCTCGGAGACGACTCGTTCGATAGCTTCTCGGATCCGGTCGACGAGCCCGAGCCTGTCTCCGAGAGTCGCGAATTCGCGGTAGCTCCGCCGCACGATCCCGCGGCCAACGCCGACTACTCGCTGCCCGAGCAGGCACTCCTGTCTGCGGGCGCACCGCCGAAAACTCACAGCGAGGCGAACGAGCAGATCATGGCGGCCGTCGCTCGGGTCTTCGAAGAGTTCAAGGTCGACGCTGTTGTCACAGGGTTCTCGCGTGGTCCGACGGTCACTCAGTACGAGGTCGAGCTTGGCCCTGGCGTTAAAGTCGAGAAAGTCACGGCTCTCTCACGGAACCTCTCGTACGCTGTCGCGTCGAACGAGGTCCGTATCCTCTCGCCGATTCCGGGCAAGAGCGCTATCGGCATTGAGATCCCGAATAAGGATCGCGAGAACGTAGCTCTTGGCGACGTCCTTCGGTCGGCCAAGGCGCAGCGAAACACCCACCCGATGACAATCGGTGTCGGCAAGGATGTGAAGGGCGAGTTCGTCCTCGCGAACCTTGCGAAGATGCCACACCTGCTCGTCGCTGGTGCGACGGGATCGGGTAAGTCAAGCTTTATCAACTCCATGATCACGAGCCTGCTCATGCGCGCGACTCCCTCCGAGGTACGCATGGTCCTCGTTGATCCGAAGCGTGTTGAGCTCACTGTCTATCAGGGTGTCCCTCACCTCATCACTCCGATCATCACCGCTCCGAAGAAGGCTGCGGAAGCGTTGCAATGGGTCGTGAAAGAGATGGACATGCGCTACGACGACCTTGCGTCGTTCGGGTTCAGGCACATTGACGACTTCAACGTTGCCGTTCGTGAGGGCACGATCGTGCTTCCCGAGGGGAGCCAGCGCCAGCTGAAGCCCTACCCCTACCTACTGGTCGTCGTGGACGAGCTCGCCGACCTCATGCTCGTTGCGCCCCGCGACGTTGAAGACTCGATTCAGCGCATCACCCAGCTCGCGCGAGCGGCCGGTATTCACCTCGTGCTGGCAACCCAGCGCCCCTCTGTAAACGTCGTCACCGGCGTGATCAAGTCGAATGTGCCGAGTCGGTACGCCTTCGCCGTCGCCTCAGGAACCGACTCGCGAGTCATCCTCGACGAGGTCGGCGCTGAGCGACTCATTGGCCAGGGCGACGGCCTACTGCTGCTGAATGGCGAGTCGAGCCCGATGCGCGTCCAGGGTGCGTGGGTCGACGAGGCCGAGATCGCCCGGGTTGTGAAGCACGTGAAGGAGCAGGCGACGCCCGAGTATCGGGCAGACGTCGCGCAGGCTACGGAGAAGAAGGAGATCGACGCCGACATCGGCGACGACCTCGAGGTGCTCGTCGCGGCCATTGAGCTCGTGGTGACCTCGCAGTTCGGGTCGACGTCGATGCTGCAGCGCAAGCTCCGTGTTGGCTTCGCGAAAGCTGGCAGGCTCATGGACCTCATGGAGTCTCGCGATATCGTTGGCCCCTCCGAAGGGTCGAAGGCGCGTGACGTGCTCGTCGCCCCCGAACAGCTCGCTGAGGTGCTCGCGCGTATCCAGGGTGGCGGAGCCGCGCCGAGCTTTACTCAGCCAGCCGCTCCGCCCGCAGCCCCGGCCCAGATGCCAGCGGTGTCACCACCACCCGTCGCTCCGGCTCCGGGAGATGCCGTCACCGACGTAATCGTCCCAGCGGGCGGCGGGGCCGGCGAGTATGAGGCCGACACCCGATACGACGACCCGCTCGCGCAGCGCGAGGCCGCTGCGCCCGAGGCGTATGACTACGGAGACAACGACGACGATGGGGGCTCGGAAGACGCCTGGCAGCTGACGGGCCGCGATTAGGAAGGTTGCGTCCCGCTTCGCGGACCGCGCCCCCGGTAGAGTGGGCGCATGAGCAATCAGCAGGCTGGCGACGTGAAGCCGAGCAACTGGAACGCACCGAACATCATCACGGCTGCGCGAATCGTTGCGACGCCATTCTTTCTCTGGCTCCTGCTTGCCTCAGGGGACAGCGTAGCCATGCGCTGGGGCGCCGCGGCTTTCTTCGTGATTGCGATAGCGACTGACGCCCTTGACGGCTACCTTGCGCGTTCGCGCGGTCTCATCACTGACCTCGGCAAACTGCTCGACCCGATCGCAGACAAGGCGCTCACTGGTGCAGCGCTCGTCGGTCTCGCGATCTTGCTCGAGCTGCCCTGGTGGGTAGTTATCGTCGTTCTTGTCCGAGAGATTGGTGTGACGATTCACCGCCTCATGATCGTGAGCGACGTTGTCGTCGCTGCAGCTTGGATGGGCAAGCTCAAGACCGTCGCGCAGTCCGTCGCGATCGCGCTCGCGCTCACACCGCTCGCGCACCTTGAAGGCGCGGCCGGCGCGGTGTTCACCTGGGTGAACATTGTCACCATGACGATCGCCGTGATTCTCACAGTGGTGAGCGGAATAGACTACGTCGTTGCCTACGTGCGCGGCAGGGGGGCCGCCGCTCGCAATGTCTGACACTTTCGCACTCGCCGAGGAGATCGTTGCACGCGCGACGAGCTCGGGGGAGCGTATTGCTACGGCAGAGTCATTGACGGGCGGGCTGCTTGCCGCAGCACTCGTAGCGATCCCTGGCGCATCACAGGCCTTCAGTGGGGGAGTCGTTGCCTACGACACGAGGCTGAAAGCTGCGATCCTGGGCGTTGATGAGGCGCTCCTGCGGGATCGCGGTCCTGTTGATGCCGAAGTCGCTCGGCAGATGGCGATCGGTGTCCGGTCTGCGTGCGCTATTTCCTCGGCTGACGGGGTGGCTGGACCGGTGCCGGCGTCGATCGGTGTCGCCACGACGGGGGTCGCAGGCCCAGATCCAGACCCGCAGACAGGGCAGCCTGCCGGTACAGTGTGGGTCGCGATCAGTACGGAGGGCGGCACCAAGGCTGAACTCGTAGCAGCCCCGGGAGAGACCCGTGAAGAAGTTCGAGGCGCTGCGCTGGTGGCGGCGCTCTTGCTTGTGCTCGAGTATCTGCGTTCTCTCGACTAGGAATCACGTTCAGGTTTCATGGAACAACCTGAGAATTTCCAAAAACCTGAGTTAGGTCGACTCAGGTTCAGGGGATTCAGGGAATAGAACAGATAGTCTCTTGGTTGTTCACAGTGTCACAACATGTGACGGCAAGTGCCGAATCGGCGTTTGCCGGGTAAGGTTACATGCACGACCGTAGGGTCGTGCAGATTCGAGGAGGTTGCACATGCTGCTAGTACGTCAAGAAATTGGTGATGTGCTTCGCGACTTCCGTCTGCAGAAGGGGCGCACCCTCCGGCAGGTTGCGGGTGACGCAAGTGTTGCGCTCGGATACCTCAGTGAGGTTGAGCGCGGGCAGAAGGAAGCGTCGAGTGAGATTCTCGCCGCGGTTGCAGATGCGCTAGACACTCCACTTTCCGTCATTCTCGGCGAGGTGAGCGAGCGTCTCGCAATCGTTGAGGGGTTGTCGCTGCCAATGCAGAGCCGCGTGCCGGATACCGTTCCTGTCGAGCTGGTTTCTGGCTACGGCTCGGAACTCGTTTCGCGATAGTAGGTTATGCGTCACCGCGCCTTTCGCGCTGCCGTTGCCGAGGAATTCGGGGAGGCTCATTCAGGAGTGCTCCTGCGCGACTATTGGCTCGCCGCGCTTGGGTCCACGCCGGATGAGGCGTTGGACCGGGGGGTCGAGCCACGCGTCGTCTGGGAGGCGCTCTGCGTCGAATTCGAGGTGCCCGAGCCTCGGCGGCATGGCCGCGGACTTGCCGACCCGAGGGAGTAATTGAGCTGTTGCGCGACACGCCGTCGCGCCGTATTCGAATATGTGTTCGAAGAGTGTTATCTTCGTCCACAGGTAGTGAACTGCAACGCAGTCCCCGCTGATCGGCGCCTCCGAGCTTCAATGTCGGAGGCCCGATCTAGGGTCTGAGTTAGGGAATTACCCAGCCTTGTCAGCACCGTCCCGGTGTCGTGACAGTCGGTAGGCAGTAACTCAGCGGTTTTGTCCGCGCGAATACGAAGGAAGTCATCATGGCAGCAGCAAAAGATCGCGAAAAGGCACTCGAGTCGGCCCTTGCCCTCATTGATCGCCAGTTCGGCAAGGGCGCGATCATGCGCATGGGTAGCCAGGAACGTCAGGCGGTTGAGGTTATCCCGACAGGTTCGGTTGCACTTGACGTTGCGCTCGGCATTGGCGGACTGCCTCGCGGCCGCATTATTGAGATCTACGGCCCCGAGTCTTCGGGTAAGACAACGCTGACACTGCATGCAATCGCGAACGCACAGCGCGCGGGCGGCATTGCGGCCTTCATCGACGCGGAGCACGCGCTCGATCCCGATTACGCGCAGAAGCTCGGCGTCGACATCGACGCCCTCCTCGTCGCGCAGCCAGACACCGGCGAGCAGGCGCTCGAGATTGCCGACATGCTGATTCGCTCGGGCTCAGTCGACCTTGTTGTCGTCGACTCGGTGGCGGCGCTCGTGCCGAAGGCTGAGATCGACGGCGACATGGGAGACAGCCATGTCGGCCTGCAGGCGCGACTGATGTCTCAGGCGCTGCGCAAGATCACCGGCAGCCTGAACTCGACGAAAACAACCGCGATCTTCATCAACCAGCTGCGTGAGAAGATTGGCGTCTTCTTCGGGAGCCCAGAGACGACCTCTGGCGGCAAGGCGCTCAAGTTCTATGCGTCGGTTCGTCTCGACATTCGACGCATTCAGACCCTGAAAGACGGCCAGGATGCAGTGGGCAACCGTACCCGAGTGAAGGTCGTCAAGAACAAGATGGCTCCGCCTTTCAAGCAGGCAGAGTTCGACATTCTTTACGGTACGGGCATCTCGCGTGAGGGCTCGCTTATCGACTACGGCGTGGAACACGGCCTCGTGAAGAAGAGCGGCGCCTGGTACACCTACGACGGAGACCAGCTGGGGCAGGGCATGGAGAATGCGCGCCGCTTCCTTATCGCGAATCCAGACATTGCTCTGGAGATCGAGGAGAAGATCCTCACCAAGCTCGGCGTGAACGGCCGTTCTGAGGAGGAGGCTCCGGCTCCCGAGACGAAGGCAGCTGATGACAAGGGCGAGCAGCTCGCTGCGAGCGCCTAACAATGGCTGTCAGGTTTCTTCCTCCTCCCGAGGAGCGGCCAACGCCGCAGCGGGAGGATCGGGGCGACCTCGCCGAGGTGATCGAGTTCCGCAGCAGGCTCCGGCGGCCGGAGCCTGCTGGGGCAGAAGCTGAACCGAGTCTCCCGGCGAGTGCTACGACTGAGCCGCGAGGCGCAGCTCGGCTGGGCGTCCATGCCGATCCGGGTCGCTCTGGCTCGGGCCCTGGTGATTCAGGTCAGATCGACTCGGGCGAGTCGGATGGTGCCGGCTGGACGGGACCGGGGCTGATTCGCCTCGATGCTGCCAGCCGCGCCTTGGTGACGGCGAATGGCGAAGCCCCGGACGCCGAGCTTGGCGAGCATAGGGGCGGGGTAGACGCCGCCCGAAGCGGCGACTCTGCCGACGGTCCCACTGCGTACGAGACCGCAGTGAAGCTCCTTGCGCGCAAGCCACTCTCGACGGGTGAGCTGCACCGCGCCCTTGTCTCGGCTGGCCACCCCGAGATCGACGCCGAAGAGGCAGTGGCGAAGTGCACGGAGTCGCTCTACCTCGACGACACTGATCTCGCGTCCGCGGTCGCGACCAAGCTGCGCGACGCCAAGGGCGAAAGCAAAGCGCGTATCAGACAGAAACTGCGCGAGCGGCACCTCCCGGACGCCGCAATCGAGAGCGCGCTTGCCGACCTCGACGACGAAGAAGAAATGGAACTGCTGCGCCAGACCGCGAGCGATCGCGCCAGGCGAATGGTCGGGCTCGATCGTCAAACCGCCGAGCGCCGCCTGCTCGGCTTTCTCGCCCGTCGTGGTTGGTCGGGCGAACGAGCGACCCGCGCCGCGAAAGATGCACTCGACGGCGTCGCGCGCAGCGCTGGCGGAGGCCGCGGCTCGGTCAGGTTCCGCTGATCCAGCGGATTCTTGCTCGGTGGCCGGCGCGGGTAGAATCGTTGCTATGCCTACCGTCGAAGCAGTGAAGATCGAGCCGTCGCCAGCAGCGGTCCGCCCCGATGGGTCGGCCCGGAGCTACACTGTGCGCACCCTCGGATGCCAGATGAATGTGCACGACTCCGAGCGGATGTCTGGGGCGCTCGAGGCTGCGGGGTACGTTCCTGCGGTCGACGCTGAAGACGCCGACGTCATTGTGATCAATACCTGCGCGGTCCGCGAGAATGCCGCCAACAAGCTCTACGGTAACCTCGGGATGCTCGCCAGTGTGAAGCGAGAGCGCGAAGGAATGCAGATCGCCGTTGGTGGTTGCCTTGCGCAGAAGGATCAGGGCGAGATCGTCGAGAAGGCGCCCTGGGTTGATGTGGTATTTGGTACACACAACATGGGGTCGCTGCCAACGCTCCTCGAGCGTGCCCGGCACAACTCCGAGGCGCAGGTCGAGATCCTCGAGGCGCTCGAGGTGTTTCCGTCGACGTTGCCGACGAAACGCGACTCGGCGTCGAGCGGTTGGGTATCGATCTCGGTCGGGTGCAACAACACTTGTACGTTCTGCATCGTCCCGTCGCTCCGCGGCAAGGAGAAGGACAGGCGACCCGGCGAGATTCTCGCTGAAGTGCGGGCGCTTGTCGATGACGGCGCGGTGGAGGTCACGCTCCTTGGCCAGAACGTCAACACCTACGGGGTCGAGTTTGGCGATAGGCAGGCGTTCGGCAAGCTGCTGCGTGCGATGGGTGACATCGAGGGGCTCGAGCGAGTTCGGTTCACGAGCCCACACCCGGCAGCGTTCACTGACGACGTGATCGCGGCAATGGCCGAGACACCCAATGTCATGCCGTCGCTGCACATGCCGCTGCAGTCGGGCTCAGACACCGTGCTCAAGGCCATGCGTCGCTCGTACCGGTCCAAGCGCTTCCTCGGCATCCTCGATGCGGTGCGTGAGCGGATCCCGAACGCGGCCATCACGACCGACATCATCGTCGGGTTCCCCGGGGAAACCGACGAGGACTTCGAGGATACGTTGCGTGTTGTTGAGCAGTCGCGGTTCTCGAGCGCGTTCACTTTTCAATACTCGATCAGGCCCGGCACCCCCGCGGCAACGATGCAGGATCAGATCCCGAAGGCGGTCGTGCAGGAGCGCTACGAGCGGCTTCAAGCGTTGCAAGAGCGACTCTCGCTTGAAGAGAATCAGGCGCAGATCGGGAAAACGGTCGAGGTGTTGGTCTCGGCGAACGAGGGCCGCAAGGACGGTTCCACGAGGCGCATGTCGGGTCGTGCAGCCGACAACCGTCTTGTTCACTTTGTCGTCCCGGAGGGGGCTGAGGAGCCGCGTCCCGGCGACATGGTGACGACAACGGTGACCTCGGCCGCTCCGCACTTCATCATCGCCGACGAAACCGTAGGGTTCTCGGTGCGCCGGACCCGCGCGGGCGATGCATGGGATCGCAGGCAGGCAGAGAGCTGTGGTGTTCCCGCAACTGGCAACGCAACCCAGGGGGCTGGCCGCGCCGTGAACCTGGGGCTCCCGACACTTCGCATCGGAACCTGAGGTGGGAGCGCTCTGGGCGATCGTCGGAGCGACAGGCACCGGGAAGTCTGAAGCCGCGCTCGATCTTGCCGAGCGACTTGGTGCAGCTCGCGGGGTGCCCGCGCAGATTGTGAACTCTGACGCCATGCAGCTGTACGCCGGCATGGATATTGGCACGGCGAAGCTTCCGGCGTCCGAGCGGCGCGGGATCCCGCACCACATGTTCGACGTGTTCGAACCCCGTGAGGAGGCGACGGTCGCGCGGTATCAGCCCGATGCGCGGGCCGCGATCAGCGCGATCCTCAAGCAGGGGGGAGACGCCATCCTTGTCGGTGGATCTGGGCTCTACGTATCGAGCGTGGTTTTCGACTTTCAGTTTCCTCCGCGTGACGCCGCGACGCGCGCTGCGCTTGAGGGGGAGTACGAGTCAGCCGGCATCGAGCCGCTCGTTGCAAGGCTGAGCGACCTCGATCCTGCAGTCGCCGCTGCCGTCGATCGCCGAAATCCGAGGCGCGTCATTCGCGCGCTCGAGGTTGCGTTGCTCGGTGGCGGTGCGATGGTCACGCTCCCCAGCGATCCGGTGCTCTGGCGCGCAGGGGCGGGCCACGATCGCACCCATATTCTCGGCATCGCTTGCGAGCGCGGTGTGCTGACCGAGCGCCTCGACGCGCGGGTGCGGGGGATGTGGGCGAGTGGCATGCTCGATGAGGTTCGAGGGCTACTGCCGCAGGGCCTCGCCGAGGGGAAGACTGCGAGCCGGGCGATTGGCTACGCGCAGGCGCTCGCGCAACTTGCGGGAGACCTCACCGAGAATGAGGCGATCGCAGAGACGCAGGCACTCACGCGGCGCTACGCGAGAAGGCAGGTCAGCTGGTTCAAGCGCTACCCGAACGCGGCCTGGATCGATCAGACAGCTGGGCGCGATCTGAGCGCCCTCGACGAGATTGTCGCGGTGAGCTCGTAAGCGGAGTAACGCTGCTTAGCGCTTCGAGGCGCGGTACGACTCCCACGACCCGAAGCCTGCAGCAATCGCGCCGAAGAGCACACCAGCAATCGGCCAGACGATCCACGACGTCCCCCAGGCGTTGCCGATGAAACTCCATGCGAGGTATCCCAGGGTGACGAGTGGCCAGTAGAAGCTCGCGATCACGCCAACGATGCTGTGCTCCTCGTCGTCGACTGGGGTGCCGTCGGCAGTAATACTGCCCTCGCGGGTGATCCGGTCGGCGGCGCTCGCTGCCCAGTTCGCGGGGAGAAAAATGAGGAGGCCGAGGGCGACGAGTGTGAGGGCGCCGCTCACCGCGACTCCGCTCCAGCCGTCGGGGAGGATCGTGACGGCCAAGATCGGCGCGAACGCGAAGATCCACAGCCCAATGGCGATCTGCAGCTTGCCTGTCCGCGCCTGTGAATGTGTAGCTGCAAGGTCAGTTGCGAACTTGATTGAGTCGGGTTGCGGCGAGAAATGTCCACGCTCGATGCGGGCGAACTGTGACAGGCGCTGTGCCCTACCGACGAGCACGAGTACGCCGCACGCGATGAGGGCGACGGTCGCCATGATGCCGACGAACACGGCAACGTTGTAGGCACCGCCGCTCCATAGTGCCTCGGCTGTCGTCGTGACTGCAATGAGCGGGGCCATCGCGAAGACGAGCAGGGAGACGCCAAGACCGAGCTTCTCGTCGACGGTCTCGCGCAGCGTCGTGTAGGCCTGTGTCTCGGCAAGACCGAGCGGGGCGTGCTCGCGCGGCGGTCTTGGCTGCGAAGCGGCCTGCGCGGGGAGTTGGGCATCCCCGTGCTGCTGCGCATAGGCAGGGCCAGTCTGCCCGTCAGCGGGCTGCCCTGGGAGTGGTGTCTGTGGCCCTGAACCTGGTAGCGCAGGGTGCGCGGGGGTGGTTGTGGCCTGGGGGCTTGATGAGACAGGGGGTGCGAGCTCGCGCGTGATGCCTAGAACGGGTGCGAGTTCGTCGAGGTTGCCGAACTCGGTGATGACCTTTCCGACGGCCTCGTTCTCAGACATCCCGTCCGCCTTCGCGGCGGCGTAGGCGTCCTCCATCATCGCCTGCAGCTCGGCGCGGGCTTCGACGAGCCGGGGGCTTGCTGGATATCCGGCGAACATAGTGTCCAGGTACGAGATGATGACGTTCACGAGGACGCTCCTTTGGCAAAACGGTCGACGACGGACTTCGTGATCTCCCACTCCGCGAGTTTCTCCTCGAGGTGAGACAGTCCGGCCTGGGTGATCTGATAGTAGGTGCGGGGTTTGCCGGAGTCCGATGAGCCAGCGAACGAGGTGACGAGTTCCGCGACCTCAAGGCGCTTCACCGCTGAATACAGGGTTGTCTGCTTGATTGAGTAGTCGTTGCCTGCGACCGTGGCGATCTGTTGCGCGAGGTCGTACGCGTACGACGGGCGGGTCCGAAGCAGGGAGAGCACCATGAGGTCGACGTAGCCGCGGATTGCATCGGCACCGATCATGCGCGCCTCCTTTCCCTGTTGATGGCGCGTGTGCAGGCGCCGTAGGTCACCAAACGTACTACGTGACGCGTAGTACGTCAAGCGTTTTGCGGGAGCGTATGCGGTAGCGTATTCCTCACAACCTCTGCTAGCGCCCTGAAGGAGTCACCCATGACCGCACTCACATTTACCAAGGGTCACGGAACGGGGAACGACTTTGTGCTCTTCACTGATCCTGATGGCGAGGTTGACCTCACACCCGAGCGTGTCAAGTTCCTCTGTGACCGTCGATTCGGAATCGGCGCCGACGGCGTGATCCGTGCGGTCCGCTCCCGTGCGATCCCTGAGGGGGCCGACATTCTTGCGGTGGAGCCCGAGGCTGAGTGGTTCATGGACTACTGGAACGCCGATGGCACCGTCGCAGAGATGTGCGGCAACGGTGTGCGCGTCTACACGCACTACCTGATCTCTGAGGGGCTCGTCTCGCCGGAACGAAGCGACACGCTCCCGCTCGGCACGCGTGCGGGAGTTCGCGACGTGCTCATCGGCGCGTCGGGCTACACCGTCGACCTTGGGCGGTGGCGGCTCGCTCCCGAACGCCTTGTCGCGGCGACGGGTCTCGCAGTGCCGCGCCCTGGCCTCGGCATCGACGTTGGCAACCCGCACGTCGTGGCAGTGCTCGCCGACGATGCTGAACTTGATGGGCTCGGGCTGGTGAGCGATCCGGCGCTTGATCCGGCCCCTGCTGGTGGCGCAAACGTCGAATTCGTCGTGCCCTCCGAACCACTCCTGAAGAACGGGGTCGCGCATATCCGCATGCGCGTCTTTGAGCGGGGCGTCGGCGAAACGCTGTCGTGCGGCACTGGCGCGGCTGCGGCAGCCCTCGCGTTCCGCCACTGGGGCGGCGAGCAGATGCCGAACAGCTGGAGCGTCGAGGTCCCCGGGGGCAAGCTCGGCATACGCATGTTTGCGACAGAAGAGGGCGAGCACGTGTCGCTCTCAGGCCCTGCCGAGCTCGTCTACAGCGGGACCGTCGAACTGCCATAGCCGAAGAGCTCACTTCGGTACATTCGCGACCTGCACTGCGCTCGCGAATGCACCTCCCTCGGGTCACCTCGGGGTCAACCGAGTGCGCGCCGCGCTGAGTCGCCCCGACCACATCCGAGTCTCAGCGCTACGGAAGCCTAAACGTCTCGACCCGGTACGTAGTTTCTACGGATGTGCTTCAGCGCGCCCAAAACCTAATCTGCTCATATCTTCCCAGCGGTGCCGCAATGATGCGATCCATCGACGGGTGGTGGCGAGAGGCCCGTCGGGCCCCGCGCCGGGGCACGCGTCTCAACCGCTTACCCCGCTTGGCATCGGGGGCGCCGGGCGCGCTCCCGTGAGTGAATCGGGTCCCGATTATGTTCCAGAAAACTCGCCGAGAACCCGGTGGGTATAGCGCGAATCCAGGAACAGGCCGGTTCTGGCTTGTTCTCCTTTCTGCCGTGGCACTCACCCTCGGCCCAGCACCGCTGGCGGCATTCGCGGACGACGCGACAGCTCCCGCTGATGCTCCGGACAGCACCGCCGCTGTCTCAACTCCAGCGACGCCGGCAGCGGCTCCCGCGGCGCCACCGCCAGAGCAGCCGGCCCCCGCGCCGGCCCCTCCGGTTGAGCAAAGCGCGGCCCCCGCGCCAGCGCCTGAACCGGTGGTCGCGCCAGTCCCGGCTCCGGCGCCCGAGCCAGTTGCCGAGGCAGCGCCGGCACAACCTGCGCCGCCCGCCCCTGAAGCGGCGGTGGCCGAGGCCCCAGCTCCAACACCCAGTGCCGCGGATGAGTCTGGTGCTGCGGCACCGAGAACACCCGGTGCGCAGGATCAACGAACTTCGGCTGCAACTCCACCGGCCGAGCGAAGCGAGTCTTCGCCGCAGGCGCGCAATGTGAAGGACGCTGTCGTGATCTGTCACGCAACCGGTGCCGACGGCAAGTGGGTGACGAACGAGCCAGCGAAGAGCGGTGACCTCAATGGTCATGTTGGTCATCAGGACGGTCGTGACATCATCCCGCCGTTCTCGTATGAGGAAGACGGGCAGACGATCGAGTTCCCGGGCCAGAACTGGGATGAGGCTGGTCAGGCGGTCTACAACAACGGCTGTAAATCGCCTGGCACTCCCGATACCGAGTTTCTGACTCCGACGGTCGAGCTTGCGGTCGAGCAGTGTGTTGCTGCTGATGGCGAGGTGCCTGCGGTGATGACGGCGAACCTGGGGGCTTTGACTGCGGGGGAGTCGTATCGGGTGAGCGTCTCGATGGACGGTGGTGTGCCGACGCTGTTGCCGCTTGTTGAGGCGACGGCGGCGACTGCGGTTGTCGAGATTCCGTTGTCTGGCGAGGGTGAGTACGTGGTGACGGTGTCGCGTGTCGGTGCTGAGGACGATGAGGGGGTTGGCAGTGAATCGGTGACGGTGACGCCATGCCCCGACCCACCCGAGGAGCCTGCTCCCGTGAGCATCTGTCACGCGACCGGCGCTGACGGCAAGTGGGTGTTTAACTCACCGGCGACGATGGGCCAGCTCCGCGGTCATGTTGGTCATCAGGATGGTCGTGACATCATCCCGCCGTTCTCGTATGAGGAAGACGGGCAGACGATCGAGTTCCCGGGCCAGAACTGGGATGAGGCTGGTCAGGCGGTCTACAACAACGGCTGTAAATCGCCTGGCACTCCCGATACCGAGTTTCTGACTCCGACGGTCGAGCTTGCGGTCGAGCAGTGTGTTGCTGCTGATGGCGAGGTGCCTGCGGTGATGACGGCGAACCTGGGCGCGTTGACTGCGGGGGAGTCGTATCGGGTGAGCGTCTCGATTGACGGTGGCGTGCCGACGCTGTTGCCGCTTGTCGAGGCGACGGCGGCGACTGCGGTTGTCGAGATTCCGTTGTCTGGCGAGGGTGAGTACGTGGTGACGGTGTCGCGTGTCGGTGCTGAGGACGATGAGGGGGTTGGCAGTGAATCGGTGACGGTGACGCCATGCCCCGACCCGCCCGCACCCGAGATTCGCATCGTCGTCGATCAGTGCCTCGCGGCAGGCGGAACCGTTCCCGAGCAGTTCGAGGTCTTCTTCGACGACACTCTCGCAGGAGAGAACTACTCCCTTCAGGTGAGCAAAGATGGCATCTCCTGGCCGGTTCGCACAGTATTGGGGACCGGAGATGAGGGATCTGTGCTGATCGACACTGCGGGCCCCGGCGAGTACCAGGTGACGCTGAGCTACGGAGAGACATCGGCGCAGGCCACTGTCGAGGTGGAGCCCTGCCCAGAAGCCGATTTCGACCTCGCCCTCGCGAAGAGCGCGACGACGGCTGATGGGGCGGCCGAGGTCGGCGACCTGATCAGGTACACCCTCACAGTCACCGGGAGCGGAAGCAATAGTGCCCTGAATCCGACTGTGACGGATACGCTGCCTGCTGGGCTGGTGTTCGCTGGCGGAGTATCTGCTTCCGACGGCTGGGAGGTGAGCGGTGCCGAAACGGTGACGGCGAGCTTTGCAGGCGCATTCACCGGTGAAGCAAGTATCGAGTTTGACGCGATGGTCACGGTTGCTCCCGCAAGCGGTGAGGTCGTCAACACGGCGTGTGTCTCAAGCGACGGCGCTGCGCCCGAGGTCGAACCCGGCCTCCAATTGGCTGGCATCGGTGATGTAGGCACGTTCGAGACCGTCGGCGAGGAGGAGCCAGACGGTGACAGCACCTCCGACACCAACCCTGGAAATGACTGCGGCCAAGCTGAGACCCCGGTGCGCAGCGTCGGTGTGACTGGGGCTGCGGCCTGTGTGAACGACACACCGTGGTTTACCTACTCGGTGACACCGGCCGGGATCAGCGACCCAGATAGCCTGCCGATCTCGATTATCTGGTGGAGCCCTGAGGCATACGCGGCACGTGACGCCTCCATTCCAGCCGCCGACCACGCTGCGATACTCGCCGACGGGGCCGCAAAGGTTGACACGCTGGCGTACCCAGCAGGCTGGCAGAGCGGAGACACGCTGAGTGGTGAGGTCCTGTGGCCGGGTGCTTCTGTCGACGCGGCGGGCAACCCGACCGGCTGGCCGGGCTGGAGCCAGCGGGCGGACGGCACCTGGTTCGAGGATCCGGCGGCGCCGTTCTACAACCTCCGCGGTGAAACGGTGGTCGAGATCCGGATCAATCCGACGGCTGCCGCAACGACGGTCTATCCTCCCGCAACGCCTGACTGCAACGCGCGGCCGTCGATCACCGAGCCACCGAGCGTTGTGCCCGCGGTCCAGCCGGGCGCGAAGCCTGTTGCTCCTGGTGCGGCCCCAGCAGCGCCTGCGGCTCGACCGGTGCTGATCGCTGAGACCGGCAGTACGGGCCTGGGCACGCTCGGGGCGATCGCGATCGGACTGTTCGCGGCTGGCGCTGGCCTGTCCCTGCTGCATCGGCGGCCTGGAATGAGGAAAGGAGTGAAGTAACGTCGCGCGGCATTGGAAGGAACGCGGCCGGGACCCGGTTCATCACCGGGGCCCGGCCGCATGCTGGGTTGAGCGCCACAGGCCCCCCTCGGACTGTGTGTGGCGTGTGTCCTACTTGTCGGCGAGTGCCGTGTTTTCTGGAAGCACGGACGACTGTGTTGGTTCCCAGAGACCGCTGCGTTGCTCAAGGGAGATGGCGAGTCCCTCGCGGTCGTTGATTCCGAGCTTCGTGAAAATGCGCGCGAGATGCGTTTCGACGGTGCGGGTGGAGATTCGAAGGGTCGCCGCGATGAGTTTCGTCGAGTACCCGAGTACGGCGAGGCCCCCTACCTCGCGTTCTCGAGGCGTGAGCGGCTCTCGCCAGCGAAGTGGCGAGAGCACTCCGTGGCGCGCTAACTGTCGCCCGGCGGCGGAATCCTGTACTGGGCCGCCGCCGCGTCGCTCGAGGATCGCCGAACACAAGGAACCCGAGAACTGTGTTCCGATCGCCTGGTGGAGGGCCTCTGCGCGTTCGCAAGCCCCGCTCGGCAGTGGGACGAGAGCCGCGCCTGCGAGGTGAATCGCGCGCAGCTCAACAAGATGGAGCGCGCGCTCCCGCGCCCACCGTGCGAGCGCGTCCGCGGCGTCTCTGGCGCCAGGATCGTTGAGCCAGAATCGTGCGGCGACCGCTGCGAGCCGGATCGGGCCCTCGACGATCCTGCTCGCGCGCAACGGCGTCTGCTCAAGCAGCGCGATTGCCTCCCAGGCGTGCTCTGCGCGGCCACTTGCCGCGAGCGCCAACGCACTTCCGGCGAGTGATACTGGGAGAAACCCTGAGCCGTCATTGCGGCTGAGCGCATCTGCCGAAGCCGCAAACTCAGCGGCGGCGTCCCCCCAGCGCCCTTGGGCGAGTGCGAGCGTGCCTGTCACAACGCCAACGAGCCCGGTCCCCTCGCGGTAGGCCGCCGTCGGGTGAGCGACCGCTCGGAGGAGTGCCCGGTGTAGCCGCTCGGCGCTCTTCACCTGGCCGTTGAGGATCTCGCTCATGAATAATGCCCCGAAGATTTCCCCGCCCGCTGTCGGGTATGTCCCTGAACGGGAGAGCGCGGCGGGTAACGCGTGACGTGCGACCGCTCGCAGTTCCCGCAGCCGGCCCGCCTGTCCCGCGATCAGGATGTCGGCTCCAGCGACGGGTATCACTTCGGGGGCTCTGGTTGGCGCGCCCGGTGCGAGCCGGAGGCCGCGTGCTGCGGCGAATTTCCCGGCGTAGGCCAAACGAATGTAGCTCCCAGCAACGACATGCAGATGCGCAGGAGAATCAGGGTCGGGGTATGCGTCGAGTAGCCCGTCGAGGATCTTGGTTGCCCCAGAAATGTCGTCGTCCCGATACAGCAGGACATCTGCGCGGGCGAAGCCGAGGTCGATTCGCGACAGAAGGGTGTCGGGTGAGTCTCCCGGGGTGGGAACGAGGGAAATCATGGGGTCGCCCAATGAGTGAGGCCGGGAGGGCTTGTCTCGTGGAGCCGGCGCGCGAAGGAGATCGGCCTCGTCAAGGAGCGTCGGGAGCCCAGAGAGTCTGGCGGCGGTCAACCGAGCGGTTGTCGCGACGATGCGCTGCTGTTCGCTCTGCGTTGCGTCGCTGCCGAGGATGCGCCCAATTCTCGCAGTCAGTCGGTAGCTGTTTGTCGCGCGGGCTGCCGTCAGTGCGCTCCAGAGGATCTCCGGTGGCGGAATACGTCCGGCGTCGAGGAGGACACTCGTGCTCCGCAGCAGCGTCTCGGCTGGAGAGAGCTCAAGGTCGCCGGGAAGCGTGTCGGCGATACGCTGCAGCAACGTGATGCGCTCGCCCGGCGGCGTTGCCTGGCGGACGGTCTCGCCAATGAGCTGGTTGCTCGTGCACACAAGCGGGGTTCCATCAGCCGCCGTGTCTGACCGGAGCACGCGGTGTGCGAGGAGCTCGTCGATCGCCGCTGGCGACGCGATGTCGCCGAGCCGTGCCAGGGCCGAGAGTGGAATCGGCTCCGCGAGCGCTACGGTGAGGAGAGCGGATCGGATCTCGGGGGTGGCCCGCGAGAGCTCATTGATCAGAAAGTCGGGCAGTGACATAGTGGCCTCGTCGCCGCCCGACCAGCTGAACAAGCCATCGAAATGCATGAGCGCTCCCGAGCGCAGCAAACTGGCAACGAGCTCAGTGATGTGGAGCGGGTTGCCGAGCGTCGCGCGATGGATGCGAGTTCCAGTCTCGGCCTCGACCATGCCTGGGGACAGCAAATGGTTGATGAGAGCGGTCGACTGCGGGAGCGTGAGGGGGGTGAGCTCAACGATTGATGCCGGCTGTTCTCGGAGCAGTTGCAGAACTGGGAGCGGCAGCGCCGAGAGGTCTCGTGCCGTGATGATCACGCGGTACCCGGGGGTACCGCACAGCGCCGCGATGACCTGCAGGCTCAGATCATCCGCACTGTCTGCGTCGTCGACGAGGATGACGGTGCCGGGGTGCTGCTGAGGCCAGGCCGCAACGACCGCCGAGTAGCCCGCAGCCGCGTCGAGCGCTTCGGTTTGCTCTTGGTGCGGTAGCACTGTCCTAATGAGCGCAAACGGGATTGGCTGGATGGTGGGCGATGCGTTGAGCACCACGACTGCGGGTCGTGGCTCGGGGATCGACGCGAGCAACTGCCTGGCGAGTACGTGTTTCCCCGCCCCGGGTTCGCCGACGAGTAGCAGGAGGGCGCCCGGGCGGCTGATCGATCGCTCGGCCTCTGACAGTTCTGCACTGCGCAACGTGGCAAGCGGCGCCCCTCTGAGCGACTGTGGGGTCATGATGGCTCCCCTCAACCTGCCGGATGATGTGCCATGCATCATACGCCGCATCGGGGCGCTTTGTTAGCAATTTGCCGTGCCCGAGCCGAGCGCGTGCCTGTTTGGCCCTAGCCGCGCACTGCGCGCAGCACGTGGAACCCCTTTTTGCGTGCGGCGCGGTCGACATCGAAGTCCTCGAACGACGTCGCGATCCACTTCTGCAGCGAGTCAGCGCCGAGGTGCTTCGCGACAACGAGATAGGCAGCGCCACCGGGGATGAGGCGCGGCAGCCACTCCTCGAGGATGCTGTGCAGTACCTCCTTGCCGACACGGATCGGCGGGTTTGAACGGATCTCCGCGAACGCGAGATCAGCCGGGACTTCGTCAGGAGCCGCGACACTGACGTTCGTCAGGCCCAAGCGCTCGGCGTTGCGGCGCGTGAGCTCGCGCGAGCGCTCGTTGACGTCGATTGCCCACACTTCGCGGTCGCGGTGATCGAGTGCGGCCGCGAGTGCGATCGGACCCCACCCGCAGCCGATGTCGAGAATCGGGCGGGTGTCGGCGTGGGACTCCACAGGCTCGCGAACTGTGTCCAGCTCTGTGAGATCGGGGAGGGCAGCGAGCAGCGTAGCGGTGCCCTGGTCGAGGTGGTCAGGGCTGAACACACCGCCTGCGGTGAGCACGGTTCGGGAAGCCCCCGAAAGCTCGACCTGGATCTCGCGCGGCGTGAAGTCGCCGGCCGGAGCCTCTGAGAAATAGTGCTGATTCACGCTCTCAAGTATCCCAGTCAGAAGGCGCTTCACGTGCCCGAAGCGAACATCCGTGCCGCGGGGACAAGATCGACGTACACTTGGGAGTCACATGAGTGATTTCACGAACGACAAGACCACAGCACCCGTGACGGACGCAGTGCAGGGCGAGGCAGAAGACGACCGCCTGGATGCGGCTGCCGAGGATGTCACTGACCCGCTCGAGCGGGTGCTCCGGCGTGCCGCCGGTGCGGGCGCTTCGGTGATCCGCGACCTCTCTGACGCACAGGCGCTCGGCAGCGCCGACCACGACACGCTCGACGACGATGACCACGGGATTCAGATGGAGCGCGAGGACCGAGCCTCGCTGACCCGTGTAGCGGGGCTCTCAACCGAGCTCGAAGACGTCACCGAAGTTGAGTACAGGCAGCTCCGACTCGAGAACGTCGTGCTCATTGGCATCTACAACTCGGGCCGCGGGCATTCAGCTCAGGCCGCGCTCGAGGACGCGGAGAACTCGCTCCGTGAGCTGGCCGCGCTCGCCGAAACGGCGGGCGCAACCGTGCTCGACGGCGTCCTGCAACGCCGCGTGAACCCTGACCCGGCGACCTACTTTGGCAAGGGTAAGGCCCAGGAGCTCGCCGAACTCGTGCGCGCACTCGGCGCCGACACTGTCATCGCGGATGACGAGCTCGGCCCGAGCCAGCGGCGTGCCCTTGAAGACGTGGTGAACGCGAAGGTGATTGACCGGACGACTGTCATTCTCGATATCTTCAGCCAACACGCGAAGAGTCGTGAGGGCAAGGCGCAGGTCGAGCTGGCCCAGCTTGAATACCTGCTTCCGCGACTGCGCGGCTGGGGCGAGTCGATGTCGCGTCAGGCAGGCGGCCAGGTGGGCGCGGCAGGTGCCGGAATGGGATCGCGTGGGCCCGGTGAGACGAAGATCGAGCTCGACCGCCGCCGCATCAACACGCGAATGGCGCGGCTGCGCAAGCAGATCGCAGGCTTTGCGCCCGCTCGCGCCGCCAAGCGCGCGAACCGCAAACGCGGCGAGGTGCCGTCTGTCGCGATCGCCGGCTACACGAACGCCGGCAAGTCGAGCCTGTTGAACCGTCTCACGGGCACGCAAGAGCTCGTGCAGAACCAGCTGTTTGCGACGCTCGACACCGCTGTGCGGCACGCCGAAACGCAAGACGGCCGCGACTTCACCTACGTGGACACTGTCGGCTTTGTGAGAAACCTTCCGCACCAGCTCGTCGAGGCATTCCGCTCGACGTTCGAGGAAGTGGGGGAGTCAGACGTGATCCTGCACGTTGTCGACGCATCTCACCCAGACCCCGAGGCACAGCTCGCGACAGTCCGCGACGTTGTCGCCGAGGTCGAGGCGCAGGGCATCCCCGAGGTCGTCGCGTTCAACAAGGCTGACCTGATCGACGAGTCCCGACGCATGTTGCTACACGGTCTCGTGCCCGACGGTGTGTTCGTCTCTGCGCGCTCGGGCGAGGGCCTCGAAGAGTTAAAGGCGCGCATCGACGCGGCGATCCCGACGCCTGACCGCGAGGTGACAGTCGTCGTCCCCTACGACAGGGGAGACCTCGTCGCCGAGCTGCACGAACGCAACCGTGTGCTCGAGCTCGACTACGACGAGGCTGGGACGAGAGTGCGCGCGCTCGTCACCCCAGAGATGTTTGCCAAGCTCGACGACTACCTCGTATAGCTCAAAGTCGCGGGCACGGCACCCGTGACGTAACACTTCGTCGCACACGGTAACAGTGTGAAATTCAGGCCGGTTGGGGTCATTCCGCCGGGTACTTTTGCAGCAGACGGACCCGAACTGGCGTCCGTGAACTGCACCGCACTGTACCCGACGGAGGACCAACATGACCGCTGCACCACTTCCACAGGCGACCATTCTCGGATACCCGCGGATCGGCAGGCGCCGTGAGCTCAAGCGTGCCGTCGAGTCGTTTTGGGCTGGGCGAATCTCGGAGTCCGAGCTGCGGCAGACAGCTGCGGAACTGCGCGCGGCGACCCGCGCCCGGCTTGTGGAGCTTGGCCTCCCGGCAACTGGCGGCGCGGTCCCGGAGAGCTTCAGCTTCTACGACCAGGTGCTTGACGCGACGCTCGCCGTCGGCGCGATTCCTCAGCGCTTCGGCGCCCAGACTGGATCAGATCTCGACACCTACTTCAGGCTCGCACGTGGAGACGCCGAGCACCAGCCGCTCGAGATGACGAAGTGGTTCGACACGAACTACCACTACAGCGTGCCCGAGATCGACGCAGACACCAAGTTTGCAGCGAACCCGGCTGCGCTCGTCGAACAGTTTAAGGAGGCGCAGGCGCAGGGAATCGAGACCCGTCCCGTGCTCGTCGGCCCCGTCACCTACCTGCTGCTCGCGAAGGCGTCTGATGAGGCGGCTGAAGGGTTTGACCCCGCGGACAGGCTCGACGACCTTGTCGGTGTGTACGCAGAACTTCTTGCGGCGCTCGCCGCAGCGGGCGTCGCGTGGGTGCAGCTCGACGAGCCCGCCGTCGTCTCCGACTCGCTGCGCGTGACGCGGGAAGAAGCCCTGGGCCTTGTCGAGCGCGCATACGCGACACTGGGTGGGGCTGCACAACGCCCCCGGATCCTGATCGCTGCGCCGTACGGCGATTCGGCCGCGGCGCTCACGAGGCTCGCTGCGCTCCCGGTTGAGGCTGTGCACACAGACCTCGTGCGCGGCTCGCTCCCCGCAGCTGCGCTCGCGGACGGCTCGCTCACCAAGGCGTTCGCCGGGACGCAGCTGGTTGCCGGTGTCGTCGACGGCCGAAGCATCTGGCGCACCGACCTTCGCAGCGCATTCGCGCAACTGACTCAGCTGACCGACGCAGGCATTGACACTGTCGTCGGCACCTCGAACAACCTGCAGCACGTGCCACACGACGTGCGCGACGAGACGAAGCTTGATGCTCGGCTGCAGTCGTGGCTCGCGTTTGCCGACCAAAAGGTCGAGCAGGTCGCGATCCTCGCCCGCGGGCTGTCCGATGGCGCCGAGGCGATCGAGGCCGAACTCGCGGAGG
Organism: Leucobacter sp. NPDC015123; assembly: GCF_043080205.1. Classification (NCBI taxonomy): domain Bacteria; kingdom Bacillati; phylum Actinomycetota; class Actinomycetes; order Micrococcales; family Microbacteriaceae; genus Leucobacter; species Leucobacter sp. NPDC015123. Next base: position 253,450 of record NZ_JBIBVH010000004.1, on the reverse strand, counting down.
TCGACAGGGTGCTCGCGGACCGCGACGCCGCCCCGGGTGTGCGCATTGACGCGATCCGCGCGCGAGTGGCCGCGGCAGGTGACGCGGACCGCAACCGCGTCACTGAGGAAGATCGGCGTACAGCCCAGCAGGATCTCGGGATCCCGCACCTCGCGACAACCACCATCGGCTCGTTCCCGCAGACCCCCGAGATTCGCAAGGCACGCGCCTCGTTCGTGCGCGGTGAGATCGACGAAGCCGCATACGAAGGCTTCCTGCGTGACGAGATCACGAGCGTGATCCGGTTGCAGGAGGAGATCGGGCTCGACGTGCTCGTGCACGGTGAGGCTGAACGCAACGACATGGTCCAGTACTTCGCCGAGCTGCTCGACGGTTTCGCGGTCACCGAGCACGGCTGGGTGCAGTCGTACGGTAGCCGTGCGACGCGCCCGTCGATCCTGTGGGGTGACGTTTCGCGCCCGGCCCCGATGACTGTGCGCTGGTCGGAGTTCGCGCAGTCGCTCACCGACCGCCCGGTGAAGGGCATGCTCACTGGGCCCGTCACGATCCTCGCGTGGTCATTCGTGCGCGATGACCAGCCCCTGGGAGACACCGCCTCGCAGGTCGCGCTCGCGCTTCGCGACGAGATCGATGACCTCGTCGAGGCAGGAATCAACATTGTGCAGGTCGACGAGCCAGCGCTGCGGGAGCTGCTGCCGCTGGACCGCGACAGGCAGGCCGCCTACCTCGACTGGTCAGTCGGTGCGTTCAGGCTCGCGACGGGCGGGGCTCAGGCCGGCGTGCAGATCCACACGCACCTCTGTTACTCGGAGTTCGGCGAGATCATCGACGCTGTCGACGGCCTCGACGCTGACGTCACGTCGATTGAGGCTGCCCGCAGCCGCATGGACGTCGTCCAGCCGCTTGGTGACCACGGCTACTCGCGCGGCATCGGCCCCGGCGTCTACGACATTCACTCGCCTCGTGTACCGGGAGTCGAAGAGCAGACGGAGCTCATCAGGATCGCAGCTGAGCGCATCCCAGGCGAGCAGCTCTGGGTGAACCCCGACTGCGGCCTGAAGACGCGCGGCTATGACGAGACCGTCGCAAGCCTCACGAACCTCGTGTTGGCCGCGAAGGCCGTTCGCGCGGAGGCGTAGTGGCCGCCCCAGCGGCTGCCACCGCCTTTGGCGCGGCCGGGGTGCCTGCGTGGCCTGCGGAGGGGCTGCCGACCGAACAGGTCGGCTCCCTCCCGCGCCCCACACGCCTCCAGCGCGCGGTGCTCGACGCCGAGATCGGTGTGGCGTCCGGCGAAGAACTTGCAGCTGAGCAGGATCTTGCCGTGCGGGAGACGCTCGCACGCCTCGCAGAGACAGGGTCGCCGATCGTCAGTGACGGTGAACAGCGACGCGAGAGCTTCGCGAGCTACCCGCTCGCCGGAGCTGATGTCGAAGCGGGGCCGGTGTTCGCAGTGTTCGCCGACGGGCATCACCGCGTCGTGCCGAGGCTCGCGTCCGCGCCGTTCCGGTTCCAGAGCTGGGCGGCCGACGACGTTGCGGCGGCCCGCGCCCAAACCGATCTTCCGTTGAAGCAGGCGGTGATCTCACCGTCGATGCTCTCGCTCACGATTCCCGACGAGGGGCTCGGTGACTACTCGCGCGAAGCCTTCCTCGGCGACGTTGTTGCTGGCTGCGCCGAGGACATCAGGCGCTGTTTCGCGGCGGGAGCGAGCCGCGTCTCGATTGACTTTACCGAGGGGCGGCTGGCGCTGCGCCGCGACGTTCGCGCCCCCTGGGCCGGGCCGCAAGCGCTCGCCGGGTTTATCGAGCTACTCAACCGGGTGCTTGACGAACTCGGCGACGCCGAGCGGAGCGCGGTCGGGGTGCACACGTGCCCCGGCAACGACAACGACTCAGCACATAGTGCCGACGTCGACTACGCAGAGCTGCTGCCCGAGCTGTTTCAGATCGAGGCGGGCTACTTTCTGGTGCAGGCGGCTGGCGAGAAGGATCCGGATCGCGTCGCCCGGCTTGTCGGCAGGGAGATCGGCGCGCTCCAAGCGGCCGGGCGCGCAGCGCCCAGGGTGCTCCTCGGCGTCACCAACCCGACGAACCCGAAGCTCGAGACCGCCGAGCAGGTGCGCGACCAGCTCGTGCGGGCGGCCCGGTTCGTGCCTCCCGAGCTCCTGGGGTCTACCGACGACTGCGGCTTCTCGCCGTACCTCATCGACGAGAAGCCACGCCACGGCTCACCTGACTACGCGCGGGACGTGGCGTTCGCGAAGCTCGCAGCACGCGTCCGCGGCACCGAGCTCGCGGCGGCGGAACTTGCAGGCCCGGCGCAGGTCATTGGGGGTGCACTGTGAACGCGACCCTGCTCACGGGGAGTGCGCCGACCCGCGCGCGGTTCTCGTTCGAAGTGTTCCCCGCACGGTCGGGCGCTGCTGCGCTCGCGCTTGGCAACTCGGTGCAGCACCTGTCAGCGGTCGGACCCGACTTCATCTCAGTCACGTACGGCGCGAATGGGTCACACCGCGACGCGTCACTCGACCTGCTCGCCTATCTCCGGGAGCACACGGACGCGCTGCCGCTCGCGCACCTGACGACAGTGAGAGAGTCTCGTGAGACCATCCGTGAGACTATCCACCGCATTATGGACGCAGGGATCCACGACTTTCTCGCCCTGCGTGGAGACCCGCCGCGCGGACTCGATGAGTCGAGCCCCGAGGTAGCCGGATCGCTGAGCGCGCTGGAGCTCACCCAGCTCATCGCTGAGGCACGGGCTGAGCGCCCGGCGTTCACGAGCGTCGGCCGCACCGCGGTCGCGGCGTACCCGAACGGCCACCCGCTCTCTCGGGGCCAGGCGGCTGACATTGACTGGCTGCTCGCGAAGGAGGCGGCAGGCGCCCAGTTCGCGATCACGCAGCTGTTCTTTCACGCCGACGAGTACTTGAGCTTCGCTGACGCGGCACGTGACGCGGGGCTGCAGATGCCACTGCTTCCTGGGCTCATGCCGGTCTCGACAAGCGGTCAGCTGCGCAAGGTGGCATCACTCGCGGGGCGGCCCGCGCCCACCAGTCTCGAACACGCCATGGAGGAAGCCGGGGGATACGCCCCTGAGCTCGGTGTCGAGCATACGATCAACCTTGCCCGCGAGCTGCTCGCCGGCGGCGCCCCGTCGATTCACCTGTACACCTTCAACAGGCACGAGCAGGTGCTCGCTGTGCTCAGCGAGCTCGACCTGCTCTCATAGCCCGCCGGCTGTGCCCGCACGTGCGCGGAGAATGCCAATCAAGCCTTGAATTCATGGAGTACATAACATCTCGGCAATTGGAATACGTTCGTCGCTTGATTCGGTGGTGGATGGTGAGGTAGATTGTTGACCGTTGGGGGGCCTGCAAGTTGCAGGCCCCCTTTTTTGTGAGGCGTGTCGGAAGGAGTGTGGCTTGGCTATCCAATTTGACGACGGCGTCGCAGACGCACTCGCCCAAGCGCTCGAGGCAGCCGACGACACACTCCGTGGCATCGGCTACATCCGCTCCAACGCAGTCACTGCTGCCGTCACCGATTTCAAGGGCGGATACTCGCGCCTGTTCGTGACCGCTGCCCAGACGGAGAGTCAGGAACGGGGACGCCTTGCAAGACTCCTGGACGAGGTGCGTGGGCAGGTGCAGGACGCGAAGGCCGCAGCGAGGAAAGAACGCGACCGGCAAACAGCGCACGACGCCTGGAAACAACGCGACGATGCGAGACGGCAAGAAGAGTACGCCGCATCAGTTCAAGGGCTCCCTGCCCCTGCTGGGTACCCGGAACCGGAACCAGACTCGATCCCGGTAGCGTCCCCACACATCACCGCATCGTTCAGTCCCAGCGCACGCACCAGACACGTCGCCAACGGTGGGGCGAAAGGGACAAGTTCTGCAGATCCGGAACGGCTACGGCACTTTGTCACCACCTCACAAGGACTCACACGCAGGATGGAGTCAGCCCTCACCGCAGTGCACTCCGCTACGGCATCGTTTCAGGGGTCGTGTTCCTGGACGTCGATCGCTATCGCCCCCATGCTGGACGGGTTCTCAAGGTTGATTGACGAGAACCGGCGCGATGAAACATGGATGACGGCGGTCGCTGACGCGTTCGACAGCCTACGAGCCTTTCGCATCAACGATTTCCTCATCACGCTAGCTGTCGTCGCGGATAACCCCGAAGCACTCCAGCAGCTTCTCCTTGGGGGGACACTCTCCGTCAAGCAAGTCGCCTCGATATGGCAACTTCTGACAGCAACCCCCGGATTTGACGCAGACAAGATCCTGAAAAAGTACGCGCACGTGCTGGGGGCTCTTGACGGGATGCCCGCCCTCGCACGCGTCACCGCGAACAAGTACAACGCGGAACGCATCATGAAGACTATCGAAGCAGAACTCGCCGCGTTAAAGCCTGGCGACAAGAACGCGTCCCACCTGCAAAAGCAGATCGAGTACCTTACCAAGGTCGTCAACGGGGAAGTCCAGCTGTACCTCTACGATCCCGCGGCTTCTCGCATCGTCGAGATGCTCGGCACCCCCGGCCCAGACACCATCCGAGCAATCACCTACGTACCAGGCACCTACACCAGCCTCCACTCGTTCCACAACGGCGGCGTCCAACACATCGCCAAGTACTTGACCGGGAAAAAGGGGCTTCCGGGGAGTGTCGCGTTCGTGTACAAAGACGGGATCTTCCCCGGAGAAAACGAGAAAACCGGGAACGCGAACATGCTTCGAATCACCGAAGCAAACGACCTCGAATTCGGGCGATCAGCAGGCGAACAACTCGAGCGCTTCCAAGCCGGAATGCGGGCAGACCCCTATCTTTCCGGCGTGAAGCAGATGGGTGTCGGCCACAGTTGGGGACTCGCGAACCTCACGAGTTCTGAAGTCGCGGGAGCCCGCTACGACAAGGTGATCTCGCTCGCTGGGGCCTGGATGCTCCCCGATTGGGAACCCGCAGCCACAACCGCCTACCTTGACGTTTCCTACGAGGACGTTCTGACGCGTGCGCAGCGAGAGGGCTACGTCGGCGAAGGACGATACCCCCGACGAGACCCCGCGTTCACGAGCCTGGTCTACCCAGGCTATGGGGGCGACACCCCCGACCTGAACGAACTCGTAGCCAACCACAACCTCATCGCCACCACCGACGATGACAACCAAGATGTGATTGACACGTTGAAGAAGGCGCTCGAACGATGAACACGAAACACGTACTCACCTCGATGATCGTCGTAGGGTTGCTGAGTCTGACCGGGTGCTCAACGCTTACGGCAGCGTCACAAAAGGAGCCAGAAGTGGACACAAAACTGACGTGGCAAGAAGCAAAAGCCACGACCCAGGAAATGGAACGTGAAATCGCGGATCTCATCCCCAAAGACGTCATCGTCGACGTCTACCAAGTAGACACAGGAACGCTCATGCCCTGCAGCGACGGCTCGGACCGCTGGTTCGGCGGCATGACCATCACCGTCGCTAAAGGCACCGACATCGAAGCAATCGTCCGCGACATCGAAACCCACTACGCAAGCACGAACTATCTGACAAGCAACCGGTTGGACTTCAACGGGAACTACAACATCGCGGTGAAAGACCCAGAAACCACGATACGCATCCTCGTAGGAGAAGGCCTCGAATCAACCCACATCGATCTGTCGTCAGCCTCTGAGTGCTTCGTGCTCCCCGAAGGCGTCTACCCCGGCGGCGACTTCTAGGCCTCGGTCACCACAGTGAAACCGCAAAGCGTTATCGGTCTTGTCGTGGGGCTGCTGAGTCTGGCCGGGTGTTCATCGCTCATGCCGGCATCACAGAAGGAGCCGGAAGTGGACACAGAACTGACGTGGCAGGAAGCAAAAGCGGCTACCCAGGAAATGGAACGTGAAATCGCGGCCCTGATCCCCAAAGACGTCGTTATTCATGTGAGAGAGTCCGATACAGGCACTTTGTTTCAATGTGGAGAAGAATCACACAGCTGGTACGGCGGAATGACCATCACTGTTGCTGAAGGCACCGATATCGAAGCGATCGTCCGCGACATCGAAACCCACTACGCAAACACGAAATACATCATAAGAAACAGCCTAGATATCGATGGGAATTACCAGATTGGGGTAAAAGACCCCGAAACTACAACCGATGTTCTCATCGGGGAAGGCCTGGAACCGACCCACATCGATTTTCTAGGGTCGTCTGAGTGTTTTGTGCTCCCCGAGGGCGTATACCCCGGTGGCGACTTCTAAGCATCGGCCAACAATGAAACCGCAAAGCGTCATCGGTCTCCTCGTTGGGTTGCTCGCCCTCGCAGGGTGCGCGCAACCCGCGGAGCGTCCGTCTTTTGCGGAGGTGAAGGCCGCGACTCAATCAATGGAGCGTGAGCTCGCAGGCGCGACGCCTGAAGGTGTCTTTGTGAAGTTTGCGCAGGCCGGAACGGGTGAGCTATCTGTATGTCGGAGGAGCTGGTATCGGTGGCATGGTGACGCAGTGATCACCGTCGCTGCAGGCACTGATACCGACGCAATCATCCAGGACCTTGAAGACCACTTCACAAAGGCCGGCTACGAAACGCATTCAGATCCTGACGTTTTCCGGCAACACAGGTTAGGGATCACCGATCCAGAAACAGGCACAACAGTTCGTGTCGCTACAGGGTTTGCTCCGGACCAGATCCGGTTGTCGTCGGCTTCTGAATGCTTCTTCAGCCCTGGCGGTGAGGCCCCCGAACTCTAGCGGTTACACCGAGCAGCGGCAGGAGTGCGTGCTGTGTTGCGTGAAGGCCGGGGTGCTCGAGACCATCGGGATCGGAGCGGTCCGAGACTGGGCAGGGTCACTGCGGCTAGCCTCGTCGACCCGGAAGCCACATCGTCGACGCGATCACCTTGGGCGTGCGAGTTAGACGGAGCGGAAGACCGCGACGACCTTCCCGAGTACCTCGGCATGGTCGCCAAGAATCGGCTCGAAAGCGCTATTTCGGGGCAGCAGCCATGTGTGGCCGTCGCGCCGTCTGAACACCTTCACGGTTGCTTCGCCATCGAGCATGGCGGCGACGATGTCGCCGTTGTCTGCCTCGCGTTGCTGGCGCACGACGACGAAGTCGCCGTCGCAGATCGCAGCGTCAATCATCGAATCTCCGACAACCTTCAGCATGAACAGCTGGCCGTCGCCCACGAGCTGGCGGGGGAGCGGTACGACCTCCTCGACCTGCTGGTCGGCGGTGATTGGAACGCCTGCGGCGATCTGACCCACCAGCGGAACGTATGCGGTCTCCTGGGTCTCCGTAGCCGGCGCGTCTGCGATGGCGCTGCTCGTGACCGCGAGCTCGACGAGGATCTCGAGCGCGCGTGGGCGGTTGGGGTCTCGCCGGATGTAGCCCCCGAGCTCGAGGCGGCTGAGCTGGTGTGTGACGCTCGACAGTGACGAGAGTCCGACGGCGTCGCCGATCTCGCGCATGCTCGGCGGGTAGCCCCGTGACTCAACGGAGCGCGCGATGAACTCGAGGATCGCCTGCTGCTTTTCGGTCAACGGCTTTTGTGGGGGTGAGGCCAGATCGCTCATGGCTCGTCCTCTCGAGTCTGGGACCGCGGCCGATTGGCCGCTGGAGTCGGGCTGCTATTCACGGAGAAACGGTGAATGTCGGTGGTCACTGGTTAGGTGAGGGCACTGTTCGAACCCTAGCTCGGATGTTCGAGGCGAGGCAAACATTTGTTCGAGTGTCGCGCGTATTCGCGTCAAACTTCTTCGAATTCTTGCCTTGCGAAATCGTTCATTCGAAGATATATTCGAAATAGATGTTCGACCGAACGGTATTTGTTCGAACACTCTCAAGAGAGGAACCCCTCATGACTGCTACAGCAACTGTCACCGCAATGGGCCCCCGCATCGATGCAGACCGGGCCAGCGTGCGCGCTGTCTTTTCCCCGACCGCCACCGCACCCAAGACCCGGCTCAAGCTGACTCGCCGCGGGCGCGTGGTCTTTGGGGGTCTTGCCACCATTCTTATTGCTGGGGCGCTTGGCGTCGCGGCGTCGTTCGCGGCCCCTGGCGCGGTCGCCAACGGCGCGGCAAGCTCGCAGGAGTTTCCATACGTTGTGGCGCAGTCGGGCGACTCGCTGTGGAGTATTGCTTCCGCACTGGAGCCGACCGCAGACCCCCGCGACGTGGTGGCAGAAATTCAGCGTCTGAATCAGATGCAGGCAGCAGACCTGCAAGCCGGCGATGCGATTGCTGTTCCTCTGCGCTTCGCGGGCGACGAGGCGACCTTCCCGGCGTCCGACCTCTCGTAGTTGGCAGTTGCCCGGCGCAGTTGGTGCCCTTTCTTTCGTGGCCGAGTAATCGTCGGTGGCCGCTGAGTAGACTAAAGAGGTGGCTGAATTGAGCGATCTCCCTCTCCGTGACAATCTCGTCGGTAAGACCCCGTACGGCGCACCGCAGGCTGCGGTCCCGGTGAGTCTCAACGTGAACGAGAACACGCACCCTCTTCCCGAGGCCTTCATCGCGGAAGCGACGGAGGCGCTTGCTGCCGCACTGCGCAACGTGAACCGCTACCCAGACCGCGAGTTCATCGGTCTGCGCGAGGCACTCGCCGGCTACCTGGGCCACGGCCTCACCCCCGAACAGGTGTGGGCGGCGAACGGCTCGAACGAAGTGCTCCAGCAGATCCTGCAGGCGTTCGGTGGGCCCGGTCGCACGCTGATGAGCTTCACTCCCACCTACTCGATGTACCCGTTGCTCGCCGGCGGTACCGACACCGGGTGGATCGGAGTTCCCCGCAATGCTGACTACACCGTGACCCCCGAGCTCGTTGTCTCGGCGATTGCCGAGCACAAACCCGACATCGTCGTGCTCTGCGCTCCAAACAACCCCACAGGCACCCCGATGGCGCTTGAGACGATCCTCGCGGCATACGACGCGTTCGATGGCATCCTCGTCGTCGACGAGGCCTACAAAGAGTTCGACACCGAGAACGAGACCGCAATCTCGCTGCTCGAAGGCCGCCACCGTCTGATTGTCAGCAGGACGATGAGCAAGGCCTTCGCCTTCGCGGGGGTCCGACTTGGCTATCTTGCTGCAGACAGCGCCATTGTTGACGCGCTCCGCCTTGTTCGGCTCCCGTACCACCTCTCCGGCCTGACACAGGCCGCTGCGACTACTGCTGTGAAGCACGCCGACGCGATGCTCGCCACCGTCGACGAAATTCGCGCCCAGCGAGACCGGCTGGCAGGTGCGCTCACCGGCCTCGGATACGTTGTCCACGAGTCGGGCTCGAACTTCTTGCTCGTCGGTGGATTCGCCGATCCAAGCGAGGTATTTGAACGCCTTCGCGCCCAAGGCATTCTCGTTCGCGACCTCGGGATAGCCGGCCACGTCCGCATCACTGCTGGTACAGCTGAAGAGACGTCCGCTGTTATCGCGGCGATCACAGAGTTTGGCCCGGCAGGCGCTGTCTAGGTGATCCAGGCTGGCAGCGAATGCGGTCGGATGCTGCGGGCACCAAAGGTTTAACGGCAAAACTATCGGGAAAGCCAGTTAGGCTCGGTTGCATGCCTCAGCCCATCGAGTCGCTCGACCGCCCTTCCCTTGAACGCCGCTACCGTCGCATGCGCTTGGCGACAGTCATCCTCGCTGCCGTCGCATTGCTGCTTGTTGCAGCCCTCGGTGCTCAGGGGCTGCAAGGAACGACCGGGGGCTCCGGGGCGAGCGGCTCAACCACCGGTCAAGGTGCTGGCGCAGAGGGCGCCGGAAACGACGGAGAGCAGACGGCCGATACCTGCCCGGTTGTCGATCGCCTCGATCCCAACGACCCGAGGGCGCTCGGCGACATCGATGCGCCGGTCGTGTTGCACGAGTGGACAGACTTCCGCTGCCCGTATTGCGGCTCCTTCTCGCGAGACACGCTGCCCGTGCTGATCGAAGAGTACGTCGAGACCGGCAAGGTCCGGCTCGAGATCCACGACGCGGCGCTCGTCGGCGGCGAGAACTCGATCCTCATCGCGGCCGCCTCGCGCGCGGCGGGGGAGCAGGGCAAGTATTTTGAGTTCTACGATGCCGTCTACCACGCGCCCGAGAGCGCGCATGACGCCAACGGTGAGCTCACAGTCGACACGCTTGTCTCGTTCGCGAAGGATGTCGGCGTGAAAGACATCCCAGCGTTCACTGCTGACGTCGAGAGTGGCAAGTTCGAAGATGCCGTGCGCAAGGACACCGCGGAAGCGCAGTCGATCGGTGTGACCGGGGTGCCGTTCTTCGCGACCACTGGCTGCGGCCAGGTCATGTCTGGCGCGCAGCCGGTAGAGACGTTCCGGGCACAGCTTGACGCTGCCATCGAAGACGCCAAGAAGTAACGGCTCCGCATGGATCTGAGCTTGCTCGGCGCGTTCCTTGGCGGAACTCTCGCGCTTCTCAGCCCCTGCTCGGTGATGGTGCTGCCGGCGTTCTTCGCCTACGCGTTCCACAGCCCGCGCGAACTCTTCTCGCGCACAGGCGGCTTCTTTCTCGGGCTCGCGACTGCGCTCGTGCCACTCGGTCTGCTGGCAGGCACCCTCGGCGCGTGGGTGGCCGCGCACCGGAGCGGCATCATGACCTGGGTGCTCGTGCTCGTGATCGTGCTGGGGGCGGTGATGCTGCTTGGAGTTCCGCTTCCGGCCCTTACTCGTCAGCAGAGTGCGAAGGGGACTTCGGTCGCATCGGTGTACGCGCTTGGCGCGGTGTACGGGCTTGCCGGCGGATGCGCCGGGCCGATCTTCGGTGCGGTTCTCGCGATGGCAGCGTTCGGTGGCAATGCGCTCATGGGTGGGTTCACGATGCTGCTCTACGCCGCGGGAATGACAGTTCCGCTGCTGCTGCTCGCGCTCGTGTGGACGCGAATCCCTGGTGTGCGCGCACTCATGCGACCGCGTGAACTCGTGATCGGACGCTGGCGGAACGCCTGGTCGAACGTCATCGGCGGACTCCTGACGATCGCTGTCGGTGTATTCATGCTTGTTACCGACGGCGCGCAGAAGTTCACCGGGGTACTCGACGCGAGCACGCAGGCGGGTCTCGAGGCCGACATCATGCGGGCGACCTCGGGGGTCTCGAACCTGCTCGTGCTCGCGATCGGGGCGGGGCTCGCGCTCGCCGTTTGGGCCGCGATGCGTTGGCGCGCGAGGCAGCGGGCAACCGACGCCGCGCGGTAGGATCGAGAACATGACCGCAGCTGCACGCATCGCGACGCTTGAACGCGCCACCAGTGAGTCCGCTATTCGACTGAGCCTGAACCTTGACGGTACCGGCGAAGCCGACATCGAGACTGGGGTGCCGTTCTTCGATCACATGCTCACGGCATTCGCGCGGCACTCGCTCACCGACCTCACGGTGCGGGCCGAGGGCGACGTCCATATCGATGTGCACCACACCGTCGAGGACACCGGGATCCTGCTCGGGCAGGCAATCCTCGAGGCGCTCGGTGACAAGAGCGGCATCTCGCGCTACGGCGACGCATTCGTGCCGCTCGATGAAGCGCTCGCGCAGGCCGTCGTCGACATCTCGGGCCGGCCATACCTTGTCCACTCCGGCGAGCCCGCTGGCTTCGAGTTTCACCTTATCGGCGGCCACTTCACCGGCTCAATGGTGCGCCACTTCTTCGAGGCGATCACAATGAACGCCCGACTGTCAGTGCACCTCCGACTCATCGAGGGTCGTGACCCACACCACATCGCTGAGGCTGAATTTAAGGCGTTCGCGCGTGCGTTCCGCACCGCGAAGGCGAAGGATCCGCTTGTGACCGGCATTCCGTCCACAAAGGGCGCCCTGTGAGCGCAGGCGGTGCACCGCGCGTAGCCGTACTCGATTACGGGTCGGGCAACGTGCACTCCGCGGTGAAAGCGTTGATTCGTGCTGGCGCCGACGTCGAGCTCACGGCCGACCCGCAGACGGTCATGGAAGTTGACGGGCTTTTCGTGCCCGGCGTCGGTGCGTTCGATGCAGTGATGGCGCAGTTGCGCGCGATCCAGGGTCACGAGCTTATCGGTCGGCGGCTCGCAGGCGGTCGGCCGGTGCTCGGCGTCTGCGTCGGACTACAGGTGATGTTCGAGCGCGGAATCGAGCGTGGCGTCGAGACAGAGGGGCTCGGCGAGTGGCCGGGGACCGTCCGTCAGCTCGAAGCTCAGACGCTGCCGCACATGGGCTGGAATACCGTTTCGGTGCCCGAGGACTCAGTACTGCTGCGTGGCCTCGGAGACGAACGCTTCTACTTCGTGCATTCGAATGCGGCGACCGACTGGACACTTGAGGGCCGCTCTGCAGCGACAGCTCCGAAAGTGACGTGGTCTGAGTACGGCGAGCCATTCATTGCTGCGGTCGAGAACGGTCCACTGAGCGCCACACAGTTTCACCCAGAGAAGTCCGGCGAGGCCGGGATCCAGCTGCTGCGCAACTGGATCAATTCTCTGACCCCTACCCGCACCACCAAGGAGAACTGATGACCGAGCTCGCGACGAGCCCGAAGCTGCAACTACTGCCCGCGATCGACATGGTCGATGGCAAGGCCGTGCGGCTCACGCAGGGCGCGGCAGGAACCGAGACGAACTACGGCAGCCCGGTCGACGCGGCGATGGACTGGATCGAACAGGGCGCCGAATGGATCCACCTTGTCGACCTCGACGCGGCCTTCGGGCGCGGCACCAACGTCGGTGTTGCCCGCAAGATTATCGCCCGTGCGGGAAGCCGAGTGAAGATTGAGTTCTCCGGTGGTATCCGCGACGACAAGAGCCTTGAGGCGGCGCTCGAGATGGGCGCGGCGCGCGTCAACCTCGGCACGGCAGCGCTTGAGAACCCTGAGTGGACTCGTGCGGTGATCGCGCACTATGGAGAGCAGATCGCGGTTGGACTTGACGTGCGTGGAGAGACTCTTGCGACGCGCGGCTGGACTGAGGACGGCGGCAATCTGTGGGACGTGCTTGAGCGTCTCGAGGATGCTGAGTGCCCGCGGTACGTCGTCACTGATGTGACGAAGGACGGCATGATGGCCGGCCCAAACGTTGAGCTACTCAAGAAGGTCTGTTCGCGCACAGACCGCCCGGTGGTCGCGTCAGGCGGAATCTCCACCCTTGACGACATCGCGACGCTTCGCGAGGCCGTGCCTCACGGGGTTGAGGGCGCCATTATCGGCAAGGCGCTCTACGATGGCGCGTTCACGCTGCCGGCAGCCCTCGACGTCGCCGGCAGGTAGCGGCGGGCCTCAGCATGGCGATCAAGAAGCTTCCGTCGACGGGTGACACCCCGCGGTCGACCGGGGTTCCCGAGAGCCTCGTTGCTGGCGGCGCTGCCGACTCGGCGGGGTTTCCGTGGGCTGGCCGAACGTTCGACCATCACGAAACAGCCTTCGCCGACGACGACGGTGCCACGCCCCCGGCGCTAGCGGCGGCTGTCGCGGCGATGCGCGCGGCAGGGGAGCGCTACCGCGCTGACGGTGCCGCGCCTGCGGTCATCGAGGAACTTGCCGCGCTGCGACAGGCCGTGCTCATCGAGCTCTCGAAGAGCCGGGTGCTCGTGCCGTTGCTCGCGGAGGCTGGCGAGCTCGGGGAGACCCCCGACGGCAGGATTGTGGAGAAGACGCAGGAGCTCTCGATCGTGACTGTGGCGAGCCCTGACGGCAGGCGGGTGATGCCAGTCTTCTCATCCGTCGAGGCGATGCAACGCTGGAATCCAGGCTCCAGGCCGATCCCGGTCCCGGGACCGCAGGCGGCGATCGCCGCGGCTCAAGAGGGAACCGACCTCATCATTGTCGATCCAGGATCGCTTGACGTACAGTTTGGGGTTCGGCGACCTGAGCTTGAGCCGATGGCGCTCGGCACGCCGCAGCTCCCCGCATGGGCAGACCCTGCCGTGCGCCAGGCGTTTCTCGAAGGTGCAGCAGGCGAGCCATCGCTACGCGCGCTCGCACTCCTCCCAGGCGACCCGGTGGGTGACCTCACCGCGCCCGAGACCGAAGTGCACCTCCTGCTTGAAGATGGACTCGACCGAGACGGCCTCACTGCGCTGCTCGGGGCGCTGCAGGAACGCTGGGCAAGGATTGAACTCATCGCCGAGCGCGTCGATTCGATGCGCTTCGTTCCGAGGGCTTCCTGACGGAGGCCACGCGAGAACGGGCGGGTGGATGCCTGCTCGTCACCCGCCCGCTCTCGTGGTGGCGTTAGCCGGCGACGTAGAGCGCGATTGTCTCCGCGACGAGCGCGGGCGTATCCTCGCCATCGATCTCAATCGTTGTCTTCGACCCGACCCGCCAGCCCTGCTTGCTCTCCTCGGCCGAGACAATCTCGACCCGTGCTCGCACCCGCGACCCAGCTTTTACTGGCTGCAGGAAGCGAACGCGATCTAGGCCGTAGTTCACCGCCATCGCGACGTTGCCGATATCGATTAGGCCGCCACTCAGGTGAGGGATCAGTGACAGGGTGAGGTAGCCGTGCGCAATCGTCGAGCCGAAGGGGCCGGCGGCTGCGCGCTCGACATCGAGGTGGATCCACTGGTGGTCGCCAGTGGCATCGGCAAACGCCTGAATCCGATCCTGATCGACGAGCAGCCAGTCGCTCACTGCCGACTGCCCGATCGCGTCGGGTAGCGCCGCGGGATTCGACACCGAGATAGTCATGCCTTCGGCCCTCCGGCCACGTACAGCACCTGACCCGAGACGAAGCTGGCCTCTTCTGAGCAGAAGAAGGCTGCCGCGTTCGCAATGTCTTCAGGTTTGCCTGCGCGTGCGACGGGAATCTCGGAGACCATGTGGCCGACGAAGTCGTCGAACTGCACGCCCATCCGATCCGCGGTGGCCCGCGTCATGTCCGAGACAATGAAGCCCGGCGCGATCGAGTTCGCCGTGACGCCGTATCGGCCAAGCTCGATTGCGAGCGTCTTCGTGAAGCCTTGCATTCCTGCCTTCGCGGCCGAGTAATTCGCCTGGCCGCGGTTACCGAGCGCCGAAGTGCTCGACAGGTTCACGATGCGACCCCACCCCGCCTCGACCTGGTGCTTTTGCACCGCGCGGCTCATGAGGAAGGCACCACGCAGGTGCACGCCGAGCACCGCGTCCCAGTCATCTTCGGTCATCTTGAAGAGCATGTTGTCGCGGATGATGCCCGCGTTGTTGATGAGGATTGTCGGCGCGCCGAGCTCCTCGGTGACCCGCGCGACGGCTGCGTCGACCGCGGCACTGTCTGCGACGTTTGCACCCACGGCGATAGCCCGCCCGCCTGCCTCGGTGATGGCTGTCACTGTGTCAGCGCACGACGACTCGTCGAGATCGAGCACGGCGACGGCGTGGCCATCCTTGGCGAGCCGAAGCGCGGTAGCCGCGCCGATACCCCGCGCCGCTCCTGTCACGATGGCAATGCGATTCATGTTGGATTCCTTTCGAATGAGGTGAAGATGTTCCCGCGGATGGGAGGGTGGGGCTACAGGCGCTCGAGCACCATGGCCATTCCTTGACCACCGCCGACGCACATGGTTTCGAGGCCGTAGCGACCGCCGGTCTCCCGCAAGCCGTTGATGAGTGTTGAGGTGATGCGCGCACCCGTCATGCCGAACGGATGGCCGACAGCAATCGCGCCTCCGTGGACGTTGAGTCGATCTTCATCGATACCAAGCTCTCGGGCGGATGGGATGACCTGAGCTGCGAATGCCTCATTGATCTCTACGAGGTCAATGTCGCCGATCGCGAGGCCAGCCTGCGAGAGCGCACGCTTCGATGCTTCGACCGGGCCGAGCCCCATGATCTCGGGGGAGAGGCCGCTGACTCCGGTCGACACGATCCGTGCGAGCGGCTGCAAGCCGAGCTCGTTCACGACCCTCTCGGATACGACAACGACGGCTGCAGCGCCGTCGTTGAGCGGGCAGCAGTTACCCGCGGTGACAGTGCCGTCGGGGCGGAAAACAGGATCGAGGCCGGCGAGGGCCTCGAGGGTGACGCCGGGACGAGGGCCATCATCCGCGGCGACAACAGTGCCGTCTGCGAGAGTGACCGGGGTGATGTCGCGGGACCAGAAGCCCGAAGCGATCGCTGCTTCGGCGCGCTGCTGGGAGCGAGCGGCGAACGCATCCTGCTCGTCACGCGTGATGCCGTGCAACTGCGCGACGTTTTCCGCGGTCTGGCCCATCGCGATGTACGGGTCGGGGAGTAGCCCAGACGCGCGCGGATCCTCCCACGTTGGGGTGCCCTCGGCAGTGCGCGACTCCGTGCGCGCAATCGCATCGGCGAAGACGGGGTTTTCAATCACCGCACCCGGAGTTGCGTCTGCCATGCCCTGGGTAAACCGGCTCACCATCTCGACACCTGCGGACACGAAGATGTCGCCCTCGCCTGCTTTGATCGCATGGAATGCCATCCGCGTGCTCTGCAGGGACGACGAGCAGTAGCGGTTTACGGTCGTGCCTGGCACGGTGTCAAGACCGAGGAGCACCGAGACGATTCGGGCCAGGTTGAACCCCTGCTCGCCGGCCGGCTGCCCCGTCCCGAGAATGATGTCTTCGACCCGTGTCGGGTCGAGTCCTGGCACCTTGTCGAGAGCTGCCTGCACCATGCGGGCAGCGAGGTCGTCACCTCGTAACGATGCAAGCGAGCCCTTGCGGGCGCGCCCGATCGGCGAACGGGCGGTTGAAACGATGTATGCCTCTGGCATCTATATCTCCTCGAGAGTGGATTGGGTGGGGGAAAGCAAGTGGTCGCTGAGGGCCCCAGGCCGGAGCGAGCGAGCGAGATTGTGGCCGCGAAACGTGGCGGAGCTCCGTACGCACGGCAGTGTTGGCGACGTGCGTCGGGTACTCGGAAGGGGAACAGGGCGTGTGCACAGCATCGATCGGCGCGGCAACTGGCTCGCAGGCCAGGGCGCTTCGTTGGGCTGTGTCATTGGCTCTCCGATCATCGGTGATCGTGACCAGTATGCATCATTTCTCAGAATGTGGACACTGTTATTGGAAATGTTGCATTGGGAACGCACGTGCCGGATAGAGTATTCGAATGCAGAGCACAGTTGGATCGTCCATTGCTGATATCGGGCTTGCAGCCGCACCATCGCTTTTGTCTGACCGGATTGACACTCGAGACGACGCGCTGCGCGCGTTCGAAGGTGCCCGGGAGGCATTCATTGCGGGTAATCGAATCAGCATGGGTGAGCTTGCGGCGGACCTCGGGGTAGACCGAACCTCGCTGTTTCGGTGGGTGGGGAACCGTGACGCGCTGCTGAGTGAAGTGCTGTGGTCGCTTGCTGTTCCCACGTTCGTGCAAGCCGAGCACGCAGCCGAGCACCTCTCCGGGGCTCCCCGAGTGGCTGCGATGCTCACCGAGTTTGTTGATGGCCTGATCAACTCAACCTACTTCCGAACCTTCCTGCGGCGTGAACCCGCTCGCGCCCTGCGGCTCCTCACGACCAAGGAGAGCCCAATCCAGCGGCGGTTCCTCGCGACGGTCGAGTGGCTGGTTCGCCGGGAGCTCGGGGATGAGCCACTCGGTGGCGCGATTGACCCTGCCGGTCTCGCCTACCTGCTGTCCCGAGTGTCTGAGTCGTTCTCCTACGCTGACCTGATCTCTGGCGACGAGCCCAGCGTTGAGCGGGCTGGGGCCGCTTTCCGGCTCTTGCTCCGCGTCGACGGCTAGTGCCTCCGGGCGCGCCAGTGCCCTTCTGCCGCACGCGCTCACTGTCGGGCGTGCCCCTGTTCGGCGTTCGGCCGGTCGGGCGTGTGGCCTGCGCTGTGCGCCCTGCCTCAGGCGCCCTCGATATCAATGCGATCTGCCGAATACATGACGGTTTGGGTGGATGTGGGCATTGGGTGCGTTGAACTCAGGCGTATGGTGCGGGCGCAGTCGGGGCACTAGCCTCAGCGGTCGTGCCGTGTCTGCCAGGCGCCCTCGATGCCAACGTGATCTGCGGAATGCATGACGGTTTGGGTGGATGTGGGCATTGGGTGCGTTGATCCCAGACGTATGGTGCGTGCGCAGTCGGGGCCCTAGTCGCATTGGTCGCGAACATACCGACCATCCGGTATGCTGTGGGTGCGGCCCGAAGCAGAGCCGCAGGAAGACAGGTGCAGATGCCTGAGATCCCAGGCCTGAACGTTGACGCGTTGTCCAAATGGTTGAGCGGGGCGCACCCCGAGCTCGCCACAGGCCCCCTGACTGCTGAGGTGATCGCTGGCGGCCGTTCGAACCTGACGTACGCGATCACGGGAGCTCGGGCGCCGCTCGTGCTGCGGCGGCCACCGCTCGGACACGTCCTGTCGAGCGCGCACGATATGGCGCGCGAGCATCGTGTGATCTCTGCGCTCGCTAGCACGGCGATACCGGTCCCCATTGCTGTTGACCTCGTCGATGACACTGCTGGGCCGATCACTGGTACGCCGTTTTTTCTCATGGAGAAAGCCCCTGGCGCTGTCATAGCAAACCGCACTCAGAACGCTGAGTACACGCGCGAGGAGATTCGGGGCATGAGCTTTGAACTCGTCCACCACCTCGCCGCATTGCATGCTGTTGACGTGAAAGCAGTTGGGCTCGCGTCGTTCGGTAAGCCTGACGGTTACCTCGCGCGCCAGCTTTCGACGTGGCGGCGGCAGCTTGACGCCTCGCGTTCGCGGGAGCTACCCGACCTCGAGCGTCTGCAGACCACACTTGAGGGCGGAGTGCCCGAAACGGCGCGTACTGGGATCGTGCACGGTGATTATCGCCTTGACAACGCGTTGATCGACGGCAGGCCGCCCCGCGTCTCGGCGATCCTTGACTGGGAGATGGCGACCCTGGGTGACCCGCTCGTCGATCTTGGGATTTTTGCCCTGTACTGGGAGATAGGAAGCCTCGCCGGCAGTGGAGTCATCGCAAGCGCTGTCGATCCAGCTGCTGGATACCCAGAGTTTGAAGAACTGGCTGAATACTACGCGGCGCAGGCCGGGATCACGCTGCCCGACCTCCGGTGGTACCGCTCGTTCGCAGCGTACAAGCTCGCAGTGATCCTCGAAGGGATCCACTACCGATACCAGGCCGGCGACACCGTCGGCGAAGGATTCGACAGGATAGGTGACCTCGTGAGGCCACTTGCCGAGAATGGATTGAAGGTGCTCTGATGGATTTCGCTCACGACCAAGTTACCGTCGACCTCACCGCAAAAGTGCGGAAGTTTGTCGATGAGGTTGTCATTCCCGCAGAACCAAGACTCGACGAACAGCTTGCGGCCGAACCTGACAATTGGGGCACGCAGCCCGTCGTCCGAGAACTCCAAGCGCAGGCGCGCGAGCTTGGGCTGTGGAACCTGTTTCTCCCAGGCGATCCTGCCGTGACCGGGGCTGCCGGGCTGACGAACCTGCAGTACGCCGCCGTCGCCGAGATCACGGGTTGGAGCCCGCGACTCGCACCCGAGGCGCTCAACTGCGCAGCGCCAGATACGGGCAACATGGAGGTACTCAACGACTTCGGTACCCCGGAGCAGAAGGAGCGCTGGCTGAAGCCGCTCCTCAACTCCGAGATCCGCTCGGCATTCTGCATGACCGAACCCGACGTGGCGTCGAGCGACGCGACGAACATCGGAACGCTGATCCGGCGCGATGGCGACGACTATGTGATCTCGGGCCGCAAGTGGTGGTCGACCGGGGCGATGAATCCCGAAGCTGAGATCTTCATCGTGATGGGAAAGACTGAGCCAGACGCCGAGCGGCACAGGCAGCAGTCGATGATCCTCGTACCCCGTGACACTGCGGGGGTCACCGTCGTGCGCCCGCTCACGGTGTTTGGCTACAACGACCGCGACCACGGGGGCCACGCTGAAGTGCTGTTTGAAGACGTGCGGGTTCCCGCGACGAACCTCATTGGCGCAGAGGGCGACGGCTTCGCGATTGCGCAGGCCCGGCTTGGCCCCGGCCGCATTCACCACTGCATGCGGGCGCTCGGCATGGGGGAGCGTGCACTGTCGCTGGCAATTGAGCGTGCGAACTCCCGGCACGCCTTCGGGCGTCCGCTGTCGGAACAGGGAGTGATTCGAGAGTGGATCGCCGAGTCCCGGATACAGCTCGAGGCGCTTCGTCTCCTGGTGTTGAAGACAGCGTGGCTGATGGACACGGTCGGCAACCGCGCCGCGATGACTGAGATCCAGTCGATCAAGATCGCGGTGCCCAGAGCGGTACAGGAAATCATCGACCGCGCGATCCAAATCTTTGGCGGCGCTGGAGTTAGCGATGATACGCCGCTCGCCGCGCTCTACGCTGGCGTACGCACCCTGCGGATCGCTGACGGGCCCGACGAAGTCCACCTCAACAGTTTGGGCCGGGCTCAGCTCAAGCTGTAACCGACGAGCGCCTATCTACCAGTCAAAGGAGACACAACGATGGCACACCCGCACGATCCAGCCGTAGACGGTCGAGGGCACACAACGCTCTCCGTCGCGAGCATCCTCAGCGAATCAGCGGTTCGGCATAGCGACAATCCGGCCGTGTATTTCAACGGCGACGCAATCACCTATCGAGAGCTGTGGGACCAGACTCGGGCCTACGCTGGTGCGCTGCGCGCTCGAGGAATCGGGCGCGGTGACCGTGTGGCGATCATGATCCCGAATGTGCCCGACTTTCCTCGGGCCTACTATGCGGTGCTCGCGCTTGGCGCGATCGTTGTGCCAATCCATCTGCTCCTGAAATCAGAGGAGATCAGCCGCACGCTGCGCGACGCCGGTGCCGATCTGCTGATTGCTTCGGCGACTTCCCTTGGCGAAGCGGCACCAGCTGCGGCCGAGGCGGGCGTGCCGCTGCTGACGGTTCTGCTGCCGCCCGATGCTCACGGCGACTTCGCCAGGCTCGAGGTCGAAGCATCTGCGGCCGAGCCAATCAAACGGATCGAACCGACCGGCCCACTGGACGCAGCGACGATCTTGTTTACGAGTGGTACTACTGGCACTCCAAAAGGGGCTGTCGGAAGTCATCTTTCGATCATCGAGCAGGTGCATTCTGGCCTCATTGATGGCCTGCAGGTGCAGAGTGGGGACGTGACCTTCGGAGGGCTTCCGCTCTTCCATACGTTCGGGCAGACGTCGGTGCTCAACATGGCGTTCCGAGCGGGGAGCGCGGTCATTCTGATGCCACGATTCGACGGCGACCAAGCGCTGGAGCTCATGGTGAAGCACCGGGCGACAGTGTTCGTCGGCGTGCCGACGATGTATGTCGGGCTCGTCGAAGCGGCACGACGTACAGATGCGCGACCGCCGCTGCGATTCGCGAACTCGGGTGGCGCCGCCCTCCCTGTTGCGTTGCTTGAGGCGTTCGAGGAAGCCTACGGAGTCCCGCCGCATGAGGGCTACGGCCTCACCGAGACCGCACCGACCGTAAGTGTGAACTCGGTCGGCAAGCCGACGATACCGGGATCGGTGGGTGAGACGCTGTGGGGCGTCGACGTCGCAATCGCAGACCCTGACGTTGAGAACCGAATCGAGTTCATTGATGAGGAGGACGGACTCGGCGAGATTGTCGTTCGCGGCCACAACGTATTCAAAGGGTATGTTGGCCGGGAAGAGGCGACGAAGGAGGCGATCGTCGACGGCTGGTTCCGTACGGGCGACCTCGGCACCTATCGCGATGGCATCCTCACGATCGTGGATCGGAAGAAGGACATGATCCTGCGCTCCGGCTACAACGTCTACCCGACGGAGGTGGAGGCAGCGCTCGCGCGGCACCCCAAAGTCGCCGCATCGGCCGTGTTTGGTGTCGCCGACGATATTCGCGGCCAGGAGATTCACGCGGCCGTGCTCCCGCGCGAGGGCACGGAGATCGACCCGGCAGAGATCATCGAGTTCGCGAAGGAACACGTGGCATCGTACAAGTATCCCCGCGTGGTGCACATCGTTGACGAGCTCCCGCTGGGAGCGAGCGGGAAGATTCTGAAACGAGAACTGCAGCGCATGTTCGACCCCGCAAAAGCCTCGTAGTGCGTGTGGGGGCGGTGCCGCAGCACCGCCCCCACCTCACCATATCTGCCAGGGATACCGTCCGGGACAAACGGTGCCGGTTCTGGATCGACTGCTGTGACAGAGCCACCCTCGACCAGGTATGCTCGGCCAACGGATTGCTGGGTGCCCTTTTCTACGCGGCTGATCTCGACGCCCATATACGAGGCATGGCTGTCAGCACTGAACGCAAGCGGGAGGATACCGGTTCCCCGAAGCTCCCCGGAGGTGATTGCGTTGACGACTGCCTCTCTCGTTGGGTTCTCGCCCGCAGCATGCAGGGCCTCCGCGAAGAGGTACGCAGCGCTCATTCCGTTCAACACGGTGCGATCGAACGGCTCAGTCGGGTTGTATTCGTCGTTGATCTCGCGGAAAAACGTGACCCAGTCGCTGTCGCCCTCTGCGGCGGGAAGAAAGCTCGCCCCGACCATGCCCTCCAAGAGATCTTTGTCAGTTTCTTCACCCAAGAGCTGCCGGAGCACTGACGGGTTGGCGCCGATCGACGCAACGAACCACTGCGGCGACCACCCGAGCCGCGCAGCTGTGTCGATCGCGAGCGCTGCGTATCCAGGGATCGCGCCAAGTACATTGATCTCGCACCCCGCATCGCGCATGGCGCCGATCTGCGCAGTCACGTCAGCGTTTGACGTCGTGTAGAGCTGGATGTCGGCGATGCCCTCAGCGCCGAGAGCGAGTTCGACGCCCTCGATGGTGTCGCGCCCCAGGTCGTCGTCCTGCGCATACACGCAGACCGTCTGACCCGGGTATTCGTCACTCGCGTACTTCGCCAGGGCAGCCCCCTCGACGACGTAGTCTGCGTTGAACGCGAAGGTGTAGGGGTACTTCTCCGGCTGGTTCCATGTCGTGGAGCCCGAGGCGACGAAGAGGTCTGGGACGCCGTTGTCGTTGAGGTAGTCGACGACGGAGGTGTGTGGTGGGGTGCCGAGGCCGTTGAAGATTGCGAATACTTGGTCGTCTTGGACGAGTTCGCGGACGACCATTTGGGTGTTTGCTGGGTTGTAGGCGTCGTCTTTGACGATGTAGTTGATGTTTCGGCCGTGGATGCCGCCGTTGTCGTTGACGTAGGCGAAGTATGCGAGTGCGCCGGCTGAGACTGAGGCGTAGCCGGGGGCGGCCGGCCCGGTGAGTGGGGTGTGCGTGCCGATGGTGATTGTGTCGTCGGTGACGCCCGGTGTGGTTGCGGCGGAGTCGCCGCCTGCCGGGGGAGTGCTGCACGCTGTGAGCGCGAGCGCTGCGACCGCCATTGCGGCGGTGATCGCGCCCCCGCCACTCCGTGGTCGGTGTGCATGAACCATGTGTCTACCTCTTTTCCGATCCTGTGATACTGCGGGCTGACTGGCTGCGGGGCGGGCGAAAGAACCTCACGCAATTACGGCGCGGGGATGCCGTTGCCGACGAGAGGAACCGGGTCGAGCTCGAGGAGGCTCACACTGTCGTTGACGAGCTGGTAGGCGATGTCGCTGAAATCTTGAATCCCGTCTCGTACGATCGAGATTCCGACGCCCGTGTACGAGGAATAGTCGTCGGCGGTGAAGGACAGCGGGAGAACTCCGTTGCCAACGAGCTGGCCAGAGCGGATTGCCTCGACAATTGACTCTCGCGTGGGCTCTGGGCCTGCTGCAGCGAGAGCTTCGGTGAAGAGGTAGGCGGCGCTCATGCCGTTGAACACCGCGCCAGTGAACTGGGCATCGCCGTTGTAATCGGTGTTGATCTGCCGAAACAGGTCAGCCCATCCGTTGTCTGCGGTTGACGATTGCAGATAGCCGGTTGAGACGAGCCCCTCGAGCAGCTGCTCGCCCTCCTGGCCGAGCAGGTCGAGGAGCACCGGATAGTCTGCACCGATTGATGAGGTGAGCCAGACGGGCTCCCACGCGAGTCGGGCCGCGGTTGTCATCGAGAGCGATACGAACCCGGGAATTGCCGCGAGCACGACGGCCTCGCAGCCAGCTCCCTTGAGCGCGCCGATCTGGGCGGTGAGATCCGCGTTTGACGTCGAGTATTCTTCGACGTGGCCGAGCCCATCGCTGCCGAGCACAAGCTCAACTCCACGTCGCATGTCTCCACCGAGGTCATCGTCCTGGCCTAAGAAGCACACCTGTTTGCCGGGAAGCTTGTCGACTGAGTATTGCCCCAGCGCAGAACCCTCGACGACGTAGTTTGCGTTGAATGGGAACATCGCAGGATACTTGCTGGGCTGATTCCACGTTGTGGAGCCGGATGACACGAAGAGGTCTGGGACGCCGTTGTCGTTGAGGTAGTCGACGACGGAGGTGTGTGGTGGGGTGCCGAGGCCGTTGAAGATTGCGAATACTTGGTCGTCTTGGACGAGTTCGCGGACGACCATTTGGGTGTTTGCTGGGTTGTAGGCGTCGTCTTTGACGATGTAGTTGATGTTTCGGCCGTGGACGCCGCCGTTGTCGTTGACGTAGGCGAAGTATGCGAGTGCGCCGGCTGAGACTGAGGCGTAGCCGGGGGCGGCCGGCCCGGTGAGTGGGGTGTGCGTGCCGATGGTGATTGTGTCGTCGGTGACGCCCGGTGTGGTTGCGGCGGAGTCGCCGCCTGCCGGGGGAGTGCTGCACGCTGTGAGCGCGAGGCCCAGTGCGGTGAGGCTTGCGAGCGACGCAACGACGGTGTTGCGGGTGATTCGTGTCATGAATGTGAGCTTTCGGTCTGGTCAGCGGTTAGGTTGTGGGGGTGGGTGCGGGCTTGGGTGCCTGGTTCGCGCGTGTGGGGAGTAGGTCAACGAGCCCGCCCGGCCTGACAAGGATTGTCACGGTGAGGAGCGCGCCGAAAACGAGCACTGGCAGGTTGCCTGTCAGCCGCTGCGCCATATCAGCCGAGAGTGGCAGTTGGGCGGTGGCCGTGGTGATGAGCCAGGGGAGCATGACAACGAGCACCGATCCGAGCGCGGCGCCGCCGATGCTGCCGAGCCCTCCGAGCACGACGGCGACGACGAGCAGCAGCGAGAACGAGAGCGTGTAGGCTCCGGGGCTCACTGACTGCGTGATGAAGCAGAGTGTGGCCCCGCCTGCTCCTGCGGCAACCGCGCTCACGGTGAACGCCGAGACTTTGACGCGCCCGGCGGGTACGCCGTTGAGGCGTGCTGCGGTCTCGTCGTCGCGAACTGCGCGCATGCGCAGGCCGAACGAGCCGTTCCGCAACAGGGTGAGCCAGGTGACGAGCACCCCGGCGATCAGGATCGCGACCCAGGCATGCCACTGCTCGACCGCGATGAGCGATTGGAGCGCTGTCGGCACACCCTGGTACGGGCTGGGGAGCCCCTGATCGCCGCCCAGTACCTTGAATGTCGCGGCAACGGCCGGAACTGAGACGATGAGCGCGAGGGTCACACCCGCCAGGTACGGTCCGTGAAGCCGCGCCGCCGCGAGCCCGAGGAGTAACCCGAGGAGGCCTGCAACGACTACTGCGACGGCGAACGACATCAGGAAGCGGCCGATACCCCCGACGCCGGCTTCTGCGAGAGCGTTCGCCGTGAGTGCGTACCCATACCCGCCTGCCGCCATGAGAGCCGCATGTCCGAGCGAAAGCTGGCCGCTCTGCCCGACGAGCAACGTGAGACCCGCCGTCACCGTGAAGTACGCGGCGATTGTCGCGAACTGGAAGTTTCGGTACGGGTCGAGCAGAAACGTCAGCGCGATCGCGAGGATGGTCAGGATCACTCCGAAGATGATGATGCGGTTGCGGCCGCGCAGCGAGGGCAGAATGCGGGTCATGCGCTTCGCTCCTTCCGGGTCGAGAAGACCCCGCCCGGTTTCACGAGCAGGACGAGAACGAGGATCGCGAGCACACCGATCGGTGCGACTGTCGCGCCGAAGTAGCCCGTCAAAAGGCTCATGGTG
Source organism: Leucobacter sp. NPDC015123 (assembly GCF_043080205.1). Classification (NCBI taxonomy): domain Bacteria; kingdom Bacillati; phylum Actinomycetota; class Actinomycetes; order Micrococcales; family Microbacteriaceae; genus Leucobacter; species Leucobacter sp. NPDC015123. The sequence continues at coordinate 227,627 of NZ_JBIBVH010000004.1, read as the reverse complement.
ACGCCAACGATGAGCCCGCCGACGAGTGCGCCAACGGGGGAGTCGAGGCCACCGATCACCGCAACGGCGAATGCGTAGACGAAGAGCATGTCGGTTGCGTGCGGGTTGAGGCCAAGCTCGGTGGGTACGAGCAGGATCGCGGCGAGCGCCGCAACTGCGCTCGCCAGCATCCAGCCGATTGTCACCATGCGCTTCACGCGAACGCCGAGCAGCCGCGACACCTCGGGGGCGAACGCCGAGGCTCGAAGCTGGAGCCCGAGTGAGGTTCGGGCGAACACGATCGCGAGGGCAATCATCACGGCGATTGTGATGCCGATCGTGAACATGTCGTTCGGTGACAGTAGCGGCACCCCTCCGATCACGATCGCGCTGCGGTCGAAGGGCGCGGGCATCGCGCGATACTGGGAACCGAAGAAGATTCCGAGGAGTGACTGCAGAACCATCACGAGGCCGATCGCGGCGAGCACACCTGTGAGGTGGGACGACTGCGGCGCGAAGCGCATCACGCCGCGCTCAACGATAAGACCGATAAGCGCCCCTGCGAGGATCCCTGCTGCGAGCCCAGCAAAGTAGCTGCCTGTTGCGCCCGTGACCGCAAACGCAACGTACGTAGCAACGAGGGCCATGGCTGCCTGCGCGAAATTGATGATCCGTGTGGCCCGCCAGATGAGCACCAGCGAGAGCGCGAATAGCGCGAAGATCGCGCCCCGTGCGAGCCCAGTTGCGAAAAGAAACGTAAACCTATCCATTAGAACCCCAGGTATGCGTGTCGAAGGGTGGAATCTTCAGCGAGAGTCGCTGCGTCAGCATCAACGACGACCCTGCCGAGGTTGAGAACGACGCCGCGATCGGCGATGGAGAGGGCGCCTGTGACGTTTTGCTCAGCGAGTAAGACGGTGAGGCCACGCTCTCTGGCGGTCTCACGGAGCGTGAGCATGATCTGCGCGACGACAAGTGGGGCGAGCCCAAGGGAGGGTTCATCGAGGGCGAGTAGCCGTGGCTCGGCGATGAGCGCCCGGCCGAGCGCGAGCATTTGCCGTTCGCCGCCTGAGAGCTGGTGGCCGTCTGCGTTCTTTCGCCGTTCGAGCGGCTCGAACATCTCGTAAATCTCGCGGATCGCGCGTTCGCGCGCGGTGCCCCGATGCCGCCAGAGCGCGCCAAGGCGCAGGTTTTCGTCAACTGTCAGCTCACCGACGATGCTCTGGCCATCGGGTACGAGTGCGATCCCGTTCCGTGCCCTTTCCTCGGTGCGCATGCCGTGAAGGTCGAGGCTGTCGAGGCGCAACGTGCCGGTCGTGGTGCGCACCCTGCCGGTCAGCGCTCCGAGCAGCGTGGATTTGCCCGCGCCGTTGGCGCCAAGGAGCGCAACGACCTCGCCGGGTCTCAGGTCGATACTCACGTCGTGGAGTACGGGGCTGCCGCCGTAGCCGACAGTGAGGTGCGAGATGGAAAGTGCGGCGCCCGTCTGGGGCTGCGCGGTTGCGCGGGTGCTGAGGCTCACCGTGGCTCTCCTTGTCTCGTTGGCGATGGGCTCGCGCCGTGAGCGGCGACGCCGAGGTACGCCTCCTCGACGCGGGGGTTCGCGCGGATTTCGTCGGGGGTCCCGCGAGCTATGACGCTCCCGAAATCGAGTACGACGATCCGGTCGGCGAGGTCCATGACGAAGTCGACGTGGTGCTCGACGAGGAGCACTGACCGACCGCGAGCTGCGATTTTTCGAACTGTCTGCGAGAGTGCGGCGATGTCGTCGTGGCCGAGGCCCCCAGCTGGTTCATCGAGCAGCAGGAGTTTCGGATCTGTCACGAGGGCCCTGGCGAGCGCCACACGTTTCCGGTCAGGGTAAGACAGCTCGGATACTCGGCGGTTTGCAAGCTCGGTGAGGTTGAGCTCCGCGAGTTGATCAGTCGCAGTGGCGTGGGCGTCGGTGGCTCCGCCGAGCGGCAGCTTGACGTTTTCGAACGCAGTCATGCTCGAAAATAGTCCGAGGCCCTGGAGCGTTCGCGACAGGCCAAGGCCGCCGAGCTTCGGCGTCTGCCGGGGAATGACGCTGCCGTCGATTTTGATCGTTCCCGAGCAGCGCAACAGGCTGCATACTGCGTTGAACACCGTGGTCTTGCCCGCCCCGTTGGGGCCGATGAGCGCGACCACCTCGCTCGGTCTCACATCAAATGAGACGTTATCGACCGCGGTGAGCCCACCAAATCTGACGGTGAGTTGATCGACCTCGAGCCGTGGGGCTGCGGTTGTCAGTTGTGTTGCTTGTGCGTTCATCGGCACCTCTTCGTGTCGTGGTGGCCCCACCGTACGTGATAAACCGACCGGACGGTTTGTTGTGTTGGCATTTCGTAATAATCGATCTTTCGCCAGGTGCAGTCTCTGCGCAGGGGTGCTATCGTGGTCAAACCGACTGGACGGTATGTACGACGCAAGGAGGCGCCATGCTCACACCACGTTTCGCTGAGACTGTGACTATCGTTACGGGGGCGAGCCGCGGAATCGGCCTCGCGATCGCCGATAGGATCGCCCTTGAGGGCGGTTCCGTCGTCATCACCGGGCGCAACCAGGAGGCGCTCGACGAGGCAGTGGATGCGCTCGGGCCGAACGCATCAGGAGTCGCGGGGCGCGCTGACGATCCAGCGCACCGGGCAGAAGTCTTCGCGCATGTCGCTGAACGCTATGGCCGCCTCGACCACCTCGTGAATAACGCAGGCATCAACCCTGTCTACGGGCCGATCGCCGAGGTTGAGGCCGCCGCAGCACGCAAGATTCTTGACGTGAACGTACTGGCGTCTCTCGACTGGACCCGCGACGCTGTCGCCGCAGGTCTGCGGCAAAGCGTCGTTAACATCGCCTCGGCGGCTGGGCTCGGTGCGAGCCCAGGCATCGCCTTCTACGGGATCTCAAAGGCGGCACTGATGAACCTCACCGTGCAGCTCGCCTACGAGTTCGCCCCAAAGATTCGTGTCAACGCGGTAGCGCCCGCCGTCGTGAAGACAGCGTTTGCGCGGGCGCTCTATGAGGGGCAGGAGAGCGAGGTCTCCGAGGCCTACCCCCTGGGGAGGCTTGGTGAGCCCGAAGACATTGCGGGGCCGGTAGCCTTCCTGCTCTCGGAAGACGCAGGGTGGATCACCGGGCAGACAGTGCCGATCGATGGCGGTGGGAGTATCCGGCCGATCCTGTAAAGCGGGACCCATCGTGAAACCGAGCGAAATCCGAGCAATAGGGAAGAATGGCTCGAATGAAGCAATCACAGGTAGTCAGCGACGTGATTCGCGCCGCTGTTGAGCTCTTCGCCCAGCGAGGATACGCGAACACGAGCGTGCAAGACATTGTCGACGCAGCGGGAGTGACCAAAGGGGCGATGTACCACTATTTCGAGTCGAAAGACGACCTGCTGTTCGGAATCTATGACAGGGTCCTGTCGCTGCAACAGACACACCTAGACGAGATCATGAACGCTGGTGGAGAGGTTGACGATGTGCTGCGGGCCGTGTGCGTCGACGTCCTTGAAACCTCGATCGAATACCTCGCGGAGGGGACTGTGTTTTTTAGAAGCATGGACATGCTTTCTGAACCCCGACGCAAGGAGGTTGTGCGGCGCCGACGCGCGTACAACGATGAGTTTGCAACCCTCGTGAAGCGAGGACAGCTCGAAGGGAAATACAGGGACGATATTCCTGTCCCAGTACTCATCGCCCACTTTTTCAGCGACGTCCACTACCTCTCATACTGGTACTCAGAGGAGACACCAGAGGACCGGACGCTCGCGGCAGTGCAGATCACAGACCTGTTTATGTCGAGTCTAAGGAGACCAGATGCCTACCCCGCAGATTCCGGAGACGATGCGCGCTTGGCGCGTCACGACGCTCGGTGAGCCAGCCGACGCGCTTACACTCTCAACGGTCACAACGCCGGTACCAAAAGCCGGCGAGGTCCTCATCCGCGTCGGCGCCGTCGCGGCAAACTTCCCAGATGTGCTGCTCGCGAGAGGCGAGTATCAGGTCAAGCCAGAGCTCCCGTTTGTTCCCGGAGTGGAGTGCAGCGGCAGCGTAGTCGCGGTCGGTGACGGGGTGACTAACGTCAGCGTGGGTGACAGAGTCGTCGCCTACAGCATCGGACTGCTCGCGGAGTACGCTGTCGTTCCCGCGGATGCAGTGCAACTGATCCCGGACTCGCTCGACGATGCGCGGGCCGCGGGACTGACGATCGCCTACCAAACTGCGTGGTTCGCGCTGCACAGGCGAGCACGCCCCGGCTCAGGAGAATGGCTGCTCGTGCACGCCGCAGCCGGCGGGGTCGGTGCGGCAGCGGTGCAGCTCGGAGTCGCGGCAGGGGCCCGAGTCATCGGTGTCGTTGGAACCGAGGCGAAAGCCGCCGTGGCGCGCGAGGCGGGCGCCGAGCACGTCATTCTGCGCGGCGACGACGTTGCGGCCGAAGTGAAACGGATCACCGGCGGGCACGGGGCAGACGTTGTCTTCGACCCGGTCGGGGGAGACGCCTTCATTGCCTCAACGAAATCGATCGCATTCGAAGGCCGCATCGTCGTCATCGGTTTCGCGAGCGGAACCATTCCCGAGCTCGCCATGAATCGGCCGCTCATCAAGAACTATGCAGTACTCGGCCTCTACTGGGGGCTCTACCAAGAGAAAGCTCCGCACCTCGTTAGTGAGGCCCACGCAGAGCTCGTGCGGCTGTTCGAAGCCGGAGCGATTGCGCCAATCATCGACCACACTGTCTCGTTCGAGGACGCCCCGTCAGCGCTGACGGCGCTTGCAACGGCGAATACTGTCGGCCGCGTCATCATCGAGGTGGCGTCGTGACCGAGCTCGCTGGAAAAGTCGCGCTCGTCACTGGGGGAGCGCGCGGAATCGGCGAGGCCTACGCGCGGGCCCTTCACGCAGCAGGCGCCCGCGTTGTGCTCGCAGATGTACTCGTGGACGAGGGCGCCGCGCTCGCCGCAGAGCTCGGCGACGGCGCCCACTTTGTCGAGCTCGACGTGCGCGACGAGGCGCAGTGGGGCAGCGCAGTAGCCACTACCGTCGCGGTCTTCGGCGCGATCGACGTGCTCGTCAACAACGCGGGGGTCGCGAACGCGGCACCCATTGAGCACTTCACGCTCGAGAAGTGGGACGCGGTGATCGGGGTGAACCTCACCGGTGGCTTCCTCGGTTGCAAGGCGGTCGTGCCCACAATGAAGCGACAGGGTGGCGGCTCGATTATCAACATTTCATCGGTCGAAGGAATGCGCGGCAGTCCCGGCCTGCACGGCTACACGGCATCGAAGTATGGGGTGCGTGGTCTCTCTGCCTCGCTCGCGGTCGAGCTCGGGCCTGCAGGGATCAGGGTGAACTCGGTTCACCCTGGATTCATTGAGACGCAGATGTCGGCAAGGATCGATCCTGATCGGCTTGATATCCCGCTCGGACGCCCCGGATCCCCGGAGGATCTCGCGGGAACAATCGTGTTTCTCGCGAGTGACGCATCGTCGTTCACGAGTGGCGCAGAGTTCGTCGTAGACGGTGGAATGATCGCGGGCATCCCGCACCGCTAGCACCGCCTCTGATACGCTCGCAGCTGACTTTCACGACGATCACAGCAGGGACGTGACATCACTATGACGCAGCGCGACACCACAGCTGCCCCGCCCAGAGCAGAGTGGACGGGGCAGTTCGGGTTTATCATCTCGGCGATCGGATCTGCCGTTGGGCTCGGCAACATCTGGCGATTCCCCGGGGTCGCGTACGAGAACGGTGGCGGGGCTTTTCTCATCCCCTACATCGTTGCGCTGCTGACGGCTGGCATCCCGATCCTGTTTCTTGACTACGCGATCGGCCACCGGTTCCGCGGCTCTGCGCCGCTTGCGCTTCGCAGGCTCGCGGGCAAGCTCGGCGAGGGCATCGGCTGGTTCCAGGTGATGATCTGCGTGTTTATCGCGATCTATTACACGGCGGTGCTCGCGTGGGCATCGAGCTACTTCGTGTTCTCCTTCGACCTGCGCTGGGGCAGCGATGCGGCCGGATTCTTCACCGGTGACTACCTGCAGACCGCGGAAGCGCCGTTCACGATGCAGTTCGTGCCGAGCGTGCTTATTCCGCTCGTGCTCATGTGGGTGGTCGCGCTTGTCGTGCTCGGCGCCGGCGTCGTGCGTGGTGTGCAGCGTCTGAACATGATCGCGATTCCGCTGCTCGTCGTCGGGTTCTTGATCCTTGTCGTGCGCGCGCTCTTCCTCCCTGGCGCCGCCGATGGTCTGAACGCTCTCTTTACCCCCGACTTCGCCGCGCTGCTCGACCCGTCCGTCTGGGTCGCCGCCTACAGCCAGATCTTCTTCTCGCTCTCGGTCGCGTTCGGCATCATGATGACCTACGCCTCGTACCGCCGCAGGCGCTCAAACATGACCTCTCCGGGGCTCGTGGTTGCGTTCGGGAACTCGTCGTTCGAGATCCTCGCGGGCATCGGCGTCTTCGCGACGCTCGGGTTCTTCGCCCACCAGCAGGGCGTCGCCGTTGCCGACCTCGAGGGGCTGAAGGGTGTCGGTCTCGCCTTCATGACCTTCCCAGCGATCGCGGCGCAGATGCCTGGAGGCGAGATTTTTGGCGCGCTGTTCTTTGGGGCGCTGACGCTCGCGGGCCTCACGTCAATGATCTCGATCATGGAGGTCATCCTCGCCGGCGTCATGGACAAGTTCGGTCTGAGCCGCCGCGGCGCCGTGTACGGCATCGGCGGGGTACTCGCGCTCGTCTCGCTCGCGCTCTTCGGCACGACATCGGGGCTCACCGCGCTCGACACCATCGACAACTGGGCGAACAACATCGGCATCGTCGCCTCGGCGGTCGTGATGACGATCACCGTGCTCTGGATCCGGCGGGCAGGAACCGAGCTGAGCGGGCACCTGAGCGCGCTCTCGACATTCAAAGTCGGCCGTACCTGGCTGTTCTTTGTGTCAGTGCTCGGTCCAGTCGTGCTCGGCTACATGCTCGTGACGACGATCATCGGGCTCATCCAGGAGCCCTACTCGAACTACGACACTGGCTACCTCGCGATCGTCGGGTGGGGCTCCGTCGTCGTGATGATTGCCGGTTCGATCGCGTTGACGCTTAGCCCGTGGCGCTACGACCCCACCAACTTCACGCCCTGGCCGCCCGTCGCGCAGAAGTCTGCGAGGGCGGCAGCGAAAGCCGCGAAGGTGGCTGATGTCACTGATAATACTCAGGCAATGACGAACGGAGCCGACCGATGACCCCCATTGCGATTACGTTTCTGGTGCTTGCGCTGACGATCATCTGGGGCGGACTCATCGCGAGCACGGTCTTCCTCGCACGCCGCTCGGAGGTTGCCGCCTACCCCGAGGGCGGCGAAGATCTCGCCGGTGAACGAATCGAGGAGTAGCTGAAGCGGTGAGCGGCCGAGCCACCGTCAGAGCAGGTTGACGAGCGCGATGTAGGCGCCGGTGCCGGCGGCGATGCTCAAGAGGATGCGCCTGCCGCAGGTGAGATGCACCGCCACCGTCACCGCGGTGGCTGCCAGGGCCATCCACCAGTGATCCCCGAGAGCGACGATCTCGTCGCGCAGCACGACGACGGCGAGGATCAGCACGATTCCCGCTGGCATCCACTCACCGAGTGCGCGCACGAACTTCGACTTGCGGAGTGGTTTGAGCATCGCGAACGGCAGGACGCGGAGCCCGAACGTGATGAGACCGCCAATGGCGATCGCAGAGATGAGATACCAGGTCACTCGGGGGCTCCTTCCGTTGTCTCGGGGCCAGGGGATTCGCGGTTAAGACGTGCCTCAACCGCGTACCTGACCGCGAGCAGCGCGGCGAAGATCACGAGAGCCGCGAGCATAGTGTTGCCAGGGAAGGCCGCGATCGCGACCGCCGCAGCCAGGGCTGCGAGCAGCGCTGACGGGACTTGCCGCTTCGAGCGGACGGCGTCGACTGTCATCACAGTAAACGTTGCGGCGAGTGCAAACTCGAAGCCTTCGATCGGCGCAGGCAGTGCTCGAGCGATTGCGAGGCCGATGAGTCCGCCGCCCACCCAGTACAACTGCATCATGACCTGGCCGCTGAGAATGCGGGCACTCGTGAGTTGACGAGCGGGCATGAGTACGTAGGTTGCGTACGCCTCGTCGATGAGCGCGTAGACGGAGTATGCACGGGGGAGGCCCGGCTTCACTCGCGACAGCGGGAACGACAGCGCATAGAAGACGTGCCTGAAGTTCACTGCAAACACCGTCACTGCGATTGTGAGCAGCGGTGCGCCGGCCGCGAGCATGCTTACGAGCAGCAGTTCAACCGAGCCGGCGAAGATGACGATAGAGAGCGCGGGTGCTACCCAGAGCGGGAGGCCTGCCTGGACGACGAGGATGCCGAGTGCAACTCCGAGTGGGAAGATGCCGATCCCGACGCCGAGGGAGTCCTTGACTCCCTGCGCGACCTGGGCGCGCCAAGGCTCCCCGCTTTCGGGCTGCGCGGCTAAAGACATACTTCCTATTCTGTCGCACTGGGTAGCGAACTGGTGAGCGGGCGTAGCGTTCCTCGGGAGTGCGCGTGTGGCGATGAGAGGTTGCGGGGCTGAGCGTGCACAGCGCGGGCCTGTCCTTGTCGCGCAAGATCTGGGATCTGCAATGTCAATGCCCTGCTTGGCAAGACTAGGCAGGTACTTCGCAGATCACATTGCTTGGGATTGATGGGATCCATGGGGCTGATGGGCCCGATGGGCGCGGCAGAGGAGGCGACAAAAGGGGCGCGCCCAGGCCGAAACCCGGATGCGCCCCTCGAGCGAGCCGGACTAGTTGACCGGACCGGTGTACTTCTCGCCGGGACCCTTGCCGATTGCGTCAGGGATCGGCGACGCCTCGCGGAACGCGAGCTGGACGGAGCGCAGGCCGTCACGCAGGCTGCGGGCGTGCATATCGCTCACCTCGGGCGCGCCTGCGGTGATGAGCCCAGCCAGGGCATTGATGAGCTTGCGAGCCTCATCGAGATCGATCTGGCTGTCTGGGTCGTCGGCGAGGCCCACCTTCACGGCGGCCGCGCTCAGCAGGTGGACTGCAGCGGTAGTGATGACCTCAACCGCGGCGACGTCAGCGATGTCGCGAACCGCCTGCGCGGCCTCGTCGCCTTCCGGGTACACCGCGTCGTGGTTGGTGGTCTGTGCCGCCGAGTCGGCGTTCTGCTCGCTCATGAAAAAGCGCCCCTGTCTTTATCTTCGCTCAGTGTGCTAAGCTTCTGGAGGTTATCGGCAATCTTGCCGGTGCTACGGAAGAGGAGATTCTCCCACCCGAAACCTCTACAAGGTTACCGGGTAGTTGGCACTCCGTCGCATTTCATGCGGCAGCTCAAGGGTGTGGGTACGCGTGCGTTCCCGATCTCATTTCCGTGAGCCTCGACACCGTCGAGCAGACTTATCACATTGAGATCAGAGGAGCAGGCGATCAGCGATCCCCGTACGAATGACCGAATCCGCGTTTCCGAGGTGCGACTGGTAGGACCCAGTGGCGAGCAGGTCGGAGTCGTGCCGATCGATACTGCACTGCGCCTTGCAGCAGAGGCGGATCTCGATCTCGTTGAGGTTGCGCCGAACTCGAAGCCTCCCGTTGCCAAGATCATGGACTTCGGCAAGTTCAAGTACGAGGCAGCTCAGAAGGCCAAGGAAGCGCGCCGCAACCAGGCGAACACCGTTCTCAAGGAGGTTCGCTTCCGCCTGAAGATTGACAAGCACGACTACGAGACCAAGGTCAAGCGTGCTGTCGGCTTCCTCGAGCAGGGCGACAAGGTGAAGGCAATGATTTTGTTCCGTGGCCGCGAGCAGTCGCGTCCGGAGCAGGGCGTACGCCTCCTGCAGCAGTTCGCTGAGCACATTGCCGAGTACGGCACTGTCGAGTCGAACCCCCGGATTGATGGCCGCAACATGGTGATGGTCATTGCTCCGCTCAAGAACAAGTCCGAGGCGAAGGCTGAGCAGAACGCTCGCCGCGCTGAGGAGAAGGCGTCGCGTCGCGCTGAGAAGCCTGCCGCAGAATCCGCCGCCAAGGCAGCGGAACCCGCCGCCGAATAAGACCCGTGGCTGCCCGGTGGATCGGATCCACCGAGCGCCCATGACGCAGCCGCTTCGGCGGTGCACCACAACAAGGAGAAAACCGATGCCAAAGCAGAAGACCCACTCGGGGGCCAAGAAGCGCTTCAAGGTAACCGGCTCCGGCAAGCTGATGAAGCAGCAGGCCGGCATGCGCCACAACCTTGAGGTCAAGTCCTCGCGTCGTAAGCGCCGCCTGAACGCAGAGCAGGTGCTGTCCAAGGGTGACGCCAAGCAGGCGATGAAGCTCCTCGGCCACTAAGCCGGCCCCAACTTATTTCGTTAAGGAAAGACTGAAATGGCAAGAGTAAAAAGGGCCGTCAATGCCCACAAGAAGCGTCGCGTAATTCTTGAGCGCGCCGAGGGCTACCGCGGGCAGCGTTCGCGCCTGTACCGCAAGGCCAAGGAGCAGGTTACCCACTCGCTCGTTTACGCGTACAACGACCGTCGCAAGAAGAAGGGTGACTTCCGTCGCCTGTGGATCCAGCGCATCAACGCTGGTGCACGTGCCAACGGCCTCACCTACAACCGCTTCATCCAGGGCCTCGCGCTCGCCGGTGTTGAGGTTGACCGTCGTATGCTCTCGGAGCTCGCGACCAACGAGCCCGCAGCATTCGCGACTCTCGTTGAGGTTGCCAAGAAGGCTCTCCCCGAGGACACCTCGGCTCCCAAGGTTGCTGCCTAAGTAGCCTGAGCTTACGCCCCGTCCCGCTTTCTGCGGGGCGGGGCTTTTGCGTTCCGGCGGTCGGCGGGCGCGCTGGCCGGTAGTCTTGTCTGGTGACTGAACTCATCGAGAACCCGAAGGCCCCGCGCGTGAAGCGCGTCGCAGCGCTCGCTCGGAAGAAGGAGCGAAACGAGACCGGCCGCTTCCTTGTTGAGGGGCCGCAGGCTGTTCGCGAGCTGCTCACGTACCGCCCCGGTCTCGTCGAAGTGGTCTACGCGACGACTGGCACGGAGGCCTGGCAGCTCGAACTCGACCGCCTTGCCTCTGATGCTGGAATCGACGTTGAGCGCGCGACGCCGCAGGTCATTCAGGCGATGGCCGAGACTGTGCAGCCACAGGGAGTCATCGCCGTCGCGCGCATTCCTGAGGCGACGCTTGAAGATGCTCTCGCCGGGGCGAAGCTCGTCGCCGTGATGCACGAGGTTCGCGATCCTGGTAACGCTGGCGCGGTGCTGCGCGCGGCTGATGCCGCCGGCGCCGATGCTGTCGTGTTCTCTGGGGAGTCGATTGACCCGTGGCATCCGAAGGTTGTTCGCTCAACGACAGGGTCACTGTTTCATCTTCCCGTCGTAACTGAGGGCTCGCTCGATGCGGTTGTCGCGGCCGCCCGTGAGGCTGGCCTTGAGACCATCGCTGCAGACGTGCGAGGCGACGAGATCACCGATGTTCGATCGCAGCTTGGCGGCGGCATCGCGTGGGTGTTTGGCAACGAGGCACGCGGGCTTGGCGAGACCGAACGTGAGGTCATTGGGCGCTCAATTCGCCTCCCCATCTACGGCGCCGCGGAGTCACTGAACCTTGCGACCGCCGCGAGTGTGCTGCTGTATGAGACAGCGTTCGCGCAGCGAGCCTAGTCGGCTGGCTGTTGCTCGCTCGCGGCCTCTCGGGCGCCTGACCGTTTCGCCCAGCGCACGAGTGGCTGCAGGATCGTGATGAGTTCGCCGCCAGATGGCGTGAGGCCGTAGCGGATCTGCACTGGGGTGCTCGGTACGACGGTGCGCGTGACGAGTCCCTGGATTTCGAGTTCGCGCAGGCGCGCCGCGAGCAGCCTGTCTGAGATGCCTTCGATGCTCGCGTGGATCTCCGAGAATCGCTCGGCGCCGCGAGCGAGCGAGAGCAGGATCGCCGCAGTCCACTTTCGGCCGGCGAGTTCTGCTGCCTCGCGAAAGAGCCTGCATTCGTCGTCGTCGATCGCGTGCAGTTGCTGGGAGCTGCGTGGTGCGGAAACTGTCTTCACGCTTACCAATAGTAAGTGACTAACCTGTGAGTTGTTCCCTGGGGCCCGACGCTTCACAGTAGAAGGACATCACCACACGTTGAAGGGGAGCGGCATGCAGCTCGGTGTCTACAGTTTCGGAAATCAGGCGACGGATCCCGCGACCGGTGAACTCGTCAGCACGGCTCAGGCGCAGCGCGACCTGCTCGAAGCGATCGTGCTCGCCGATCAGGTCGGGCTCGAGTTCTTCGGTATCGGGGAGCACCACACCAACGAGATGCCAGCATCGGCCGCCTCGGTGATCCTTGGCGCCGCCGCTGGCCAAACGAAGCGAATCAGGCTCGGGAGCGCGGTGACGGTGCTGAGTACGGATGACCCTGTGCGCGTCTTTCAGCAGTTCGCCACCCTCGACGCCCTGTCGAACGGGCGTGCCGAGATTACGGCGGGTCGCGGCTCTTCGGTCGAGTCGTACCCGCTGTTCGGGTACAAGCTTGAAGACTACGACAGGCTCTACGCCGAGAAGCTCGAGCTCCTGCTCAGGGTGAACGAGCACGCGACGGTCACCTGGAGCGGCACGGTGCGCGCAGCCCTCGACGACGAGCTTGTTGTGCCGCGCCCAGACCGAGGGTCGCTTCCGATCTGGCTTGGTACTGGCGGAAGCCCTAACTCGACCGTGCGCGCAGGGCAGCTGCAGCTACCTGTGTCGTACGGGATTATCGGCGGCGACCCTGCACGGTTCAAAGCGCTCGCCGACCTCTATCGCCGCGCGTGGGCGGCCGGACCGGAGACGACGCGGCAGCCTCTCATCTCAGTCGGAAACCCGGGCTTCATTGGTGAGACCAATCGCGAAGCCCGCGATACGTTCTGGCCGACCTGGTACCGCGGAATGGCAGATATCGGCCGCCGCCGTGGATTTGCGCCGCCTGTTCGAGAGCACTTCGAGATCGAAGCCGAGGGCGGAGCGCTCTTTGTCGGCGAGCCCGAGCAGATCGCGAATCGCATCATCAGGCTCCACGGCGCCATGGGCCACTCCCGGCAGTTCCTGCAGATGGACTTCCTCGGGCTGCCGCAGCGCGAACTGTTGCGCTCGATCGAGCTGCTTGGCACGAAGGTGAAGCCGCTCGTCGACGCTGAGCTGGGGCCCGAGCCCGAGGTCGTGCCGAACCCGCTCGACGGCGGACCCGCTCCAGTGGAGACGGGAGCCGCATCATGACGCGAATCGCGGTGCTCGGCGTTGGCAAGGTTGGCACTGCAATCGCGCGTGCGGCTCTCGCTGCCGGTTACGAGGTGACGGTCGCGGGCTCCGGTGACCCCGAGCCCGTGCGATTCATCACTGAGATCATGGCGCCCGGTGTGGGCGTTGCGACGGCGCACGACGCGGTCGAAGGGAGCGATATTGTCGTCCTCTCGATCCCGCTACCAAAGCTTGCGAGCCTCGACCCCGAGATGCTTGCGGGCCGGATCGTTGTCGACGCAATGAACCACTGGGAACCGACTGACGGCGCACTGCCCGCACTCTTCGACGGCCACGCCACGACGAGCGAGGCTGTGGCTGCACACCTCGTTGGCGCGCGGGTTGTGAAGGCACTGAACCACATCGGCTACCACGAGATGGAAGCAGATGCTCGCGAGTTCGGCGCCGACGACCGTCGCGGGCTCGTAGCCGTGTCAGACGACGCGGTGGCAGCGAACGAGGTCGCCGAATTCGTTGCGAGTCTCGGATTCGACGTGATCGCCGCGGGGCCGCTTTCGCGCAGCGCCGCTGTCGAGCCTGGATCCGAACTCTTCGCAGGCAGCTTCTCGGTTGCCGACGTCGCGCGCCTCCTCGGTGAGGCCGGCGCGCACGCCTACGTCGCACAGAAAGTCGACCTGGCAGAGCAATTCGACGGGGCCTAACGTCACACGACTTGAGCGCCGCCACCAAGATGGCGGTTGCGGACGCGGCGGGGAGCCTGTTTCGCCACACCTGCCGCAGCGAACAGGGTGAGGCGCGACCCGTGCGGTAGCACGGGGTCGCGCCTCACAAATAGCTACGCCCGTGCGCCGCTCGGCTCGCGGTTCGCTGAACCGGGGGAGAGGTAGCGCTCGAGCGAGTCGTCAAGTTCCTCGATCCACGGGGTGTGGTGCTTCGTGGCGATCGTGCCTGTCATCACGGAGCGGTAGCAGTAGTCGCGGTATCCCATGATGTCCTGCTGCTTGTGGTTCTTCCAGTCGACGAAGATCTCGGCGACCTCGTCGATGTCGAACGACGGGTAGTCGGTCTCCTCCATGAGATCGCGCACGTAGTCGGCCTGGAACCGAATCTGATCAGCGCCGTTCGTCGGTGTCGACTGGTAACGTCGCTGCCACTCGAGCATCGAACGCTCGCGCTCGGCCCTGCCTGGCATCTCCGCGGTGCCGAGGATCAAGTCACGCACGTACCAGGCCTGCGTATCGAACATGTTGAATGTGAACCACTGATCTTGCGCACCGACGTAGAAGAGCGCCGGGTTGTCGTGCCAGACTACGCCGCGGTAGAGCCGCTCGGGGTAGAGGGTGTTCGCGCCCGAGACCGCGAGTTCGCGCGGCAGGAACGGGTACTTGTGCATGTAGCCCGTGCAGAAGATGAGCGCGTCGACGTCTTTCGACGAGCCGTCGGCGAAGAACGCGGTGCTCCCCTCGAACCGCTGAAGTCCGTGGCGCTCCTCGAAGCGCTCGGGCCAGTCGTACCCCATGGGGGTGGTGCGGTAGCTCGCGGTCACCGAATTCGCGCCCATCTTGTAGGCCTGGCTGCCGATGTCCTCAGCCGAATAGCTCGACCCCATCACGAGCACGTCCTTGCCCGCGAGCGCCTCAGCGCCTCGGAAGTCGTGCGCGTGGGTAACGATCCCGGGGAATGTCTCGATACCGTCGACAGATGGCGTGAACGGGAACGAGAAGTGCCCGCTCGCGACCACGACGTTGTCGAACGTCTCGGTCGTGGTGTCGCCTGTTGGCAGGTGCTCACTCGTCACGGTGAACAGCTGTGTCGTTTCGTCGAATGCGACGAGGCGCACCACCGTCGTGAACCGGATGTGCTTTCGCACGTCGCTCTGCTTCAGCCTGCCGGCGATGTAGTCCCACAGCACCTCACGTGGTGGGTAGGACGAGATTGGTCGGCCGAAGTGCTCGTCGAACGAGTAGTCCGCGAACTCGAGGCCCTCCTTTGGGCCGTTTGACCAGAGATTGCGGTACATGCTCGAATGCACTGGCTCGCCATATTCGTCGAGCCCTGTCCGCCAGGTGTAATTCCATTGGCCGCCCCAGTCGGCCTGTTTCTCGAAGCAGACGAGCTCGGGAACCTCGTGTCCCTGCTTCTCCGCTGCTTCGAAGGCGCGAAGCTGAGCCATACCGCTCGGGCCCGCGCCAATGATTGCTACTCGTTTATTACCACTCACTTAACTACTCTTCCTCACTCTCTTGTTGCTCCTAGCCGTTCGCGCGGGGAACAGGGCAACGAGGGAGTCGCGTGCGAGTGTGATCGCTGGCAGACATTTCAGTCGGCCGCTGAGATTCCCAGCGCGGTAGGGAAAACTGACTTCTCAACCATCCGTCGGCTAGCAACCTTCACACCTTATCAGGACTCAAATTCTGGTGGCCCGGGCCGAGTGCTCTGGCACCCGCCGATGCGAGGCGACGCCTGGCGACACGCGAGGGGCCCTGCCTCGGTTGCAACCGAGGCAGGGCCCCTCGTGGTGTGCGCGGTGCGCGTCAGGCAGTGAGGCCGGCGCCGAGCGTCTCGCCGCTCGTGAACCCAGGCAGGATCGCGAAGACCGCGGAGCCTGTGTGCGTCACCCACTCGTTGAGCAGGTCTGCCTCGTCGAGGCGCTGCTGAATGGGCACGAACTGCGTAAGCGGATCGCGCTGGAAACAGCCGAACAGCAGCCCGGCCTCGTGGCCGTCATCGTAGTTCACGGCGCGGCGCACGATGCGCTCATTCGGGTCGGTCGACGTGGCGCGACGGATATGCGCGGCCGACGAGATGATCGGCAGGCCGAGCGCATTCTTCGCATCGAAATCCGCGGGGGCGTGCTCGCCGCCGTGCGGATCGGACAGCGCCGCGCCATCAGACAGGGTTCGCCCGATCGTCTGCTCGCGGCCTGGCCGGTCGACGCGGTCCCAGGTGTCGAGCTCCATACGAATCCGACGCAACACGAACGCCGAGCCCCCGGCGAGCCAAGGCTGGCCGTCGGCAGCGTCGACCCAGATGAGCGGGTCGAAGTCGGCGTCTTCGGGTTTCGGGTTGACGGTGCCGTCGACCTGCCCCATGAGATTTCGCATCGTCGATCCCGCGGCTTCCGCTCCGCGCGCCTGCCGAAACCCCTGCTGCACCCAGGCGACCTCGCCGAAGCGGTCGAGGTCTCGGTGCAGCATTCGCGCCGCGTGCGCGACGGGCAGCTGGTCGTCGGCCTGGACAGTGATGAGCAGGTCGCCCCCGTCGAAGCCGCCGCCGAGCTTGTCGAGCGAGAACGCGGGGAGCGGTGCCAGCCACTGAGGGCGCTTTGCCGGGTCGACGCGGTCGACGAGATCGGGGCCGACACCCACGGTGATCGTCAGCCGCGCGGGGCGCTCGGCGAGCTCGGGCTCGGGGTCTGCCAATGGGGCGACGCCCGCGGTGAGCGCTTCGATGTCACCTGTCAGGATCCGGAACATGCGCGTGATTGCATCGCGGTCCGTCTCCGGTCTTAGCGTGTATGCGATGTGGCGTACATGCGTTGCAGGCACCGTCGTGATCCCCGCCTGGTGGGCGCCGTGGCAGGGGAGCGCTTCGCCGCCGAAGCCGGGGCCGTCTGCCAGCGAATTCAGCGCTGGTGTCGCCTCAGGGTCGAAGCCCGGTTCATCGGCGCGCTGCCGCTCGGCGAGGGCGTAGCCACCCGCGGTGCCGCCGGCGCCACCGAGCAGCGCGCCGAGGCCCGCGCCAACCGCGCCCCCGGTGAGGAGGGCGCGGCGGCTCAGCCGGCGGGACTGCTGGTCGACGTCTGCGGGACGATCCTTACCCATGGTCCATCGCGTCAGTGTCGCCCGACATGTCCATGTCGCCGTGGTCCATATCTTCGTAGCTCTCGTTCGCGCCCGACGTGTCCTTCACGAGTGCGACGACATCGAGGGTCGTGCCGTCTGAGAAGGTCAGCGTCACAGTGACGTCGTCGCCCGGGGCGAGCGGCTCGGTGATGTCCATGAGCATGATGTGGTTCGCCCCTGGCTCGAGCAGCAGCGATCCGCCTGCAGGGACTGTCACGTCCCCCTCGATCTTGCGCATCTTGCCATCGACGACCTCGTGCAGCTCGGTGATGCCTGCGACGTCACTCGTGAGTCCGGTGATCGTGAGATCCTGATCGCCGTGATTCTCGATCACGCCGAAGACGCCGCTCATCGCCTCGCCAGGCTTTACATCGTCGGCCGTGGCCTTGGCCCAGGTGTCTGTTGCGGTGACCGTGGCCTCGTGGTTCTGTGCTGCTGAGCTCGACGTGTCGGTCTGCGCGTCGGCAGCCGGTGAGCAGCCAGTGAGTGCGAGCGCGAAGACTGCGGCGGCGGAGGCAAAGCCTACCGCCGCACGGCGCGAACGCTGGGTGCGGTGGGTGGTGAACATGAGTTACTCCTCGTGAGTGCGGGGGTCGTGGCCCTCCGCGGACGATGCGTTCCTACGCATGCGAACAATCAGTGGAATTGCGACGGCCACGGCGACGACTGCCGCGGCTCCGATCGCGAGTGGGAGAGGGATCGGCGAGCCGTTCGAATCCGTCGCGCCGTCGTCGGTCGACGGCGTCTCGGGGAGAGCCTCGGGCTCGGCGGGTGTCTCGGTCTCTCCCGAGTAGGGGCGAATCTCGCCAGGCGCTCCGTCGGCGATGTCGAACGTGAAGCCGCCCTCGATGGGGTGGCCGTCGCTCGACACGACCCGCCACGCCGAGGTGTAGGTGCCATCGGCAAGCGGGGTTGCGAGTGGTTGCACGACATCGCGGTCGCTGAACGTCGGGTCGCCGCCCGTTGCGTCGCCGCCCTCTGCATTCGAAACGTGGATCTCGGTACCGACCTTGAGCACGGTGTCACTGAATGTCAGCCGAAGGCCCGACGCCTCACCTGTGTCAGTCGTGTCGATCGCGACATCGATGAGCTGGTCGTGCGCCTGCGCGGCGCTCGGCGTAAAGAAGGCCGCGAGCGCGACGCCCGCTGCTGCCGCGAGCGCGAGTGTGCGCGCTGTCTTCGTCTGGCGGCCAATGCGAGCAGCCTGAATGTGGGTATGCGAGTGCATAACTGGTCCCGTTTCTTCCCGGGATCGCCGGGAAATCGATCAGAATGAGAGCTGGAGTTGAGGCGACGCCTGCGCGACCGGAGGCCCGCGCAGTGACCACGCTGAGAACCGTGCAATCTGATCGCGGAGCACGTGGGCTTCGATGCAGACCGGCCCTGCGACTGGGCGCTCGAACGCCGCGGGAGTCAACTGCTGCGGCAACACGCGCCTGAGCGACCGGCCGAGCGCGAGCACGGCACGCTCGCCACGCGAGATCAGGATCGTCGAAACCCCCGCTGCCACCGCGTGCAGCGCCCACATGAGCGTGTCTGCTGAGCCCGCCTCGACAACGTCGGGAACGAAAAGCTGCAGCGACGAGAGGTGCGCGGCGTGCGAGCCCATCGGGAACGAGGCGCCGAGCGAGAACGACGCCGAGGCGCCGATGCCAGCGAACGCCCAGTGATAGAGGAACTGGCTCGCTCCCACCGCGAGCCCCACTCGCCAGAGCGAGCCGACCCTGCCGGCGAGCAAGACGCACACGGGCAGCGCGATGATCGCGGTCACGACGACAGCGAAACCGGAGACCTCCCCGCCCGCGAGTGAGTGCGATGCTGCGGCAAGAACCGTCGCGAGTGCAGCGCCCAGCGCGCCGCGCGCGGTGCGCGCCTGGCGGCTCATGGGCTCACGTCGCTTGGCCATGCTGCCAGTGTAACCCGCGGACCCTGAGCGGGTGCGGCAGCGGGGGAGGATCGGCCTGATCGCACCCGCGCACGGTAGGATGTTTCCTTGTGTCAGACAACACCACGAACCCCAATCCGATTTCGCAGGAAGCGGTCGACGCCGCCGTAGCTGAAGCCCTCGCCGCGTTTACCGCCGCCGAGTCAGTAGCGGCCCTGAAAACCGCGAGGACCGAGCACGTTGGCGACGATTCAGCCATCGCGAAGCTCAACGCGCTGATGCGTGAGGTCCCGAAGGATGAGAAGGCCGCCACAGGCAAGCTCATGGGAGCGGCTCGCGGCCGGCTTGAGGGCGCGTTTAAGGGCCGCGAGGCCGAGCTTGCTGCCGCTGAGGCAGAGGCGCGGCTCGTCGCGGAGACAGTTGACGTGACGCAGGCGCCCGTGCGCCGTCGCGCAGGTACCAGGCACCCGCTTGAGCAGCTCAAGGACGAAGCGAGCGACATCTTCATCGGCATGGGCTGGGAGGTCGCCGAGGGGCCCGAGATCGAGCACGAGTGGTTCAACTTCGACGCGCTCGGATTCGATCCCGATCACCCGGCGCGCACGCTCATGGACACGTTCTTCGTTGAGCCAGCTGACAGGCACCTGCTGCTGCGCACCCACACGTCGCCAGTGCAGGTGCGGTCGCTCCTCGACCGCGAACTGCCCGTCTACGTCGTCGCCCCCGGTCGCACCTTCCGCACCGATGAGCTCGACGCGACGCACACCCCGGTCTTCAACCAGATCGAGGGCATCGCGATCGACAAGGGCCTCACGATGGCTCACCTGCGCGGCACCCTCGAGCACTTCGCGCGCCAGATGTTCGGCGCCGAGGCGAAGATTCGCCTGCGCCCCAACTTCTTCCCGTTCACCGAGCCCTCGGCAGAGATGGACGTGTGGCAGCCGAACGCGAAGGGCGGCGCCCGCTGGGTCGAGTGGGGCGGCTGCGGCATGGTCGACTCGAACGTACTTCTCGCCGCGGGAATCGACCCTGACGAGTACCAGGGCTTCGCCTTCGGCATGGGAATTGAGCGCACGCTCCAGTTCCGCAACGACCTCAACGACATGCGCGACATGGTTGAGGGCGACATTCGTTTCAACGCACAGTTCGGAGGCCTCGTCTAATGCGGATCCCACTCAGCTGGCTCGGCGAATTCGTTTCGCTCGCCGCAGACACCACGCCAGAGGATGTCCACGCACAGCTCGTGAGCGTTGGCTTCGAAGAAGAATCGGTGCGCCGCTTCGACGTCTCAGGCCCCATCGTCGTCGGCGAGGTGCTCTCGCAAGAGCCCGAGCCGCAGTCAAACGGCAAGACGATCAACTGGTGCCAGGTGCGCGTTGCCCCCGGGGGGCAGCAGGCGGCTGATGGCGGCGAGGATGTGCGTGGCATCGTGTGCGGTGCCCACAACTTCGGCCCCGGCGACAAGGTCGTGGTGACCCTTCCGGGTGCAGTGCTTCCTGGCGACTTCAAGATTGCCGCGCGTAAGACCTACGGCCACGTGTCTGACGGTATGATCGCTTCGGCGCGCGAGCTCACGCTCGGCGACGATCACGAGGGCATTATCGTGCTCTCGCGGCTCGGACTCGACCCCGAGGTCGGCACGAACGCACTCGCGCTGCTCGGACTCGACGACACCGCTGTGGAGATCAACGTCACACCTGATCGCGGCTACGCGTTTTCGGTGCGCGGCGTCGCCCGCGAGTACTCGCATGCGACAGGCGCGGCGTTCACCGATCCCGGGCTTCGCGAGGTCGCTCCCGCGAGCGGCTTCGAAGTACAGATCGCCGACGAGGCGCCGATCCGCGGGCGCGTGGGCGCAACCGGGTTCGTGACGCGCGTGGTACGCGGCATCGACGCGACCAAGCCGACGCCTGCCTGGATGGTCGCGCGCCTGCAGCTCGCGGGCATCCGTTCGCTGTCGCTGCCAGTCGATATCTCGAACTACGTGATGCTCGAGCTCGGCAACCCGCTGCACTCCTACGACCTCGCGAAGCTCACCGGCGGCATCACCGTGCGCCGAGCCCGCGCGGGCGAGACACTTGAGACGCTCGACGGCCAGCAGCGCAAGCTGCACGAAGAAGACCTGCTCATCACTGACGAGTCGGGCCCCATCGGGCTCGCGGGCGTGATGGGCGGCGAGTCCACGAAGACAGACGACTCGACGACAGACATTCTCATCGAGGCCGCGACATTCGACCCGGTGTCGATTGCGCGCAGCCAGCGCCGTCACAAGCTGCCGAGCGAGGCGTCCAAGCGCTTCGAGCGTGGCGTCGATCCGCTCGTTGCGCGCGCCGCTGCGCAGCGCATGGTCGACCTGCTCGTCGAGCTCGCAGGCGGCACCGCTGACACCCTCGGCAGCGACATCGTCGCAGCCTGGGAGCCAGCCCCGGTGCTCCTTCCGATCGCCCGTGTGAACGGCCTGCTTGGCACCGACTACACCGACGACGAAGTGCGTGGCGCGCTCACAATGATCGGCTGCTCGGTCGAAGACGTGGACGCGGCGACGCTGCGGGTCTCGGCTCCGAGCTGGCGAGCTGACCTCACCCGCCCAGCTGATCTCGTCGAAGAAGTTGCGCGGATCGTCGGCTACGATCGCATTCCGTCTGAGCTGCCAGTCGCTCCGGCGGGCCGCGGGCTCACCCGCACGCAGCGCCTTCGCCGTCGCGCGGCGAACGTCGTGACCGCGGCGGGCTTCGATGAGGTGCAGAGCTACCCGTTCGTCTCACGCAACCAGCTCGATAACTTCGGCCAGGGGCCCGAAAGCGCAGGGGAGCACGCTGCTCCCGTCGACGCGATCCGCCTCGCGAACGCCCTTGACGGTGAGACCCCGTTCATGCGGCGCTCGCTCCTCGCGGGGCTCGTGACTGCGGCGCAGCGTAACGTATCGCGCGGCCTTACTGACCTCGCGCTCGTCGAGTTCGGTCGGGTCTTCGACCCGGCGACCCCCGCCGGCGAGCTCGGCACCGCAGAGGTTCCGCTGCTCGCGCTAAAGCCCACGGATGAGCTGCTCGCGGCGCTCAACGCCTCGATCCCTGTCCAGCCGCACTGCGCCGCCGCGCTGCTGCTCGGCGACGCCATCGAGAAGCAGCCGGGCGAACCCGGCCGCGAGTACGACTGGGCAGACGCGATCGACGCGGCACGCATCACCGTTGGCGCCGTGTCGGCGTCGCTCACGGTGCGACAGGGCGCACACCGCGCCTTCCACCCCGGTCGCACGGCCGAGCTCGTCGTCGCAGGCGAGGTCGTTGGTGTTGCTGGGGAGCTCCTTCCGGAGCTCGTCGCCGAGTACCACCTGCCTGGCCGGGTCGCGGCGTTCGAGCTGAACCTTGAGCGCGTGATGGAGCTTGCGCCGCGCGAGCCCGAGACCTCAAACCTGTCGGGTTACCCGGCGGCGACGCAGGATCTCACGCTCGTCGTCTCCACCGAGGTGCCAGCGGGCGACGTGCTCGACACTGTCGTTGCCGGGGCGGGCGTGCTGCTTGAGCACGCGCACGTCGTTGCTGACTACCGCGGCCAGGGCATCGACGAGGGCCAGCGCGCGCTGACCTTCGCGCTGCGCTTCCGCGCGCCTGACCGCACGCTGAAGGCGGAGGAAGCGAGCGAGGCGAAGCTCGCCGGTGTCGCTGCCGCCGAGCAGGCGTTCGGCGCGAAGCTCCGCGACTAAGCGCTGCAGCTCCGACAGCACGTCGGTGCGCACCCCGCTGTGGGCGGGCCAGGCATTCACTGCCAGGCCCGCCCACGGTGCGTTGCGGCAGCAACGCGGGACGTAGCGCGGCGGGGAGACCGGGCGTATCCTGGGCCCAACGGACGACGCTCGCCTGCACGCACAAGGCGAGCTACCGAGGCAGCGGAGGAGGGCTTATGCGGATCGCAGTAGCAGGCAGCACTGGCACAGTCGGCGCGCATGTCGTGCGCCAGGCGCTCGCCGCCGGGCACGACGTTCTCGCCATCTCGCGAAACCCGGGCGTGCCCTCAGGCGCAGACTCGCTGGGCAGCGGGGCCGGCAGCGCGCAGGGGGAGGCGTCGGCTTCGCCGGCCGTCGCGCCTGGGGCGCTCACCGCGTTCGCAGCCGACCTCACCGGGCAAACCGCGCCTAGGCTCGACGGTGTCGACGCCCTGATCGATGTGTCTGCAAGCGGCAAGCTCTCTGGGGCCGAAACGTTCTTCGGCTCGGTGACGGAGAACCTGCTGCGAGCCGCCACCGCCGCTGAGGTGAACCACTACGTCGCACTGTCGATCGTTGGGGCCGCTCAGCACCCCTATGGATACTATGCGGGCAAGGCGCTGCAAGAACGGCTCGTGAGCGAGGGCCAGGTGCCGTGGACGGTGCTTCGTGCGACGCAGTTCTTCGAGTTCGCCGAGCAGAGCGCGTTCAGCGTCGGCAAATGGAGCGCGATCGTGAAGATGCGCACCAGGCCCGTCGCCGCGGCGTCCGTAGCGCGACGGCTGCTCGAGCTTGCCGTTGGCGAGCCGCAAGGGTTCGCGCGCGACCTCGCCGGGCCCGACGAGTTGTGGCTCGCAGACCTCGGCCGGATGGTGTTCGAGACGCACGGGCTTGGCCAGACAGTCATTGAGCTCCCGCTCCCTGGAAAGTTTGGCAGGGCGGTACGCAGCGGCGCATGCCTACCGGGCGCAGACGCCATGATCGACAGCGTGAGCTACGAAGACTGGCTCGTCGACGGGGCGCGGTGAGGCCACTGCCGCCGCCATTGGCGCGGCGCTCACCATGTCTTACAGAGCCGTACTGAGTCGCCGCCTTCCTCCCACGGAGAGAGGGCGTTGTACGCGTTGACGCAGTTGACGGACAACGGCGCAAGGTAGAGGATGACCTTTGGGTATGCCCGGCTCAGCCTGTCGGGGCGACTCTGCCGTCGTACCGGCGCTCCAGCGCATCGTCTGCGTAGAAAGGTGCGTCAACGAACGTCACCGTTGGCTGCCCTGGCAGGTCTGCGGCAATCCAGGTTCCGACGAGGAGGCTTCTGTCAGAAAACGACTTCAAAGAGTGGCCCTCGCAACTTGTGAGCAAGAGCACCACGGGGATTGCAATCGCGGCCAGCAGTAGCCGAATGTGCTTCATCTCGTTGCCTCCGTGAGCGTGTGGGGCTGCTCCCGTTCACCCTGAGTGTGCTCGGGGCTCTGCGCCTGTGCTCCACGCATCAACTCACACGACCTTCGAGACCGAGCGTCTCGCGGAACTCAGCGAGGAGGCGTTGCATGTACTTTTGGGAGTACGGAATCATGCACAGTTTTCCTGGGCTGAACATTGTGAGGCTGAGCCGGTGAGGCGTATCTGTCTCGTCTCGGATCGTGAATGACATCACCTCGCGGTCTGGGCCTGAGGCGAGCGTGCGCCGTTCGAGTCGGATATCGTCGATTCGGTCCGCGGGGAGGAGAGCGATGCGGTCACTGAAGCGCCGGTAGACGTGGAGTCCATTTGCTGCGGCACCGAATGAGACGACCGCGTGGCTGGGCTTCGGGAACGAATGTGAAGCTCCGAGAATGGTAAGGACTTCGTTGCCGTCCTCCGCGAGCCCAACAATGTGAGCTACGGGCGCGTCAGGGCTTTCCGTCAGGAGGCCTCGCAGACGTCGGTGGCCTGGATACCAGAAGAAGACCATAGTCACCGTTATAAAGACCCCAATGAGCACCCCGAGGAGCCCGAACAAACTGTATCTAAGTTGGGAGCCCACGGGCGCGTTTATGGCTCCGGTGATCAGCCGGATAGTGGAGAGCACAGCCACGCCCCCTACAGAGATCCACCAGATCCGCCTCTTCCACAGGGACTCGTTCTTATTTTGCACTGCGTTGTCATCTTGCATTTCTGCGGTCCTCTGCTAGTTGCCCTGCTCCGACGATTGCCGAGACGGCGCTGACTTTGTAGTCGACGACGCCGACAACGCTCTTGTAATTGGATGCGAAGGCTTTGGGGATACGGGCGATCTTGCCTACCGGTGTGAGGTTTAGCGCAGCTAGAGCTACCCCGGATGCGGATGAGAAGGACGCCGGGTCTGCAGCTAGCTCCATAGTCGTGGAGGCGAGACCGGTACCAAGAGATACAGCACCCAGCCCTGCGGCAAGTGGCGGGAAGCCAGCAGTGGCCAACGCTGCAAACCCGGTCAATGCCCAGAGTCCGGCCAGAATTGACCTTGTGGCCCGCCCGGCGTCCGACCGCGCCCATTCTCCGAACCCTGACCATAAGTCTCCGGCTGCCTTCGTGACGCTGCTCCAGCCGTCGCTGATGCCGTTTCCGAGCTTCTCCCAGAAACCGGGCTCTTTTGCAGGCTTAAGGTCTTTGTCGGTCACCGGTGACAGCCCGAGCGGGTCGAGTGCGTGGAGTGGGTCGTTGCCCGCGTACGCGTATGGGTTGCCCGCCCAGCCGGCACCTGTCACGGGTGCGAGCGGGTCGATGCTGAGAAAGCCGCGGGAGACGGGGTCGTAGGCGCGGGCGCCCATCCATTCGAGGCCCCCGATCGTTGGGACACCGTGGCCTGTCACACCGATGCCGGGAGTGCTCGGTGTGCTGAGCTGGAGTGTGCCGGTGATGCCCCACGGGTTTACAGGGTCGGTGTGGCGTGTCTGCCGCCACCCGGTAGGGGAGAGGGCTGAGCCGAGCCCAGTGTAGCCGCCGGCCGCAGCGTAAACGGGGTCGCCCCCTAAGCGGGTCAGAGCGGGGAGGCGCGCGGCGCTGTCCCAGGAGAGCGGGGCGCCGTCGATTTCCGCGAGCTCGCCGTAGCCGTCGACCCAGAGCCTGTGCGTGGTCGTGCCGTCGGTGATCGCAGAGAGCCAGCCGCGCGAATCCCACTCGTAGCACCTCTCGCCGTCGGGCCCGGCCTCGCGGATGCGCCTGCCCGCGCCGTCATACGCGTAGCGTGTGGCTGCGCCGTCGGCAGCGGTGCGCATGCTGAGCTGGCCGGCAACGTCGTACTCGTACCGAGCCTCGCCAGTGGCGTCGCGCTCTCGCACCATGCGCCCTGCGTTGTCGTACTCCCACTCGTGGAGCGTTTTGGCGCCGGCCACGTCGACGCGCTCGGCGCGCACGAGCTGGTCGGCCCCGTCGTACCCGTACACGGTTGACCCGGCAGGTTCAGCGATCTTCGTGATGCGGCCGTCGCTCTCGCGGCCGATCTGAGTCGTCTCGACGCCGTCGGGCGAGGTGACTGTGTGCGCGACGGGGTAGCCGTTCTCGTACTGCCAGGTTTGCGCGGTGTCGCTGGCGACCGCAGCGACGAGGTTGCCGCTCGGGTCGTAGTCGTAGCTGATCGCCCCGAACGCAGAGTGTTCGACCTTGGTGAGCCTGCCAGCCCCATCATGTTCGTACTGCACCTTGTCGCCAGCCGGGGTGACCATACGTGTTCTCAGCCCGTCGCCGTCGTACTCCCACCTGGTGGTGTTGCCGTCGCGGGTGCGCTCGATCATGCGGCCGAGGCGATCCCGCACGATCCTGTGCGAGACGGGCGCAGGGCCCTGGCCCGTGTGATCGGTCGCGGTCACCGTGCGAGCGCGGTGGTCGGTCTGCGCCGCGGTGAGGCGCGCGCCCTCCGCGAGAAGCCCGCACGGCTGCCCGTCTGCGTCGTACTCCCATGCCAGCACGCGCCCGTCGGGGTCGGTCTGAGTGAGGGGCTTGCCGGCAGCGTCGTAAGTGCCAGTGGTGACGCGGCCGAGCGGGTCGGTGAGCGTCGCAACCCGGCTGAGCGCCGTGTAGGAGCGGCGGGTGACGCCGCCAGCCGGGTCGGTGATCGCGATGAGCCGCCCGAGCGTGTCGTAGTCGTAACGCGTCTTGCCGCCCGCACCGTTCACGGCGGTGACGAGCTGGCCCGCTGCGTCGTACACGAACTTTCGCTGCCCGAACCTCGTGTCCTGCGCAGCGACGAGCCTGCCCGCGAGGTCGTAGCGGTACCTGCCGACGCCCACTCCCGGCAGCCGCTCGGCGGTCACCCTGCCGCACGCGTCATACTTCACGTCTGCGACGTCGCCGTCAGGCAGGCGCCGGCGCACCACGCGCGAATCCGCGTCGTACTCGAGTTCGGTGCGCGCCCCAACACCGTCGACCATCGCAGCGGGGCGGCCGCACTCGTCGTATTCGAATCGCGTCTCGCGGCCAGCTGGCGTTACCTGCAACACCACGCGACCCGCCGCATCGCGCACGAAGCGAGTGAGCCCGCCGTCAGCGTCAAGTTCCTCTATCACGCGGCCGCACAAGTCGTACACGGTGATCGACGCGGCCTCGTCTGCGCCCGAGCGTCGTACCGGGCGGCCGAACTCGTCGAACTCGGTGACGGCACGGGTGAAGGCCGACGTTGCGGTCTCGGTGCGAGCGCCCCGGTCGCGGCTGAAGCGTTTCGTCACCCCTGCCGGGTCTATCGTCGCGGCGAGCTCACCCGTCGGGGAATACTCGTGCCGCCACGACCCGCCATCCGGGTCGACGACCTCGCGCAGCCGCGAGAGGCCGTCGTGCCGAAGTAGCCAGCTCGCACCGTCGGGTAGCGTCAGTTCAGACGGGTTGCCGAAGGCGTCAAACCGCTGCTCGACGACCCGGCCGAGCGGGTCGCGCACCCGCGCGAGGTCGCCGTGCTCACCGTACTCGTACTCGGTGCGCGCGTCAGCAGGGTCGATCTCCGCGCGCAGCTGCCCGCCGCGCGAGTATTCGTAGCGCCACACCGCCCCATCAGGATCCACCCGCCGCGTCACATTCCCCGCGGCGTCGTACTCCCACGTTGTCGTCGCCCCGGAGGGGGACACGACCTTCGTTAATCGACCCGCGTCGTCTCGGGTGAACCGTGTCTCATTGCCAGCAGCGTCAACGCTTGCGGAGAGATCGCCGCGCTCGTCGTACCTGAGCGTCAGGGACACGCCAACGGCGTCGACGATGCGAGTGAGGAGCCCCCGCTCCCATGTCAGGCGCGTGACGCCGCCCAGTGGGTCGGTGACCTTGCAGGGGTGCCGATCGGCGGGGGATGCGTACGCGAACTCCGTGACCGCGGGAGCCTGCGCCCCGGCGTGCTCGTCGGCGTCTGCCGGCGCGTGCTCCCGAGCGGCGGGCGCGGCAAAGCTCGTCGCGACGGTCTTGGTGAGGCGATCCTGATCGTCCCACTCATACGCCGTATCGCCGCCCTCGGGCGTGACCGTGCGCGTGCGGCGGCCGCGCGCGTCGACGACGTGCACGGTGGTGGCGCCGTCGCGCTCGGTCACCGACACGAGATTGCCGTGCGCGTCGTAACTCATCGACTGCCGGTGCCCGTCGGTGTCGGTCACCCCGACCAGGCGACCGAGTCGGTCGGCGACCCACGAGTTCGACTGCTCGCCGTCGCTGTCGGCGACCACAGTGACCCTGCCTGACAGGTACGAAAACAGCATGTCGCGGCCATGCGGAGTGCGTTGCGTGACGACGCGCTTTTTCGCGTCGTACGTGTTCACGCACTCGATGACGCCGCTCGCGCCGGTCACCTCATCGACGAGGCCGTCCTCGTTCCAACCGTACGAACGGCTGCCTGCGGGGGAGACAGCCTCAACGAGCCTGCCCGCATCGTCGTATCGGAACTCGGTGTGCCGCTCGTCGGGCCCTGTGACCCGCGCCGGGCGGCCCGCTGAGGCGTCGTACGCCACCGCGATTCTGCGCCCGAGCTCGTGCGCGAGCGCAGACACCCGGCCGGCGCCGTCGCGCTCGACCCGCACCGAGGTGCCGGGCCCATTGCCGGTGCCGAGCCACACACCCGCACGGGTGAACGCCCACCACTCGCCGGCGTTGTCGCGAACGACGAGCCAGGGCGATGCTGGCTCCGCTGCCGCAGCGTCGCTGCCCGAACCGTCTCCAGCAGGATCGCCGTGCTCCTCAGCAAGCCAGTAGTTCGCGTGGAGCGCCCGACCCCACCCGGCACCCTCGCGAGGAAAGAACAGCCTGCGCCCGTCTGCAAGCACGAACTCCGCCCGCTCGTCGCCGAGCTCGAGCCGCACGTCAAGGGTGGAAGACCAGCCGCGACCGAACGCGCCGCCGTCTGGATCTTGTGAGTTGTACATGCGCGTGAACACGAGGTTCGCAGCGATACCGGTGCCTGCGCAGTCGGTCTCGGGCTCGATGAAGTTGCCTGTCGCCGTATTCACAGGGTCGGCGGCGTAGCCGGTGCCTGGCATCGTTCCGAACGTCTGCGGCGGCTGTAGATCAAGCCCCGACCGTGTCGGGAACAGGCCCGCGCCCGACAGTGCGGCAGCGATCGCGCTATCGGCGAGCCTGTGAATTCCACCGGATCCGCCTGCCCGCTCGAACTCTGTCGCGAGTCGTCCAAGCCACAGCCGATCGGTCGTGTTTGCCTCGTACCAGCGCTTGATGCTCGAAAACAGATTTCCGTCTGCAATGTGACCCCACCCGTGCGTGCCCGAGTTGAACGCCGACCACGCGCGCTGTAGCGCAGGAACCGGCGACTGCGGCGCCTGTGCGGAGGCAAACCTGCGGAGGTTTCCGGGTCGCGCCGACGTCGAACCGCCCGCGCGGTGTGAGCCGGCAGACCCGGGATCGCGCTGCTTCAACGACACGCTTGCCGATGACGTCGCCGGGGCGCTACCCGGGCTGAACGGAACGAGTGACTGAACTTCAGCCGCACTCGGCTGGCGAGGGAACATGGTTCCGAAAGCCTGCTGCTCCTCACGATACTGCTGCTCAAGCTCCGCGCACTTCTCGGCCCGGTCTGCCCGAACCTTTGCCCGCCTGGCGTTCTCCTCTTTCGCGCTCTCGACGAGCGTCTTCACCTGCTGCCGCATCTGCTTCAGACACGTCGTGATGTTGTGGCCGTCGGTGCTTGCCCAACTCACGTGGTCGCGGAACACCTGCGCAAACACTCCCGAGAAGTCCATCTGTGCCTGCCCTGCCTGCGACACGAACGCCGCACGATCGGACTCGACGAGCACCGCAGCTGAGCTGAGTTGGGTCACGAGGTCGTTCGCACTCGCGAAGTCGAATTTCAGGGGCTGGGGGCCAAAATCTCTCATCACGGGTCGGTTCACCTGTCCGTCGATCGCATGCAAAGGGATGTGTCGGTGCTCGCCTCTCGGCGTGCAGCACCGACGGAGTGTTCCGCATGTAGGCGCATCTTTTCCTACAGTGTGCGGCCACTCGTTTTCACAAAATGAATGTTTGGTATCGGGTTCGAGTATAGCGCTGCCTGCGGAGTTCGTCGCGACACTCCCGTGCAACTCTGCGGCGGAGCCGCGATGACTCATCTTTTGCTGTGAAGTTCCAACGAAGAGGAGTAGAGTCTCCCGCACCACGACTCACGCCCCCAGAAAGCCAGGTGGAGAGATGACCCAGCAGATCGTTCCGAACATCTGGTGCAACCGCACCGCAGAAGAGGCCGGCGCGTTCTACGCCACCGCGTTTGAAACCACGGGGTTTCAGGCGAGTTCGGCAGTCACTGCCCGCTATCCGGCCGAGGGGCTGCTCGACTTCCAACGTGACCTCGCGGGGGAGGCGCTCGTCGTAGACCTTCTCATTGCGGGCACCCAGCTCGCGCTCGTGAACGCCGGGCCCGAGTTCTCACCGAACCCCTCGATCTCGTTCATGGTGAACTTCGATCCGCTGTTCTTCGGCGGCGATGTCGACGCCGCGAGGCGCGGACTCGACACCCTGTGGGCGAAGCTCAGCGACGGCGGTACAACGATGATGCCTGTCGACGAGTATCCCTTTGCCGCCCGGTACGGCTGGGTGCAAGACCGGTATGGGGTGAGCTGGCAGCTCATGCTCACGCGAGCAGAGGGAGAGCCGCGTCCGCTCATCATCCCCGCGCTGATGTTTGACGGGCCCGCGCAGAACCGTGCCGCAGAAGCGGCGGCGCACTACGTGTCGCTGTTCGCGGGCCTGCCTGGCGGCAGCGAGGTCGGCGCCCAGT
The DNA here is from genome assembly GCF_043080205.1 of Leucobacter sp. NPDC015123. NCBI lineage: Bacteria > Bacillati > Actinomycetota > Actinomycetes > Micrococcales > Microbacteriaceae > Leucobacter > Leucobacter sp. NPDC015123. The sequence goes on along the minus strand of NZ_JBIBVH010000004.1, from coordinate 196,771 downwards.
GGCCCTACGGTGCCCCCACAGGAAACGCGACTGCCGAAGCGCTCGCGTTTGGTGAGTTCAGGATCGGTGACCAGTGGTTCATGGGCTCAGACAACGGCTCTGGCGTCGACCACGGCTTTACGGCCGGCGTCTCGCTCCAGGTGAACTGCGCCGATCAGGCCGTGATCGATGCGCTGTGGGAGGGGCTCTCTGCGGTGCCCGAGGCGGAGCGGTGCGGATGGCTCGTCGACAAGTTCGGGGTCAGCTGGCAGATCGTGCCCGCGAACCTTGGGGAACTCATGGAGCACGAGGGGGCGTATGAGCGACTCATGCAGATGAAGAAGATCGTGATCGCAGAGCTCTGAGCCGGCCCGTCGCCGTCTCGCTCCGGCCGATGCGACCGAGAGGGGTGCTGCCGCGTGTTGTGGAGAACGAGCGAGTGGGCGCTCGCACGCGATAGCGTTGGGGAACTAGTCACGGACACGGATGGAGTCAGAATGTCAGAGCAGACGCAGTACACCGCAATCATCGCCGAGACCCACGGGCGAGTCGCGACAATCACGCTGAACCGCCCCGAAGCGCTGAACGCGCTCAGCAACACGCTCATCTCCGAGCTCGTCGATGCGGCAACGAAGTTTGATGCCGACCCGAACATTGGCGCCATCGTCATCACCGGCTCCGAGCGCGCTTTCGCCGCAGGCGCAGACATCAAGGCGATGCTCGAGCTTGAGTACTCCGATGTGCTTGCTGGTGGGCTGACCTCGACATGGAACGGCTTCGAGCAGATGCTCACCCCGACAATCGCAGCGGTCTCTGGTTTTGCGCTCGGCGGCGGGTGCGAGCTTGCAATGATGTGCGACATCATCATCGCGGCCGACAACGCGAAGTTCGGCCAGCCCGAGATCAACCTCGGCGTCATCCCAGGTTTCGGTGGCACGCAGCGACTGCCGCGCGCGATCGGGAAGTACAAGGCCGCCGACCTCGTGCTCACCGGCCGCATGATGGGGGCTGAAGAAGCGGAGCGCTCGGGGCTCGTCTCGCGGGTCGTTCCGGCAGCCGAGCTTCTCGAGACCGCGGCGCAGGCCGCCGAGTTGATCGCGTCGAAGTCGCGCCCGGCGGTGCAGGCCGCCAAGAGCACCCTGCAGGCAGCCGAAGAGTCGTCGCTCGCCGAGGGCCTCCGCCTCGAGCGGACCGCGTTCGCCGCGCTGTTTGCAACGGAAGACCAGAAAGAGGGAATGCGCGCGTTCGCGGAGAAGCGCGAAGCGAACTTCAAGCACCGGTAGCGCGAGCGGTCTGGCTCCGACGTTCGAGGTGCCAGAATAGAGGTGCGCGAGAAAGGGTGCAAATGACGTACAGTGTGGCGGTCGCCGGAGCGAGTGGGTATGCGGGAGGCGAGCTGCTTCGTCTGCTTGCAGAGCATCCGGAGTTTGAAATCCGAACGGTGACTGGGCACTCGAATGCGGGCAAGCCGCTCATTTCCTCCCAGCCCCACCTGCGCTCGCTCGCGCACCTCACTCTGCAGGAGACAACACCCGAGGTTCTCGACGGACACGACGTCGTGTTCTTCGCCCTGCCCCACGGCGCGTCTGGCGCGCTCACCGCGCAGCTCACAGACGTGCGACTCGCGATCGACTGTGGCGCCGACCACCGGCTCACCAGCGAGTCAGACTGGGCGGCGTTCTACGGTGGCGAGTACAACGAGGCGTGGGCGTACGGCGTGCCCGAACTCATCGTGGCGGGCGGGCCGGGCGAGGCCGCGACCCGTCAGCGCGCACGGCTCGCCAGCGCGACACGGATCGCGGCCCCAGGCTGCAACGCCTCAACTGTCTCGCTCTCGCTCGCCCCGGGCATCGCCGCCGGTGTCATCGAGCCGCAGGACATCGTGACAGTGCTTGCCGTTGGCCCCTCGGGTGCGGGCAAAGCAGCACACACCCACCTCCTCGGAGCCGAGCTCATGGGCACGGCAAACCCGTATGCTGTCGGCGGCACGCACCGCCACATTCCTGAGATTCAGCAGGCCCTCCGCGGCGCCGGGGCCGCAGCGAACCCGACGTTGAGTTTCACCCCCGTGCTTGTGCCAATGAGCCGCGGAATACTCGCGACTTCGACCGCGCGCATCACCCCGGGAACGACCGCCGCCGACGTTCGCGCGGCGTGGGAGACCGCCTACGCAGACGAGACGTTCGTGCATGTGCTCCCCGAGGGCGTGTTCCCCCGCACCGCAGACACGATCGGCGCGAACACCTGCCTCATGGGCGTCGCAATCGATGAAGCAGCTGGCCGCGTCGTCGTCGTCGCCGCCGTCGACAATCTTGCCAAGGGCACGGCCGGCGCCGCGATCCAGTCGGCAAACATCGCCCTTGGCATTCCCGAAGCCACCGGCCTGAGCGTGAATGGAGTCGCCCCGTGACCGTAACTACCCCAGCAGGATTCCGTTCGGCAGGCATTACTGTCGGCCTGAAAACGTCGGGAAAGCCCGACCTTGCCCTCGTCGTGAATGACGGCCCGGCCCCTGCAAGCGCAGTCGTGTTCACATCGAACCGCGCGCAGGCAAACCCAATCCTGTGGAGCCGCAAGGTTGCGCAGAATGGCGCGGCTCGCGCCGTGATCCTTAACTCGGGCGGTGCGAACTGCTTCACCGGAGACTTCGGCTACGAAACAACCAGGCTGACCGCCGAGGCAGTTGCGCGCGAACTCGCAGCCGAGCCGCAGGGCGTCGTGCCAGCCGAGGTGCTTGCAGATGGAGCAGAGCGCGTGCTCGTCTGCTCCACCGGGCTCATCGGAACTGGTGACCAAGCCTTCCGCGACAAGATCGTTGACGGCGTTCCTGGCCTCGTCGCAGCGCTCGCCGCCGACGATGCCACCGCGCCCGCCGCGATTCTTACCACCGACTCTGTCGAGAAGACCGCGGTGCACGAGGGCGACGGTTGGACAATCGGCGCGATGGCGAAGGGTGCCGGAATGCTTGCGCCAGGGCTCGCGACAATGCTCGTCGTCATCACGACCGACGCCAAGCTCGACGCCGAAGTGCTCGACGCTGCGCTTCGCCGCGCGACAGGCGTAAGCTTCGACAGGCTCGACTCCGACGGCTGCATGTCCACGAACGACCAGGTCACGCTGCTCGCAAGCGGGGCATCCGACGTGACGCCCGACGTCACAGAGTTCGCGGCCGCGCTCGCGGGTGTGTGCGACTCGCTCGCCGCGCAGCTGCAAGCCGACGCCGAGGGGGCGAGCCACGACATCGACATCGAGGTGCGCGGCGCCGCGAGCGTCGAGGACGCGGTCGAGGTCGGCCGGTCGGTCGCGCGCAACAACCTGTTTAAGGCTGCGATCTTCGGCAATGACCCGAACTGGGGCCGCGTGCTCGCCGCGATCGGCACCACCGATGCCGCATTCGACCCGTATGCGGTCGACGTGAGCTTTAACGGTGTGCGGCTTTGCCACGCCGGCGCGCCAGACCGTCCGGTTGACGAGTGCGACCTGACGCCGCGGAAGACGCACGTCGAGATCGACCTGTTCGCCGGCACATTCTCTGCGACTGTGCGCACGAACGACCTCACGCACGACTACGTGCACGAGAACTCGGCGTACTCGAGCTAGGGGAGCAATGAGCGACGTCACCATTCCACTTGACCGCGAACGGGCGGCCGAGAAGGCCGCCGTGCTCATTGAGTCGCTGCCGTGGCTGAAGAAGTTCCGTGACCGCATCATGGTCATCAAATTCGGCGGCAACGCCATGATCGATGACGCCCTGATGACGGCGTTCGCCGAAGATGTCGTCTACCTTAGGCACACCGGCATTCGGCCCGTAATCGTCCACGGGGGTGGGCCGCAGATCAACCGCATGCTCGACAGGCTCGGCATCGAGAGCACCTTCGAGGGCGGCTATCGCGTCACCACGCCCGAAACAATGGACGTCGTGCGCATGGTTCTCACGGGCAAGGTGAACCCCGAGCTTGTCGACGAGATCAACGCGCACGGACCGCTCGCCTCAGGAACGACTGGAGAAGACGCGGGGCTGTTCATTGGCCGCCGGCGCCCACCCATAGAGGTCGACGGCAAGCTCGTCGACCTCGGCCGGGTTGGCGACATCGTCGGAGTGCGCCCTGAATCGGTGCTCGCAGCGCTCGACGCCGGGCTGATTCCCGTGGTCTCGTCCATTGCTCCGGACGTCGACAACCCCGGCGAGTCGCTCAACGTGAACGCTGACGCGGCAGCGTCGGCGCTCGCATCAGCGCTCGGCGCCGAGAAGCTCGTGATCCTTACCGACGTGGCCGGTCTCTACTCCGACTGGCCAGATCGCGACTCACTCGTCTCCTCGATCACGGTGGCCGAGCTCGAGGCGCTCCTGCCATCGCTCGAGTCAGGCATGATCCCGAAAATGCGGGCCTGCCTCGATGCCGTCAAGGGCGGGGTGCCCAAAGCTGCCATCATTGACGGCCGCGAACCGCACTCAGTGCTGCTCGAGATCTTCACGGAGCAGGGCATTGGCACGGAAGTTATCGAGGGCTAGCCACCCACTCCATCGCTCGGGCCTACGCTCGAGCGACATCGCCGCCGGCCTGGCAGTCGCCACGGCCGGCGGCTTTGTATGTGCAACCAGTGTCGGCTCCGGCATCGCGGCCCACGCGAGCAGCCGCGAGGTCGCAGCGTGGCTCCTCACGCTGCTCGGCTACACCGGGTTCGTGGTCGGCGGGATCGCGCTGATACGCGCCGACCTGCTCACGCACACGCTCCCCAACCAGACCGTGGCCGCGGTCGCGCTGTGGACGGCGGGTGCCCTGTCGATCGCGAGCGTCGCGCTCGGAGAATGGGCAGCGCTCGGTGCGGCGTGGGGCGCCGCAATCGCGACCTTGGCTGTTGCATTTGTGTGCTGGTGGGCTACCGCAGGCGCGCTCGGTGGGGGAGACGCCAAGCTGCTCCCGATCGCGGTGTTCGCCACAGTCTGGGCGGCGGGGGCTGGCGCGGTTCCGCTCTCGGTCGGACTGTTTCTGATGCTCCTGGCGGGCGCGTTCGGGCTGGCAGGCCTCGTCGCGCTCATCCGACGGAGACGAGAGTTTGCGGCCGGCCCAGCGATCTTCTGTGCCGCAATAGGCGGGGTGGCCCTAGCTCCGGTGCTCGCCGTCTGACTGATCTCGGCGACCGCGCTGGACGTGGGCCCGCCGTAAGCAGTACGTCATTGCACTATTCGCTGCGGAGGTCTCGTCGCCTGATCTTGCCTGTCAGAGTCTTCGGAAGCTCATCGACGAACTCGACTCGCCGCGGGATTTTGTACGCCGCGAGACGCTCGCGGGCGAAGGCGACGAGTTCGTCCTGGCTGACGGTAGATCCCTCGCGCTTCGACACGAATGCGACCACCGTCTCGCCGCGGTACTCGTCGGGCGCGCCGACGACGGCGACCTCGCGCACTGCAGGGTGCTCATAGAGCGCATCCTCGACCTCGCGCGGCCACACCTTGTAGCCTGACGAATTGATCTGATCCTTGATGCGGTCAACGAGATACACCCAGCCCTTCTCGTCGATGATCGCGACGTCACCGGTGAGCAGCCGACCTCCCGGGAACGCGGACTCGGTGGCCTCGGCGTTTCTCCAATACCCGACCGCGAGCTGATCCGCGGCAAGTTCCAGCTCGCCCGGCGACCCTGCAGGCACTGCGGCTCCCTCCTCATCGAGTACGCGCAGCGACACGCCCTGCATCGGCTTGCCGATTGAGAGCGTACCCGTCGGCTTGTGAACGGGGGCGCGTTCGCCAAGAGGCACCCCGATAATCCCCGCGTTCGATTCGGTGAGACCGTAGGCGTTGAGGATGTACTGACCAAACCGGCGCTCGAACGTGGTGACCTTTGCTGGAGGAACTGGCGCGCCCCCGGTGAATAGCTGGCGCACGCTCAAGAAGTCCCGTGCGCTGGCGTCAGGTAGCTCAAAGAGCGCCGTGTACATCGTGATGGGCGCCACAGCGAGGGTGGCCGCATGCCGGGAAAACGCCTCGAGCGCGACGTCGGGCCGCGGTCGATTGAGAAAAATGAGGCTCCCGGGGGAGAGCAGCATGCCGAGACAGATGCTGACCGAGCCAGTGATGTGGAACAGCGGAGCGAGGGCGAGCATTCGGTCGTCGTGATCAACGACGGCCCACTCGCCGAAGTTCAGCGCGGCGACAAGGAGCGACCGATGCGTGGCCATCGCCCCCTTGGGCGGCCCCGTCGTGCCCGACGTGTAGCTCAACATTGCGATGTCTTCGGGCTCACGCTCCGCAGGATCGGGACTTGAGCCGGCGAACTCTGCGAACGCGTTCGCGAGCGTATCGGTTGTGAATGGGACAGCGCCGAGCTCAGCATCATCAGGTTGTGTGGGGAACACCCGCGGGTCGTTCTCGTGCTGGAACTGGGTGTCGTTGGCGCTGAGTACCCAGGCTAGGTCCGTCTCAATGGCGGCCGCCGCCGCGATCCTGATCGTCTCGGGCGCACAGATCAGGCCGACGGCGCCTGACGAGGCGAGCACCGTGTGCAGCTCTCGCTCTCGGTACATGGGATTGATCGGAACGACGATGCCGCCAATGTGCCAGATCGCGAGCATGGCGATGGGGAAGTGCGGGATGTTTTGCAGGGAAATCGCGACGCGATCACCAGCCTCGACACCGTGGCTTTGCAGCGACGCTGCGAGAGCGAGGCTGAGATCGTTGACCTCGGAGGTGGTGAGTGTCCCGTCGAAGTACGTGATGCAGAGACTCTCAGGGGAACGCGCAACCCGGCCCTGCCACGCTGCGGGGAGCGTGCGTGGCAGGGCCGAGGGCGGTGAAGAAACTTGTGTGTTGATGCTCATCGAGGACTCCATCGTCGCCGGATCGTTATGGTGTGCGACTGATGCCGCGCACCACGGGGTTCGTCGTGTTTTTTTTAGACAAATGTCTACAACCGCACTCTATGTCGTGCCGGGCGCGCGGGCAAGTGGTCGCCACGCGGCAACGTCCACACGTGCGGGGAATCGCGCACTGACGCCGGTAGGATGGAGTGAGTGGTTTGACCGAGTGAAAGGCGGGCACAGTGACATACGTAATTGCTCTTCCCTGCGTCGATTTGAAGGATCGCGCCTGTGTGGATGAGTGCCCCGTCGATTGCATTTACGAGGGCGATCGGATGCTCTACATCCACCCCGACGAGTGTGTCGACTGCGGTGCGTGCGAGCCGGTGTGCCCGGTTGAAGCGATCTACTACGAAGATGACCTGCCCGGTGAATGGGCCGAGTATTACAAGGCAAACGTCGAGTTCTTCGACGAGATCGGATCGCCCGGTGGGGCAGCAAAGGTGGGAGTCTACGACTTCGACCACCCGATCGTGGCGGCCCTTCCACCGCAAGAGCAGTAGCCGCTCTCACGGGCGATTCGAGCTCCCTGCGAGCTCGCGGTTTATCGTGGGAGCTCGCAGCGAGAAAGTCACCAAATCGCTGGCATTTTGTTTGATGTCAAAATACTTTCTGTCAGAAACCGGCATGAACGCGCCATTTGGTGTGTGAACGCCAACTTTGCGGGTAAGGTGAAAATGATCGCTGCCCAGACCCTGGAGCGTGCTCAAACGGACCTCACGAGGAGATGACGTGACTGAAACACCTGCGGCTCAGGCCACCGCCAAGCTGAGCTTTCCTGGAGGAACCGCCGAGCTCCCAATCGTGAAGTCAGTAGACGGGCCAGACGCAATCGACGTCAGCACGCTGACTAAGCAGAGCGGCTACACGGCCCTCGACTACGGCTTCGTAAACACTGCGTCAACGAAGTCCGAGATTACCTACATCGATGGCGAGGCCGGGATCCTGCGATACCGCGGCTACCCAATCGACGAGCTCGCGCAGGCGTCGACCTTCCTGGAGGTCGCCTACCTGCTGATCTACGGCGTGCTGCCCAGCGCTGATGAACTCGCGCGGTTCGACAATGAGATTCGTCACCACACCCTGCTGCACGAAGACATGCGGTACTACTTCGAGGCTGTCCCGCACACCGCACACCCGATGGCGATGCTTTCCGGCGGGCTGCAGACGATGTCCACCTACTACGAAGACTCGCTCGACACAGCGGTTCCAGAGTTCGTTGAGGTCAACACGATCCGCCTCCTCGCAAAACTGCCGGTTCTTGCTGCATACTCGCACAAGAAGTCGATCGGTCAGGCATTCCTGTACCCGAAGAACAACCTGAGCTTCGTGGAGAACTTCCTGCGGCTCAACTTCGGCAACAAGGCCGAATCGTACGAGATGAACCCGGTGCTCGTCGACGCGCTCGACAAGCTGCTCATTCTCCACGCTGATCACGAGCAGAACGCCTCGACCTCAACAGTTCGCCTTGTCGGTTCGACAGGGGCGAACATGTTCTCCTCAGTTTCGGCAGGCATCAACGCCCTCTCCGGCCCGCTGCACGGTGGCGCAAACGAGGCCGTGCTCGACATGCTCGCGCAGATCCGCGACTCAGGCCAGAGCGTCAAGACGTTCGTCGAGAAGGTGAAGAACAAAGAAGACGGCGTGAAGCTCATGGGCTTCGGACACCGCGTCTACAAGAACTACGACCCGCGTGCGCGTATCGTGAAGGATTCGGCAGCGAAGGTGCTCGAAGAGCTCGGCGTGAACGATCCGCTGCTTGCGCTCGCACAGGAACTCGAGCAGATCGCGCTTGAGGACGACTACTTCAAGGAGCGCAAGCTCTACCCGAACGTCGACTTCTACACGGGCGTGATCTACAAAGCGATGGGCTTCCCGACTCGCATGTTCACCGTGCTCTTCGCGATCGGTCGACTCCCCGGCTGGATCGCTCAGTGGCGCGAGGCCCGCCTCGACCCCCAGACGAAGATCGGTCGCCCGCAGCAGTTGTACTTGGGCTCGCCCGAGCGTCACCTCGGCCGCTAGCCGATAGCGCACAAGCCCCCGGAGCGAATCGCTCCGGGGGCTTGCGCGTTCCCGTGGCCCGCGTTCCTGCGGCCTGCGGCTCTGTCTGCTTGGCTGCGGGGCTGTCTGCTTGCGGCCCGACTGTCGGGTGAGCTGCCCGTCAACTCCACCCTGATTATTCGTGTGGACGCCAATTCACCGCGGGATTTGGTGCCCACAAGACAACTCGGGTTAGCGAAGAGAGACGATCGCGTCGCCGAGCAGCCGGATGGCCTCCCGAATCTCAGCCTCGGTCGCGACCGCGGGCGGCGCCATGCGAAGTGTCTTGCCCTGCGTGTCCTTCACCAGCACGCCACGGTCGCGGAGCGCCTCGGCGACTGCCTTCGCGGGCGCAAACTCGGGGTCGATGTCGACGCCCGCCCACAAGCCGATCGAGCGCACCGCGGTCACCTCCGGCAACTCCGAGAGCTCCGCCAATGCGGCCGAGAGGACTGCGCCGAGCGCGACGACACCTGGGAGAAAGTCGGGATCGCGTAGCTCTGCGACGACACTGCGAGTCACCGCGCACGCAAACGGGCTACCGCCAAAGGTCGAGCCATGGCTGCCCGGAGTGAACACACCAAGAAACTTGCTGTCGCCAAGCACGGCCGAGACCGGCAGGATGCCGCCGCTCAGCACCTTGCCGACAGCGATGAGGTCAGGTCGCACACCGAAGTGTTCCGTGGCGAACAGCTTGCCCGTGCGCCCCATGCCCGACTGCACCTCGTCGGCGATGAACACGATGTCATTCTCGGCAGTGAAAGCGCGAAGCTCTGCGAGGAAGCCCTCGGGTGGGAGGATCACGCCAGCCTCGCCCTGCACCGGCTCGATGAGTACGGCGACGACTGGCGACGCCGCCGCAACCTCGCGCACCGCGGCCATGTCGCCGAACGGAACCGTCACGAAGCCGGGAGTGTACGGCCCATAGCCCTCGCGTGCGACAGGATCGTCGGAGCCCGAGATGATCGTCGTGGTGCGGCCATGGAAGTTGCGCGAGAACGTGATGACGACGCCCTCGTCCGCCGCGAGATCGCGGTTTTCGTGCGCCCACTTGCGGGCGCACTTCAGAGCGGTCTCGATTGCTTCGGCCCCAGTGTTCATGAGGAGTACCCGCTCGAAGCCGGCGAGCTCGGTGAGTTCCGTGACGCATGCGGCGAGCTCATCGTTATAGAAAGCACGGGCGGTGAGCGTCAGCCTGTCGAGCTGTGCGTGAGCTGCCGCAGTGATGCGCGGCGGTCGGTGACCGAAGAGCATCGTCGAGAATCCGCCGAGGAAGTCGAGATAGGTAGTGCCCTCGATGTCGGTGACTGTCGCCCCATCACCCTCAGTGAGCACGAGCGGCACAGGTGCATAGTTCGAGGCTGCGGCGCGCTCGGTCTGGGCGATGGCGACCTCGGTCGCAGTCTGGGGAGTGGTTTCGGTCATTCGGGTTCTCCTTCGAGTCTGGTGGTTGGGGAAAGTGCTGACGGCGGCACCGGTTAGGCGCCGCGCAGGGGCTCTACTAGGCGATCCTCTGCGAGAATCTCCTCGATGATGTGCTCGGCAATTGCCATCGCTGAGGTCGCGGCGGGGGAAGGCGCGTTTCGCACGAACACCGCATTGTTGACGCGCTGGATCACGAAGTCGTCTTCAAGCGTGCTGTCTTCGTTCATGGCCTGCGCGCGGACGCCTCGCAGCCCGGGGATGAGATCCTCGGAAGCGAGTTCGGGGATAAACTCCTGGGCTCCTGCGAGGAATGACCGCTTGTTCGCGGTGCGGAGTTGGTCGATCGCCTCCGCGAAGTTGCCGCCCGCGAACCGCCAAAATGCTCCAGAGGACGCGATCTGGATTGCGTCGCGGACGTTGAAACCGAAGCGGTGGTACTGCTCTCGCGCGAACGAGAGGAACGCGTTGGGGCCGACGGTGACCTCATCGTCGACAGTGCGGGTGAGGTGCACACCAAGAAACGGATAGTCAGGGTCTGGCACTGGGTAGAGCAGCCCGTTCACGAGCTTCGCGCTCTCGGGCCTGAGCTTGTAGTAGTCGCCCGAGAAGGGCACGATCGCCGGGTACTTGCCCGCCCCGGAGCGCTTCGCGAGCCTGTCTGACTGCAGGCCGTTGCAGGCGATCACGTAGTCGAACGCCTGGCTGCCGCCCGAGGTGTGCACGATTTGCTCGGAGCCCTGCTGTGTGATGCGCGAGACCGATGTGCCGAGGCGAACTTCGCCGCCAGCGGCACGCACGTCTTCGAGGAGCGCGCGCGTGACCCCCGGATAATCGACGATCGCGGTGTGCGGGGAATGGATCGCGGCCCGACCGACGCAGTGCGGCTCGATCTCGTGCATTGCGTCTTCGCCGATGATTGCAACCCCTGGCACCCCGTTCGCCCGTGCTTTTTCGAGGATCGCATCGAGCTGGCCGAGTTGCTTCTCGGTGTGCGCCACGACGAGTTTGCCGCACTCGTCGTAGCGGATTCCGCGCGACTCGCTGTACGCGTGGAGCAGCTCAACGCCGCGCCGAGTGAGACGGGCCTTCAGGCTGCCCGGCTGGTAGTAGAGGCCGGCGTGTACGACACCACTGTTGTGTCCGGTCTGGTGGGTGCCGGGGGCCGACTCCTTCTCATACAAGACAACGGAGTTTGCGTCATTGCGTGTCGTCAACTGGGCGGCGACGGAGGCGCCGATGATGCCGCCTCCGATGACTGCAATGCGTCGTGTGTGCATACGTTCCTCTTTCAGAAGTGTCATAGTGGGGGTGTGGAAAAGCTCTCGAAACAAGACAGTTTGGCTCGCCGGGCGATGGAGCAGATCCGCTCTGAGATCACGAGCGGCCGACTGGAGCCCGGGACGATGGTGTCTGCCGTACAGCTCGCCGAGCGCATCGGTGTCTCACGCACGCCCATCCGCGACGCGCTGCTGCAGCTTGAGCAGGCGGGCATGGTCAGGATCGAGAAGAACCGCGGTGCGACGATTCTCGCGACCACGCTCGAGGACCTCCTTGAGGTGTTCCAGCTACGCCTCATGCTGGAGGTGCCGGCTGCTGGGCAGGCTGCCCGCACTCGCACCGATGAGCAGTTGCGCGGGATTCTGGCTTGCTTCGAGGCAATGGGGGAGGCGACCGACGATGCCGAGGAGCTGCTTGTGCTTGACCGCGACCTCCACATCTCGATCGCTGCGGCCTCCGGGAACGGGCGGCTACAGGGATTGCTGCTCGACCTGCGAAACCTCGTGCTGACCCGCGGCGTGGGAACGACGTCGACTGCTCGAACGGGGCGTGAGCTTGTCGATGACCACGCGGGGCTCGTTGACGCTATCGAGCGGCAGGACGCGGAGACAGCCTCTGCGGAAATGCGGCGCCACATTAAGAACACCGCGCAGTTGCTCATCGCCCAGGAGGCCGGGGGAGACCCTGAGCGCGGCCCCGAGTGGGTCGCTGAGCAGCTGGCCTGGCTGTAGTTCTTCGGGAGGCCCAACGCCCCGAAACCGAGGGCGAGGGGTCGAGCGGGTCGCGTGAAGCACGCGGGGCGGGGGCTCCGCTGGTGCGTGTTCATGCTGTCTCCTGACGGCGAGTTTGGTGGCCCAAGGGGGCGCTCAATGGGGTGAGCAATCGAAGCTTAAGGTAAGTTGCATGCAACGTGCAACCTGTGTATTGTGATTCCCGAGCGGCTGCCAAGGCCCGGTTGTGCGCCGACCCCAGCTCGCCAAGACCCTAGTTTTTCTAATACCCAAAGGAGGGTTATATGAACCTCAAGCGTGGAGCGCTCGCCGCTTGGCTCGTGGGAAGTGCAGTCCTGATGCTCACCGGTTGCGCGCAGGGGAGCGACGCCGCGAGCGGCGCCGAAGACGCGGCCGAGGTGAACACCGACGCGCCCCTGTACGCCAAGCTGCCCGACCGCATCAAAGACGCGGGCAAGATCGTCAACGCAGGTGACCTCACCTACGCGCCCTTCGAATGGCTGCAGGAAGACGGTAAGACAGTCAAAGGCATCGACGTCGACATTGCGAGCGCATTGAGCGAACAGATTGGCGTGCCGTTTGACTGGCAAGACGTGAAGACTGAGGCTGCACTCAGCGGTATTCAGTCGAAGCGCTACGACGCGCTGCTCGCGTCAATGACCTACACCGACGAGCGTGCAGAGGTGTACGACTACGTCACTTACCTCAAGGCAGCGTCGGGATTCATCACCTCACCCGATCGCGTGGGCGAGTTCACGTCGCTTGACGACCTGTGCGGAAAGAAGGTCGCAGGTACCCGGGGCACGATCCAGGTCACTCAGGTCGAGGAACTCAGCGCCGACTGCGTTGCAAACGGCGACCAGGCCATCAACATCCAGATGCTCGACAGCGATCAGGCAGGCATCCTCCAGATCCGCCAGGGCGGAGTCGACGCGAGCGTCATCCTCGGCGCAGTCGGCAGCTACGCCGTCTCGCAGGCCGAGGGAGCCGTCGAGCTTATTCCAGGCCTCACCGTCGGTGACAGCGTCTACGGCATCATGCTCAACAAAGCAGACGCTGAACTCCGCGACGTGCTCCTTGAAGCAATGAACGCGATCATTGCCGACGGCAGCTACGAGAAGATCCTCGAAGAGTGGGGCGTCAGCGACCTCGCGCTCGACGAGTCACTCATCAACAACGCACGATAGGCGTCACCATGGCCACTCCGAACACAATGACGATCTCGCTCCCCGGAGAGGGGGAGCAGCTCTTCAAGGTCGTGGGGCATAAGAGCGTCGGCTCCGCGATTGCAGCAGTCATCGTGCTGCTCGTCACTGCCGGCGTTGTCGCAGCGTTTATCTTTGCTGACATCGACTACACAGTCACCGCGAAGTATCTCTTCGACCCTCAGATCTTGAGCGGCGTCGTGACGACGCTTGAGCTTACTGTCATCTCGATGCTTGTTGGGCTGGTGCTCGGAGTGGTCACCGCGCTCCTGCGCGAATCAAACAACCGCGTGCTCTCTGGCGCGGCGGGCTTTTACACCTGGCTGTTCCGCGGCACCCCCGTGCTCGTGCAGTTGCTGATCTGGTTCAACATTGCACTCGTCATCCCGACGGTCTCATTCTTTGGGCTCTGGTCCGTGAGCACGAACACGATCATGACGCCGTTTCTCGCCGCGATCCTCGCCCTCGGCATCAACGAAGGCTCGTACATGTCCGAGATCGTCCGGGCTGGCCTGCTCGCAGTTGATAAAGGTCAGGCTGAGGCCGCGCTTGCGCTCGGCATGCGCAAGCGCCGCGTGATGCTCTCGGTCGTCTTGCCTCAGGCGCTGAGGGTTATTCTCCCACCCGCAGGCAACCAGTTGATTGCGATGCTCAAGACATCCGCGCTCGCGTACACGATTTCGGTCTCCGAACTGCTGAACGGTGCCTTCCGCATCTACACACTGAACTACAAAGTTATCGAGCTGCTGTTCACCGCCTCGATTTGGTACCTGTTTATGACGACCGTGCTGACGTTCCTGCAGAGCTGGCTTGAGCGTCGCATGAACCGCGGCTACGCGGCGCAGGCAGCACCCAGCATGAAGAAACGCTGGCTGAAGAACACCTTTGGAGTAACACGATGAGCATCGAAACTGTGATCCAGGCCGAGGGCGTCAGCAAGCGCTTCGGCGACAACCACGTGCTCAAACACATCAATATGTCGGTCGGCAAGGGGGAGGTTGTTGTGCTTCTCGGGCCGTCGGGCTCTGGCAAATCGACGTTTCTGCGCTGCATCAACAACCTTGAGCGTATCGACGACGGGCTCCTGACAGTTAACGACGAACTCTCTGGCTACCGCCGCGACGGGAACACGCTGTATGAGCTCAGCGAGAAGCAGATCGCGAAGCACCGTGAGCAGGTTGGCATGGTGTTCCAGCGCTTCAACCTGTTTCCGCACAAGACCGTACTTGAGAACATCATGCTGGCCCCACTCAAGGTCAAGCGGGCCGACCGGACTGCGAGCGAGGCACACGCCCGCGAACTTCTCGCCCGGGTCGGGCTTCCCGAAAAGGCTGACGCCTACCCGTCGCAGCTGTCGGGCGGCCAGCAGCAGCGCGTCGCCATCGCCCGCGCGCTCGCGATGCGGCCGAGCATCATGCTGTTTGACGAGCCGACAAGCGCGCTCGATCCTGAGCTCGTTGGCGAGGTACTCGATGTGATGAAGCAGCTTGCCGCCGAAGGCATGACGATGGTTGTCGTGACGCACGAGATGACCTTCGCCCGCGAGGTGGCAGACCGCGTCGTCTTCATGGCAGACGGGTACATCGTCGAGACTGGCGCTCCCGAGGCTGTATTCGGCAACCCGCAGCATGAGCGCACCAAATCATTCCTTCGCTCCGTGCGCGAGGGCGCTGCTGACGTTTCGCCGGCGAGCGCGCCAGGCGACATCCTCCCACTCGGCGACTGAGCGGGCCCCGCTCACTGTGCGAGGCGCCCGGCGGATTGGGCGCCTCGCGACACCGCCACCGACAGCTTCACCAGAGAACCGAGAATCCAATGCAGACAATCCTCCAAGCCCACGACGCGTTCCTTGCATCCTTTGAGAGCGGCCCGCGCATCCCCGGGGTCGACGGCACGAGCCTCGAACGCTTCGACGTGGTTGACCCTGCGACTGGAGCGGCCTTCACCCAGGTTGCAAATGTCCCGACGGAGCTGGCAGGCCACTGTCTTGAGGTCGCCGGTCGCGGGCTGACAGCCTGGAGCGGCCGAAGCGCCCGTGCACGGTCAAACGTGCTCTTGCGCGCCGCCGAAATCCTTGTTGAGCGCATCGAGACAATCGCAGCCACGATGACCCGTGAAATGGGAAAGCCAATCGACGAGTCTCGCGCGGAGGTGCGCTTCTCAGCGGACTACTTGCGGTGGTACTCGGAGGAGGCCGTACGTTCCTACGGCGGATATCGCGAGGCGCCGGCCGGGGGAGCGCGACTCATAGTCACCCGCCAGCCTGTCGGGATCGCGCTACTCATCACCCCCTGGAACTTCCCGCTCGCAATGGGCGCCCGCAAAGCAGCCGCGGCGCTCGCCGCAGGCTGTTCGGTGATCCTGAAGCCAGCCGAGGCAACCCCGCTGAGCTCGCTGCTGCTCGGAGACGTGCTGCTCGAGGCGGGCGTGCCACCTGAGGCGTTCCAGGTCGTGACAACCTCAGACTCGTCGGGTTGGTCGCGCAAGCTCATGAGCGATGCCCGCTTGAAGAAGGTGTCCTTCACCGGTTCGACCCGCGTCGGCTCGATGCTCATCGAGCAGTCGGCGCAGCACGTGCAGAAGCTGTCGCTTGAGCTTGGCGGCGATGCGCCGTTCCTCGTGTTCAACGACGCAGACCTCGAGCGCGCGGTGAACAGCGCTGTGATGTCGAAGATTCGTAACGGTGGCCAGGCCTGCGTCGCGGCAAACCGATTCCTCGTGCAGGAAGGGATCGCGGGGGAGTTCACCGCCGAGCTCTCGAAGCGACTGAACGCCCTCACCGTCGGCTCGGGGTTCGCAGAAGGCGTCGACCTCGGCCCGCTCATCAGCGGCCAAGCGCGCGAGCAGGTACTTGGGCTCGTTGCTGGAGCGCTCGAGCTCGGGGCAGATGACGCGTGTGCGGCGCCGCAGCCCTTGGGCGACGGCTTCTTTATGAACCCAGCAGTGCTCACGAACGTGCCTGAGGCGGCGAAGATCGCCTCGGCAGAGATTTTCGCACCGATCGCAGTTGTCGACACCTTCGGCACCGACGCGGAAGCAATCGTCAAGGCGAACAACACTCCATTCGGGCTCGCCGGTTACGTTTTTTCCCAGGATATCGATCGGGCGTTTGGCGTCGCCCACGCGCTCGAGGTCGGCGTGCTCGGGATCAACAAGGGTCTCGTCGCAGATGCTTCGAGTCCGTTCGGCGGAATTGGCTACTCCGGTTACGGCAAGGAGGGTGGCGTCGAGGGTATGCAGGATTTCCAGACGCTCAAACAATTCAATCTCGACTCGCCCGCGACCACGCTGCTCGGCTAGGCACAACCACGAAAGGGGCCGCTCATGTCGGTCACATACCCGCTCGGGTTTCGCTCTGCGGGCGTTACAGCCGGCATCAAGTCCTCCGGAAAGCCTGATCTCGCTCTTGTCGTGAACGATGGGCCCCAGCCCGGCTGCGCCGTCGTGTTCACGCGGAACCGCGCGCAGGCGCATCCGATTCGGTGGAGCAGAAGTGTGATGGCCGCAGGCGGCACACCCCGCGCGGTGCTCCTCAACTCCGGCGGAGCAAACTGCTTCACCGGCGAATACGGATACGAGACCGTAGAGCTCTCTGCCGCCGCGGTTGCCGCCGAGATATCCGGCATCAATGCCACCGATGTACTTGTGTGTTCGACAGGGCTCATCGGTTCGGGCGGCGAAGAATTCAGGTCGAGTGTGCTCGGCGGTGTGCCGCTCGCGTGTGAAGCTCTCGCGGCCACGGATGAGTCGGCACCGACGGCGATCCTCACCACCGACTCGGTATCCAAGACGGCGACCCACACAGGCGCGGGCTGGCGCATTGGGGCCATGGGCAAAGGCGCAGGTATGCTCTCACCGGGACTCGCGACGATGCTCGTGGTGATTACGACCGATGCCTGTGTCTCGAACGCCGTGCTCGATCGCGCACTGCGCGCTGCAGTCTCTGCGACGTTCAACAGACTTGATTCAGATGGCTGCATGTCGACGAACGATCAGGTCACGGCGTTTGCCTCGGGTGCAAGTGGGGTGTCGCCGAGCGAGGCCGAGTTCTCCGCCGGGCTGCTCGCAGTCTGCGATGACATCGCAGAACAGTTGCAGGTCGATGCGGAGGGGGCGGGCCACAACATTCACATCTTTGTGGAGGGCGCCGAGAGCGAATCAGACGCCGAGGAGGTCGGGCGAGCGCTTGCTCGAAACAACCTCTTCAAAGCGGCGATTGCGGGGGATGATCCCAACTGGGGGCGGGTGCTTGCGGCAATCGGCGTCACGCAGGCGAGCTTCGATCCGTACGTCGTTGATGTGAGCTTCAACGGTGTTCGATTGTGCAGCGCAGGAGGGCCAGACCGGCCAGTCTCGGAGTGCGACCTCTCGCCGAAGCGCACCGAGGTGCTCGTAGAGCTTCACGCGGGCGACTCAAGCGCGCGGATTCGCACAAACGATCTCACTGTTGACTACGTGCGCGAGAACAGCGCCTACGCAAGCTAGTGGTTCGTTCGTGACAATGGGGCCAATATTGTACGCATTCCACAGCCGTATTGTGACACTCCTTTGCATAAAAGCCTCAAAGGATTTCCGCGACCCGGCTTCGCGAGAGATAATAGAGGGGAAAGACCAAACATGCGAGGAGGCGTCATGGCGGCAATGAAACCAAGGACCGGAGACGGGCCCATGGAAGCGGTGCGCGAAAGCCGCGTCATCGTGGTGCGTGTTCCCCTTGAAGGCGGTGGCCGTCTGGTGGTGTCAGTCAATGACGAAGAGGCCGCCGAGCTTCGCGATGTACTTGCGGGAGTGCTCGGCGACTAACCGCCGTTCGCACACGCAGAATGAGGGCCCCTCGGGGCCCTCATTTTTTGTGCGCCGAGCTTAAACCTCTCCGTGGTTTCAGTAGTCCGGTTGCTGTCAGCATCTCTGGGATCTGCAGCTGGTATGTGTCTGCGGCGTGGATCGGGCATTGATTTCGCAGATTCCATGGGTTGTGGCGCAGGGCCGGCCCGAGCGTGAGTCTCGGCCGCTGGTCTCACCCGGAGCTCGGCTTCACCCGGTTGCTGTCAGTATCTCTGGGATCTGCAGTTGGTATGTGTCTGCGGCGTGGATCGGGCATTGATTCCGCAGATCCCATGGGTTGTGGCGCCGGGTCAGGCACAGTCATCATGGTTCATTGTCTGGGGCCTGCACTCAGAGGTGCACACAACCAGTCAGCGGCACGCAGTGCGTAGGGGTCGAACTTAGCCGTCGAGACGCACAACCGTGAGCAAGCCGTCGCCTGTGGGGGCGAGCGACGCAGCGATGGCGTCAGACTCTGCGACAACCGCGAGCAGGTCCCGCAGCGCCTGCGTGGACTCATCGCGCGCCGCAGGGTCAGCAACGCGGCCGTGTGCGAGCGCGCTCGGCACAACAATGGCGCCACCGGGGCGGACGATGCCCAGTGCGTGTTCGAAGTATTCAAGGAGCTGGGACTGCTCGGCGTCGAGTAGCACGATGTCGTACGCGGCAAGGTTCAGCCGGGGCATGACGTGGCGCGCGTCTCCCTCGACGAGGCGGGCGCGGGATGCGGGAATGCCTGCCTCGGTGAAGAGCGAACGCGCTTCGCGAAGGTGCTCGGGCTCAATCTCAATCGATGTGAGGATCGCGTCTGGCCGGTGCCGCAGCAGCGACAGCCCGCTCACCCCGACTCCAGTGCCGATCTCGCAGATTGCCTTGGCACCCGAGAGCACCGCAAGGGCGGAGAGTTCGGCCGAGACGGCGCGCGAGACGGGCTCGATGCCGAGTTCGAGTGATACCCGCCGGGCGCGCACGAGTGTGTCAGTTTCACTGGGATACTGCTCCGTGTACTGCCAGTTGCGCTCGAGCTTGCTCACGTGTTCCTCTGTCCTCCGTCGTTCTGCCTGTTCAGGATAGGGCTGCCCGGCGAGATTTCGGCGCTGGCTCGCCGTTCTCGTTCGTGTTCCGGCTGTGAGAGTTCTGGTGGGGCTGAGGCACGCAGCTGGCAAGTCGAGATTGCCGCCGTGTTCTCGCTACGATATGGGAATGGACAGCCTGAGCTTTTCGAAGATCCTCATCATCTTGGTGATCGCGCTGTTCGTAATTGGCCCGACGCGGCTGCCCGAGTACGCAAAAAAGTTCAGCGACTTTGTTCGCGCTGTGAAGCGGGCGGCAGACGGGGCAAAGGATCGGCTGAAGGACGAGATGGGGCCCGAATTCGAGGATGTCGACTGGAAGCAGCTCGATCCTCGCCAATACGACCCCCGCAGGATCATCCGCGACGCGCTTGTTGAAGACGAACGCGAGGCGCGGCAGGCCGAGCGGCGGGAGCGACTTGACGAGCTTGCTGCCGCCAGGCGTGCGCGCCAGGGGATCTCAGCGGAAGGCCCCGTCACTGTCCGCTTTGATGACGAAGCGACCTGAGCCGAGACTAACGCGGCGTCACTCCGAGCGGCCTGCCCGCAAGTCCACGACCCTGCGCCGCGAGCTGCTCGGCAATCGCGATGACTGCGGCGGCGGCCGGGTCCTCGGGGCGTTGCAGCACTGCGGGCAAGCCGGTGTCGCCGCCCTCGCGGAAGTCCGGGCTGAGCGGCACGCTTCCGAGCAGCTTGACTGGCTGCTGGCCCGCAGCGCTCTCAGAGGTGTTGAGCCTGTCGACGACCGCCGCCCCGCCGCCGGTGCCGAACAGCTCGAGCACGGTGCCGTCGGGCTGGGCGAGGCCTGACATGTTCTCGATGACGCCGATGACTCGCTGGCCGGTTTGGCGTGCCACGAGCGCGCTGCGTACGGCAACGTCGGCCGCGGCTTCTTGTGGGGTCGTCACGACGAGTACTTCGGCTTGCGGTAGGAGCTGACCGACGCTGATCGCGACGTCACCGGTGCCCGGGGGAAGGTCGAGCAGGAGCACGTCGAGGTCGCCAAACCAGACGTCGCGCAGGAACTGTTCGATCGTGCGATGCAACATGGGGCCGCGCCAGGAGACCGCCGTCGATCGCGGGTCGGCGTCTCCGAGGAACATTCCGATGGAGATCACCTTTACCCCGTGCGCTTCGGGCGGCAGGATCATCTCGCCAACGCGGGTTGGCTGCTCGGTGACGCCGTCGCGGCTGAGTCCGAGGATCCCAGGAATCGAGAAGCCGAACACGTCAGCGTCGATGAGTCCGACCGAGAGGCCTTGCCTGGCGAGCGCGACCGCGAGAGATGCGGTTAGCGACGACTTGCCCACGCCGCCCTTCCCACTTGTGACGGCGATGACTCGGGTGAGTGAGTCCGGCCCGAACTGCACTGGCCGAGCTGGGCCACGAACCGTCTCGACGAATGCCTGTCGCTCGGCGGGATTCATGACGCTCACATCGACTCGTGCGTCGGTGACTCCAGAAGTCCCGAGCGTTGCCTCACGAACGTCTCGCTCAATCCGCTGGGCCGCTGGGCAGCCGGCGATCGTCAGCTTGAGCGGCACGTCTGCGGTGCCGGCCGCATCAACGCGAAGCTCACCGACCATCCCGAGCTCGGTGATCGGACGATGGATCTCGGGATCGTTCACGCGGGAGAGCGAGTCCCAGAGACGTTGTTCGACCTCGGTGCGGTTGTGCTCACTCACTGCGTGACTCGTTCTCAGTGTCGTCGGCCTCGGGCGTGTGCGGGGTGTCAGGCTCACTCTCGAGCTCGGCGAGCAGTGCACGAAGCTCTTGCCTGAGAAACTCGCGGTCTGGCAGGTCCTTGATTGACAACCGCAGTGCGACAACCTCTCGGGCGAGGAACTCGGTGTCGGCGAGGTTGCGTTCGGCCTGCTTGCGGTCCTGCTCGATTTGCACCCTGTCGCGGTCGTCCTGTCGGTTCTGCGCGAGCAGGATCATCGGAGCCGCGTACGACGCTTGCAGCGACAGAATGAGGGTGAGGGCTGTAAAGCCGAGCGAGGGGGAGTCGAACCGGAGGTGCTCGGGGCCCAACGAGTTCCATGCGAGCCAGAGCACGCAGAACAAGGTGAGCGCAAGGAGAAACCAGGGCGTTCCCATTCCGCGGGCGATGCCTTCGGTCCACCTGCCGAAGCGTTCGTTGCCGTCGATGCGGTTGCCGGCGGGGCCTCGGGCTGCTCGGCCAGTGCGTGGTGCCGCGAGATCAGAGCGGCGCTTAAAGGGGCTCATGCGCGACCCTCCTCGGAGTCCGCGTGGCGCCAGTCGTCAGGCAGGAGGTGATCGAGCACGTCGTCGACGGTGACGACGCCGACAAGCCGATCCTGATCGTCGACGACAGGGAGCGCGACGAGGTCGTAGCTCGCGAGACGACGGGAGACCTCGGCCGCGCTCGCCGTCACGGGCACAGCCTCAATCTCGGCGTCGAGCAGCGCGCTGAGCCGCTCGTGCGGCGGGAACCGAAGCATGCGCTGGAAATGCACCATGCCGAGGTATTCGCCGCTCGGCGTCTCGTACGGTGGGTGGGTCACATAGACCGCGGAGGCCATGGCCGGCGGAATCTCCGCGCGCCGGATCATCGCGAGGCCCTCGGCAACGCTCGCTTCCGCCGCGAGCACGATCGGGGTGGGGCTCATGAGGCCACCAGCCGTATCGAACTCGTACTCGAGAAGCCGCCGCACGTCCTCTGCCTCTTCAGGCTCCATGAGGTCGAGGAGCTCTGCGCCCTGCGCCGCAGGCAGGGCCGAGATGAGGTCTGCAGCGTCGTCTGGTTCCATGCGGTCGAGCACGTCAGCGGTGCGCGCCGCAGGGATGAGGGCGAGGATATCGATCTGGTCCGTCTCGCTCATTTCTTCGAGCGCGTCGGCGACGCGGTCGTCAGCGAGTTCATCAAGCACAGGGACCATGCGCGCCTTGGGGAGCTCGAGGAGAGTTGCGGCGAGGTCTGCCGGCTTGAGATCGACGAGCGTCTGCACCAGGAGCTCTGCCGACTGCGGTCCGGTGTCTTCGCTCGGTCGCTCGACCTGCGACCAGTGCACGGTGCGGGCTGGCCCACGGCCGAACCCTGCGCCGGCCTTGGGCAGCCGAACGAACAGCTCGGAGACGATCCATTCGCCTGCTCTGGTGCGCTCGATGGCCGCGTCTTCGACTGTCGCCCGTGCAGGAGCGCCGCCCTCGGACGCAGCAAGGTCGACACGCATGCCGATCATCTCCGCGATCATGCGCGTTTCGCCTCGCCGCTGCTCGAATCGGCGGATGTTGATGAGCCCGGTTGTGATGACCTGGCCAGACGCGATGGAAGTCACCCGACTGATCGGCACGAACACCCGGCGTTTGCCCGGAATCTCGACGATCAGGCCCACTACTCGCGGCGCCGCTTGGGCGCGGTACACGACGAGGACATCGCGAACTTTGCCGATCTGGTCACCGACGGGATCAAACACGCCCCGACCGGCAAGGCGGCCGACAAACACCCGCGAACTACTCACACCACTACGGTACCGGTCGGCGGGCACTTTCACCTGGAGGAATCGCGAGACACGCCCGTGGGATGCCGCGGAAAGAAAGCACGCGTCTTTGCGATTGCTGTGTCAGAATCGAGCTATGAGCAGCCCCGGTTTCCCCAATTCGCGCGCACCAATCCAGCCCGAGATCCCGAAGGGCGAGATCGTCTCGACCTACGACCGGTACGAGGACGCGAAGCACGCTGTTGACGTGCTTGCTCGAAGCGGCTTCCCTGTGCAGCGGGTGTCGATTCTCGGGAATGATCTACGCAGCGTCGAGCGCGTCACTGGTCGCCTGAGCTACGGCAAGGTCGCCTGGATGGGTGCGCTGTCTGGCGCCTACCTCGGCCTGTTCCTCGGCCTGCTGCTCTTCATCTTCCAGCCAGACAACGCTGGCATCGGGGGAGTATTCCTCTCGGCGATCGTCATCGGCGCGGGATTCGGCATGCTGTTCGGTCTGCTCTCCTATGCCATGAACCGCAACCGCAGAGACTTCTCGTCGATCATGCAGATGGTTGCGACCCGGTACGACCTGGTGACTGAGCCAGAGCTGCTCCACGAGGCGCGCCGCGTGCTCGGCGGCGAGTAGCCGCTAGCTCAACCGCCGAACCTGCGCGCCGCGGCCCGCGCGCTACTCCGCCGCCGGGTAGGGGTGCGCCCGCAACAGCCGCGCCAGGTGGAGCGCGTTCGCGGCAAGCCCCCGATTGGCTGCCGCGACGGGCTCCGGCGTCTCCGTGAGGTCGACGAAGTTCACCTGCTCCATTGCGCGCCCGTTCCAGTACGTGCACGCGTTCGCCGGTACCGAGAACGCCAGGTCGTTCGCGGCCTGCAGCAGATCCGCCACGATGCGGTGTGCGCCATCCTCGTTGCCGACGACGAGCGCAGCGGCGACTTTGCCGGCGAAGAGCGGCCTCCCGTGGTCGTCGCGCGTCGAAATGTCGGCGTTCAGCCGCTCGAGCGCCCGGCGCATGACGCTCGTCATCTGGCCGAGCCACGTCGGCGTTGCGAACACGACGACATCGGCTTCAAGGATGCGCTGTCGGAGCGCCGGCCAGGCGTCGCCGTCTCCGAGATCGTCGGAGATGCCCGGAAGGATTGACAGATCGACGAGGCGGACCGTGTCGACGGTGCTCGTCTCGCTCGGGAACTCCTTGCTGAGCTCTTGTGCGAGCGCCTCGGTGCTGGAAGTCTCGCTGCCGGCCTTGAGCGTGCCGTTGAGGATGAGAACGTGAATCTTTTCGGTCATGCTGGCTTCCCTTCGTGAGTCCGACGGCGTGTGTCCACGACGTGTTCTCACGCTACGCATGGGCCCCGAGGCCGACCACCCCCTTGCGGGGAAGCGCGATTCGCGTTACAGCAGGAACGGGCCCCCGAACCCTCTCAGTATCCGGGGGCCCGTTCTCGGTGCTCGAGGGAGTGCTAAGCCGTGCGCGCGCCCTGCACCCACGCCTCGACGTCGTCAGCCGTGCGCGGGATGTTCGCCGAAAGGTTCACGCAGCCGTCCTCGGTGACAACGATGTCGTCCTCGATACGGATGCCGATCCCTCGGAGCTCCTCTGGTACGGTGAGGTCGTCAGGCTGGAAGTACAGGCCAGGCTCGATCGTGAAGACCATGCCTGGCTCGAGCACGCCGTCGAGGTACATCTCTCGCTTTGCCTGTGCGCAGTCGTGCACGTCGAGACCGAGGTGGTGGCTTGTGCCGTGCACCATGTAGCGGCGGTGGTATGGCGTGCCGTCAGCCTCGGGGAGGAGACCCCACTCGCGGGTGACACGCTCAATGACAGCCATCGCCGCGTCGTGCACGTCGCCGAAACGGATGCCAGGCTTCACGATCGCGCGTGCGGCGTCGGCAGCCTCGAGGACTGCCTCGTAGACGCGCCGCTGCGGCTCGGTGAAGGTACCCGAGATCGGGATAGTGCGGGTGATGTCTGCCGTGTACAGGCTGTCGAGTTCGACGCCGGCGTCGAGGAGGAGCAGGTCGCCCTCGCGCACGGCGCCGTCGTTGCGGATCCAGTGCAGCGTGCACGCGTGCGCGCCCGCCGCTGCGATCGTCTCGTACCCGACCTCGTTGCCGTCGAGGCGCGCACGATGGTTGAACACGCCCTCGATGACGCGTTCGCCGCGGGGATGCGCGCTTGCGTCGCCGAGTGCCGCGAGGACCTCGTTGAAGCCGCGCTGCGTCGAGTCGACGGCGGCCTGCATCTCGGCGAGCTCGTACGAGTCCTTCACGAGGCGCAGTTCGCTCGTCGCGCGGCCGAGCTCGGCGTCGTCGAGAGTGACGTCGCCGTCGGCTGACTGGAACTCCGCGAGGTGTGCGGTCTGCACGCCGAGCAGCGCTGCGACCTGCGCGAGTGACGGGCGCGGCCCGATCCAGAACTCGCCGATCTCTGGGTTCGCGAAGAACTCATCTGAGTCGCGGCCAGCGCGCTCCTGGAAGTAGAGGGTGGTCTCGCCCGACGCGTCGATCACGAGGATCGCACCAGGCTCAGACTCCGAACCCCACCCGGTGAGGTGCGCGAATGCACTGTGCGGGCGGTACGGGTAGAAGGTGTCGTTCGAGCGCTGCTTGAGGGCGCCGGCCGCGATGACGAGGCGCTTGCCGGGGAACTCGGCGGCGAGGGCCTTGCGGCGATCCGCCGCGAACTTCGCGACTGCAAGCTCGGCGGGGAGCTCGTCGACGCGGTCGGCCCAGCTCGACGAGATGTAATTGAGGAACGTTTCCGACTGGGGCGTCGTGCTCCGGTTGCTGTTGTCGATCTCCGCCTCGTGCGTGGCGGTCGTATTCTCGGTCATCCTCCCATCCTCCCACTTCCAGCTGGGTGCGTGCGCATCGAATCGAGGCGTACGGTTGGGACGAGGGCCCTGGCATCCGGCCGGGCGGTTCCCGCGTGGAAAGGACCACACATATGGCACAGTACGAAGTCGCCGATCGCTCGGCGATTGTTACCGGAGCAGGATCAGGGATCGGCCGCGCCGTCGCGCTGCTGCTTGCCGCGAACGGCGCGAAGGTCGTCGTGCAGGATCTCGACGCAACTGCCGCAGAAGCCGTCGTCGCAGAGATCACTGGTGCGGGCGGCGAAGCTGTCGCAGTTGTCGGCGACGCTGGCGCCGTCGACGTGATCGACGAGACCGTGCGCGCGGCGGAGGCCCTCGCGCCCCTGAAGATTGGCGTCAACAACGCCGGCATCGGTGGCGCGGTGGGCCCGACGTCGACCTATAGCGATGCCGACTGGCAGCGCGTGATCGACATCAACCTGTCAGCGGTGTTCCGCGGCACGCGCGCGCAGGTCGCGCACATGGCGCAGCACGGCGGCGGGGCCGTCGTGAACATCGCCTCGATCCTCGGCAGCGTCGGCAGTGCTGGATCGCCGGCGTACGTCGCGAGCAAGCACGCAGTTGTCGGGCTCACGAAGACCGCGGCGCTTGAGAACGCGGCGCTGGGCGTCCGCGTGAACTCGGTCGGACCGGGCTACGTCGATACCCCGCTGTTGAAGAACGCCGACGCCGACGCCCGCGCGGCGCTCATCGCGAAGCATCCGATGGGCAGGCTCGGCCGCGCAGAGGAGATCGCGCACATGGTCGCGTTCCTCGCGAGCGACGCTGCCTCGTTCGTGACTGGCAGTTACCACCTCGTCGACGGCGGCTACACGGCGCCGTAACGGGATCTGGATCCGGCGCGGGAACGACTGGGGCCGCGCCGGATCTCCCGTCCGCCCTCCGGGGCGGGTCGTGCTCGCCGTCCCGAGGGCGCGGCCGCAGGTCATCTCCTGGCGCCGAGGTAGGGCGTGGCCGCCTTCCGTTCGCTGACCTCGCCCCAGACTCGTAGACTGAGGGAATGACTGGTAGCGCGGGCTACGACCTGCACACGCACTCCCTCATCTCCGACGGCACAACGAGGCCCGCGGAGATCGCCGCCGAGGCCGCTGCCCTCGGGCTCGCAGGGTTTTCGCTCACCGACCACGACACGATTGACGGGTGGGACGAAGCGCGCGCGGCAGCAACCGCTGCCGGAATCGACTTCCTGCCAGGCATCGAGGTCACCACGAAGTATGAGTGGAAGTCGCGCCACCTGCTCGGGTACGGCATCGACCCGGCTGCGGGGGAACTCTTCGCTGCCCTCGCCACGGTGCGCGAGGCGAGGCTCGGCCGGGCGCGAGAGATGGTCGAGCTCATCGCCATGGACTACAGGCTCACCTGGGACGACGTCCTCGGCGAGTTCGAAGCGACGACAGTTGGTCGCCCGCACATCGCCGACGCCCTCGTCGCCGCAGGCTATTTTGTCGACCGCAGCGCGGCGTTCGCTGACGTGCTCCACCCCCGCTCGAAGTATTACGTGCCGACGTACGCGCTCGACACGCTTGATGCGATCAGGCTCGTACGCTCGGCGGGCGGTTTTCCGGTGCTCGCGCATCCCGTCGCCGAGCGGCAGCGCACGCCGACACCTCCCGACGCGGTGCGGGCATTCGAGCGCGCAGGCCTCAAGGGGATCGAACTCAACCACCCCGAGAACCGGGAGGACTGGCTCCCGCCGCTGCGGGACGCCGCCGACGAACTCGGGCTCACCGTCACCGGGGCGAGTGACTACCACGGCGCCGGTAAACCGAACCGCCTCGGGGAGCGTACGACCCCTGCCGAGACTGTTGAGCGCATTCGCGGCGTCGTGCATACGCCGCGTTAGTGGATCAGGATCGGGCTCCCGCCTGCATGGGCCCTCGCAGTCCAGCTAGCCCGCCAAGAACTCCCGCACCCGCGCGTTGAACGCGTCGGGTTCTGTGAGAAAGCCCGCGTGCACTGGAATCGTTGCGAACTCGGCGTGCGGGAGGTTCGTGTTCACCCACCGGCGCGCGTCGTCGGCCCAGGCATCCTGCGCGAGAAACAGCAGCGGCTTGCCTGAACTGTCAAACGCGGCAGCTGGGGCCGACAGGTCGGTTGCGAGCCCCTCGGCGCCGGTGATGATCGCAATGTGCTCGGGCGTCCGGGCGCCGTCGGCGATGAGCTTCCCGACAGCGGGCTCGGCCGCTGCGTCTTCCGCCGCGACGCCAAGCGCGTCTGCCGCGATGTACTCGAGGAAGCCCTGGCGATCTGTTGAGAGGAACTTCACGTAGGCAGGGAGCCCGTCGTGGTTGAGCGCGGCCTCGCCCCACTCGGCGGCATTCGCGGGGTCGAAGGGGACGCGCGGCGGCTCGTCAATGAGGATGAGTCGAGCGACGCGGTCGTCCACCCCGTCGACCTCGAGCGCCGAGAGCACGTCGAGCACGCCGAACGACCAGCCCGCGAGGGTGACGCCCCTGAGATCTAGTGCTGTGAGCAGGGCGGCGAGGTCACGGCCGCGCTGCGGGAAGCTGTTGCCGGTGAGCGGCTTACTCGACTCGCCATGACCGCGCGGGTCGACAGCGATGACCTCGTGGGCGCCTGCGAGCCCAATGAGCTGGTGCACGAACACCTCGGCCGAGAAGTTCCACCCGGGGACGAATACGACTGGCGAACCTGCGCCGGCCCGGAGCACGCGCAGCTCGACCTCGGGCGCAACCTCGACGCGGTCGACTGAAACGGTATCGGGCAGGGCGGGAAAATCAATGCTCATGCCCGCAAGCGTAAACGTTGCGGGCATGAGCACCAATGGATGTTTCGAACCGTGACGTCCCGGACGTCGGGCGGGCTATGCGGCGGGAGCCTCCGCGGGAGCCGAAGCGCCGCTGTCGGCTGCCTGCGTCGCCTCGGGCTGTGCACCCTCTGCAGAGGCACCGGCCCCGTTGCCGCGGCCACGACCGCCCCGACGGCGGCGGCGACGCGGTGCGCCCTCCCCGTCAGTGCCGGTGCTCTCGGGCGCCGGGGCGCCGGGCTCGCTGCCGCCGTCGGCGTCATGACCGTGCTGCTCGTGACCGTGCGACTCGTGTCGGCCCGGACCCTGCGGGTTCGCGCTGCGTGTGCGGCGGCGTGTTCGCTTAGAGCCGCCCTCGCCCGCGGCGTCCGACTCCGAGCGCGATCCTGATCCTGATCCCGCCGAACGAGCACCCGACGTGCGCGAGCGGGTGCGCTCGCCGCGGGGAGCGGTCTCCTTCACGGGCGTCGCCTTGAGGCGACCCTTCGAGCCCTCGGGAATGTTCAGGTCAGTGAACAGGTGCGGCGAGGACGAGTAGGTCTCGACGGGCTCGGCGATGCCGAACTCGAGCGCCTTGTTGATGAGTGCCCACTTGTGCATGTCGTCCCAGTCGACAAACGTCACGGCGATGCCTGTGCGGCCCGCGCGGCCTGTGCGCCCGACGCGGTGCAGGTACGCCTTCTCGTCGTCGGGTACCGTGTGGTTGATGACGTGTGTCACGTCGTCAACATCGATGCCGCGAGCCGCGACCTCGGTCGCGATGAGCACATCCTTCTTGCCCGACTTGAACGCGGCCATCGCGCGCTCGCGCTGATCCTGATTGAGGTCGCCGTGCACGGCTGCGGCGCTGAAGCCGCGGTCCGTGAGCTCCTCCTGCAGGCGGGCAGCCGCGCGCTTCGTGCGCATGAAGATGACAGTCTTGCCGCGGTCCTCCGCCTGCAGGATGCGGCCGATGACCTCATCCTTGTCGAGCGAGTGCGCGCGGTAGATGATGTGTTGAATGTTCGCCTGCGCTGCGCCCTCGTCGGGGTCAGTCGCGCGGATGTGGATCGGGTTCGACATGAAGCGGCGCGCGAGCGACACGATGATGCCTGGCATGGTCGCCGAGAACAGCATTGTGTGGCGGTTCGCCGGAGTCTTCGAGAACAGCTTCTCGATGTCGGCGAGGAAGCCGAGGTCGAGCATCTTGTCTGCCTCATCGAGCACCATCTCGCGGACCTTGCCGAGATCGAGCACGCGCTGGCTCGCGAGGTCGAGGAGGCGGCCGGGGGTACCGACAACGACCTGGGCGCCCGCCTTCAGCTGCTCGATCTGCCCCTCGTACGCCTTGCCGCCGTAGATCGGCACGACAGTAGTCGCACGGTTCTTCGTGGCGAGCTCGAGGTCCTCGAAGACCTGCATCGCGAGCTCGCGAGTCGGCACGACGACGAGCGCCTGCACTCCGGGCTCTGGGTTCGCGCCGAGCCGCTGCAGCAGCGGGAGGCCGAAGCCGAAGGTCTTGCCCGTTCCAGTCTTCGCCTGGCCGATGATGTCCTGGCCGGTGATGGCGAGGGGGATCGTCTGCTCTTGAATGGGGAAGGCCTCCGAGATGCCCTTTTCGGTGAGCGCATCGACAATGTCTTGGTCGATTCCGAGTTCTACAAATGTGGTCACGCCTGTGTCCTGTTCTGTGTTCGATTGTGCATTGCTGCGCGTGAGACAGGGCGCAGCCTCCGACACTCCAGCGGCGACGGAGAAAAATACGTGTCCCATCAGTCTATGGGGCAATGCGACATCTGCGTGATTCAGACTGTGCTATTTCTATGCACGGTATTCCCGCGTCGCTCCGTAGCGGAGGTAAGCTAGGCACCGTGTTTGACTGGATCCGGGGATTGCGCAAGAAGCAGGCGCCCTCTAAGACGGCGCTCTCGCACGCAAGCGAATCGGCAGCCGAGCGCGTCGACCTTGCCGAGTTTGCGCCCGGAATCATGCCCTTTCTTGGCCTCACCGCCTACCTGCAGCTCGAGCTGTACGAAGCAGCGACCCGCGGCGTCTCAGGCGCCGCGACTCTCGAAGCGAAAGAAACGCTTGCGAGGGTTGCGGGGGAGACGTTGTCGAAACAGCAGCGGCTCGCCGACGAGATTCGCCGCCGCGGTTCCGAGCCCCACGTCGTCATGCGCCCCTTCACGAAGGTCATCGACGACTATGTTGAGCGCATCGACACCGACGACTGGCATCAGCACGTGCTGTCGCTGTACCTCGTCGGCGGTCTATTTGATGACTTTTTCGCGAGCCTCGCGACTGGTCTGAAAGACTCCTACCGCACCGAGGCGATCGCCGTGCTCACGGGCGGCGAGGGCCGCGCGGCACTGAAAGGCTTGCTTGAGCAGGCGCTCGAAGACGACCCGAAGCTGTCAAGCTGGCTCGCGCTCTGGGGGCGACGACTCGTCGGTGACACCCTCCTCGTATCGCGTGCCGTGCTGAACCTCAGCGAGAAGCGCGAGTTCGTCGAGAGCGAGGTAGAGCCCGTGTTCACCGAGCTCATCGCCGACCACATTCGCCGCATGGACGGGCTCGGCCTCACCGCCTAGCCGATGGTGCTGCCAGTGCAAGACCGCGCCGCGCCGCCCCACTGCCGCTACTTCGAGGCTGGGGTGTGTCGTTCGTGCACCTTCATCGAAACCCCGATTGACGCCCAGCTGCGCACGAAACAGGAGCGCTGCGCCGAGCTGCTTCCCGCGGTTCCCGCTGCCGCCTGGCTCGCCCCCGTCTCTGGCGGGGTCGCGGGCTTCCGCAACCGCGCGAAGCTCGCCGTAGGTGGGGTCCCAGGCGCCGTGACGCTCGGGATCCTCGACCGCGGCGGCGCCGGCGTTGACCTCACTGAGTGTCTGATTCACGAGCCCGACATTCAGGCTGTGATCCCTGTCCTCGCCGACTTCGTGAACGCCTCGGGCATCGAGCCGTACTCGGTGCCGCGTCGGCGAGGAGAGCTGAAGTACGTGCACGTCACGGTGAGTCCCGCTGGTGAGCTGATGGTTCGTTTCGTCGTGCGAAGTGAGCACGGCCTCGGGGTGATTCGCTCCCGCGTTGACTGGCTGCGAGAGCTGCTGCCCCAGGCAGCGGTGATCTCAGTCAACCTGTTGCCCGAGCACAAGGCCGTGCTTGAGGGGGAGCGGGAGGAGCCGCTCGTCGGCTCCGCGCTCGCAATGGAGCTTGGCGAGGGGCTGACGCCCGTGACGCTGTACCTCCGGCCGCAAAGCTTCTTTCAGACGAACACTCGCGTCGCGCTCGCACTGTACGAGCAGGCAGCTGCATGGGTCGATGCGATCGAGCCCGCGTCGCTCTGGGACCTGTACTGCGGTGTTGGCGGCTTCGCGCTGTTCACTGCGCGCTCAGCGTCGGGCACCCGGCGTGACGTGCTCGGCGTCGAACTCAGCGAGCAGGCGATTCGCTCTGCCGAGCGCAGCGCGACCGAAGCCGGCATCCCCGCCACGTTCCTCGCCGGTGACGCGACCGAATTCGCGCTCGCCGCAGACCCCGCAGAGTTGCCCGAGCTCGTCGTGGTGAACCCGCCCCGCCGCGGGATCGGTGACACCCTTGCCGACTGGCTCGAAAGGTCTGGGATCCAGGGCGTCATCTACTCGAGCTGCAACCCGGAAACTCTCGCGAAAGACCTCGAGCGCATGCAGTCATACGCAGTGCGCGAGGCGCGCCTGTTCGACATGTTCCCGCACACAGGCCACCTTGAAGTCGCGGTGCTGCTCGAGCGCCGCCCGTAGGTCCCCTGCGCGCCTGCCCGCCCTGGGCCCGCTCGGCCCGGCCCAGCCCCCGACCCACCCCGCCCCAGCCCAGCCCCACCCGCCCGGCCCCGCCCTGCACCGCCCTGCACTGACTCAGCCCAGCCCCACCCACCCCCGCGACAGAGTAGGTTTCTCGCGAGACGACCCATTATCTGCGCCTGGATAGGGATCCTCTTGCGGGGAACCTACTCTTTGGTGGGTCTGACGTATAGCCAGGAGTGCCCGCTCGGTGTGCCCGGCACATCTTTCTGGTGAGCGCACTCCCAACCACCGCGCAGCTTCGTGTGTGCAGGAGGGAACGATGTGCGCAACGGGTCTCGGCGGCGCGCCGAGTGGTTAGGCTGTCGCGAACTCTGGGGTGCCCCAGCTGCCCGGCTCGGTGAATGGCGCCCAGCGGAGATCCACGAGACCACCAGCGTCCCCAGCGCCACCGTCCCCAGCACCAGTGTCCCCAGCCCCCCGGGAACCAACACCACCGCGATCAACACCCGGCGACACCTCAGCGATGCACGCCAGCAGGGATAGCGTCGGGTAACCGAGCGGCCGGTTGTCGCGCACGATCGCCTCATCGTCGCTCGGTGACAGCTCTGCTGTGCGGGCGAGCAGCCCAAGCCACAACTCGCGCCACTCGGCCTCGGGGGCCCCTGCCAGAGCCCGGAACTCCGGCAGCCAGCGAGCGATCCGCTCGGAGCGGGGATCGTCAACGTCATGGTGCGCGAGCATATGTATGCCGGGGGTGAGGCGATTGCGTCGCAGCGTGAGGCCGTCCCACGCCGACACGAACGATGCCGACCCGGCGACCTCGACGAGTGAGAACGGGGCGGCGGTTGGCGGGTCGAGAAGCGCGCCGCCGGCGACCGAGTCAAGTACGAGGCCGCCCCGCGAGGTGAAGCCGCCTGCTGGCTCTGCCATCTCTGCAGCGCGGTTGACCATCACGGCGAGCCTGCCACGGTCGGGCGCGACAGCGAGCCACGCGCCGTTGGCCCGGCGGTCGCGCACACCGAGTGTCCCGGGGTGTTTGGCTGGCCACCATTCGCCTGGGGGATCCCACGGGCGGTTCGGATCCTCATCACGCACGGCAAGCACCCTCGTCGGCGCGGACTCGTCAGCGGGGACCTCGATCACGACGGTACACATGTTCTCGAGTGTAGTGGCGCCTCGCAGCTGCACGCTGGCAGCGAGGTCCCGCGGACGAGCGACGCAGCGTCTCTGCGGAAACCGAGCAATCAGTGCAAGTATTGAGGCGTGAACATTGTGCTTGGAGTCAGCGGCGGGATCGCCGCGTACAAGGCCGTCGCCCTCGCCCGGCTACTCGTCGAAGCTGGCCACGAGGTGCATGTCGTGCCGACGGCGGACGCGCTGCGCTTTGTCGGCCAGCCCACCTGGGAAGCGATCAGCAGGAACCCAGTGACGACGTCAGTCCACGAAGACGTCCCCGAGGTGCGGCACGTCGCGCTCGGGCAGAACGCCGACCTCATTGTTGTCGCGCCTGCAACCGCGAACACGCTGGCACGAATGACGGCGGGCCTCGCCGACGACCTGCTGGGAACTACGCTGCTTGCGACGCGGGCACCGGTTGTCGTTGCGCCCGCGATGCACACAGAGATGTGGCAGCACCCAGCCACGCAAGACAACGTTGCGATTCTGCGGGCACGCGGTGTTTCCTTCGTCGGTCCTGAGAACGGCAGACTCACTGGCAACGACACCGGCCCCGGCCGTATGAGCGAGCCCGCCGACATTTTCGAACACGTCCAGCGGCTGCTCGGCGACGGCGGGGCGGGCGAGCTGGCGTCGCCCGCCGACGAGCCTGCCGCGGTGCCCGAGCCCACAGATCAGGATCGCGTGAGCCCACCCGCGCCTCCGAGCTGGGCAGCACAGGTGACTGAGGCGATGCCTGCGGTAGAGCGTGACGACGAGCGGACAGCAACGGGTGCCGTGGACTCTGTCGCTCGGGAGCGCGGTGACCTTGCCGGGGTGCGGGTCCTCGTAACAGCAGGAGGCACACGCGAACCGATCGACCCAGTGCGCTATCTCGGCAACCGGTCGAGCGGCAAGCAGGGGATAGCTATTGCTGCAGCGGCGGCCGATCGGGGTGCTGAAGTTGTGCTGCTCGCCGCGAACATCGACACGAGCGTGCTCGCCGAGGTCGCGAGCGACCCCGCGGTTCGCGTCGTACCAGTTGGCACAACGGCTGAGCTCGATTCGACCGCGCACGCCGCAGCGAAGGGAGCACGCGTCGTGATCATGGCGGCGGCGGTCGCCGACTATCGGGTCGCCGACATCGCCGATCACAAGATTCGCAAAGAGGACTCGGGTGGCGGCGCGCCAACGCTCGCGCTTGTCGAGAACCCAGACATCTTGGTGAGTCTCGTGCGCGAACGCCAGGGTGACCAGGTCATTGTCGGGTTCGCCGCCGAGACCGTCGAAAGCGAGGACGAACTGCTCGAGCGCGGGCGGCGCAAGCTCGCGCGGAAGGGCGTCGACCTGCTCGCCGTGAACGCCGTCGGCTGGAAAGAAGGCTTCGAAGCCGAGGAGAACGACGTCCGGGTGCTTGACATGGACGGCGATGTCGTTGCCGCTATCGCTGGCTCGAAGCGAGAGGTTGCGGATGCGCTGCTCGACGCGGTTCGCGATGAACTCGACTTCGCCGAGAGCCCGCTGGTGAACTAGCAGGCTCACGACCATGCCGGTCGGGCGTGTGTGAGCCCCGACCGGCATGGTCATCCGCCTGCGCTAGTGGCTGAGCGCCACGGCGATCTCGTTTGGTGGTGCGTCGAGCGTGATAGACGAGATCTTCTCGCCGGTCGCCAGATCGATAGCGTGGACTGACTTCGTCGCTGGCTCCGTGACGTAGGCGATGTCGCCATCGGCGACGATTGCCGGGTGGGCATCCTGCCAGTTTGCAGGCCCCTCCCAGGGGGTGATGACCGGGTGCGAGGCAACAATTGTTCCGGTCTTCGGGTCGAGAACGTGAATCGAACCATCCGTCGAGAGCACGTAGGCATTGCCTTCTGGGCCGCGCGTGACGCCGCGGAACGTGTACCGCACGTTCTCGGGGAGTGCCACAACGTCGAGCGTCTCGTGCTCCGTGTCGATGAGCGTTACAGCGCCCAGCAGGTAGCCTTCGGCGTCTGGATCGCTCTTGTAGTCGCCCACGACGATGGGACTGTCTGGTGCAGTGAACGCGTTGCCCATGCGGCCGAACGCGTCGGGCGCGTCGAGCTTCGTGAACTCGTCGTCTTTGTAGAGCAGGGCGCCGTCTTCGCAGCCGAACACGACGACCTCGTTGCGCGCGGTGCCCTCACCGTGAATGCCTGGGCAGTCGGCGGACGTGGTGACGTCGTGCCAGTGGTCGTCGTGGGGTTCGAGCGCTGTCGCCCCCGATCGGCCGTCTGCAGTACCAACGGTCGTAAGGAGGGTGCCGTTGCCAAGCTCAATGGAAACTCCGTGATGCGGCGCATCGGCTTCGAAACTCCGAGTGTCGGGCCGATCAGTGTCGTTGCTCAGTAGTGCGCCCGTCGGTACGAGCGTGGTGATGCCAGTCCCGTCGTCGTACAGCGCGGTCGTACCCTCGTGGCGTACCGCGTGGCCGGCTGCTTCGGCAGGGAATACGAGCCCGGTAAGTTTCGCAGCCTCGGCATCGACAACCTCGAATCCGCGAGACGTGGTGAGCAGCAGGTGCTTGCCGTCGCCAAATGCGTTCAGGCGGGTGAACTCCTCGGTCTCGAACGACTCAACGGCCTCGATCCCGCCGCCTGTCGCAGCGTCGCTCGTGAGAACGGTGACGCCGCCAGGGGTCGTGACCGCGAGAGCAGTGTGGCTGCCTCCAGAGTCCTCGGCGTGGTCGTGGCCGGCGCGGTCTTCCCCGACTGCCGCGCCTGGTACGCACGCCGTGAGGGCGGCGAGACTGACGCCTGCCACGGCTGCGGCGATCCACTGACGTGTCTGTGTGCGCCCCTTCGTCGGCGTGTGTGCTCGTGTGTGCATGGTTCTCCTTCGTGTTGGTTGTGGTGTGTGAGCTGTGAGTTGACGTGTGTCAGACCGGACCGTTCCCACAGAGTGGGTCCCCGCCACGACCCAGCCGGACGAGCCCAGGCGAACCCGGTCGTCTGCGATAGCGATCCGTGCCTCGTATCGGTTCGGCTCCGAGGGCTGCGGCTACCTGTCAGCTGGCGTCGCGGTAGCGAGGCCAGCCACGATGCGGTCGGTATTGGTCTGCAACATGGCGACGTACGTGGCTGCTCCGGCTCCTGGCTCGGACAGCGACTCGGTGAAAAGGGGCACGACGTCGACGGTGATTCCGGCCTCATCGGCGAGAACCCGCATGAGCCTGTCAGGCGACGAAGACTCAGCGAAGATTGTCGGCACCCGCGCCTCAGTGATTGCGGACACCAGCGCGTTGAGATCCTTCGCGCTTGGCGCCGCGAGCGTCGTACCACCGGGGATCGCGGTTCCCAGGATTTCGAACCCGTAGCGCTTCGCGAAGTATCCAAAGACGTGATGGTTGGTGACGAGTACCCGTCGCTCGCGCGGGATCGCGGCAAAGCGTTTAGCCATACTCGCGTCGGCAGCAGCAAGATCCGCGGCGTAGCCGGTGCCGCGCTGCATGATGGCGGCGCGAGTGTCGTCGTCGAGCGACGGGAGGGCAGCGAGTGTGTCGGTGAGGGCTCCGACGACGGCAACCATCTGCAGCGGATCTGTCCAGAAGTGAGGATCGGGACCTGCGGCGTCAGAGACGCCTTGCGCGTCGCCTGCGACATATCGCAACGCGTCGACGTGGTCGCCGGCGATGAACTGGGTACCGCCAGCCGCCGTAACCCTGTCGAGGTGCCGCTGCAGCCCCTCCTCAAGCCCGAGGCCGTTGGAGACCAGCAGGTCCGCCTCGTCCATCGCCGCGGCCTGCTGTGCTGAGATCTCAAACGAGTGCGGATCCGCGCCCGGCTGCATGAGCGTCGTGACAGTGGCGGCGTCGCCGACGATCTGCGAAACAACGTCTCCGAGGATATTCGTTGTGACGACCACGTTCGCCTGGCCATCCTGGCCGTCGTCCCCGCTCGGTCCCGGGCTACACGCCGTGAGGGAGAGCAGGAGAGCCGCCGCGATCGCGAGGCTCCGGCGAGTGCCTCTCCTCATGATGCGGTCACCCTGGCCGCGGCTCACTGCCCAACCTCCGCGAGGAAGTCGGGTCGCACCGCCGGCGCCAGCTCACGGGCGATCCTGGCACTGTCAACGTAGTCGATCTCGTAGACGAGGCCCCTGCTCGGCGAGTTGACGTAGGCCCGCTGCGAGTCAACGGTGAGGGTGAGCGTATCGAGAACGTCAGAGGCGAGATCAGCGGTCTCGAGTAGCGGCGGGGTTGCGGCGAGCTCTTCACCGGAACGAAGCACCCGCACGCTTCCGCGCGCATCGAGCGCGACGACGTGTTCGGCTTCGTCGCCGACTGCGACCGCGCGAACAAGCTCTGCGGAGCTTGGGCTCCACGCCCAGGTATGCGCGCGCGCATCAAACTGCCAGATGCCGGGCTGCCTGTCAGCCCCGCGACCGATGCCGGCGAGCGTTGGCCTGCCTTTGCGACCGGCGAGGTACTCGGGGGTGCCCCCAGGTGCGTCGGGGAACGGAACGAGGGTGAGCGACGCGTTCTCGGCGACCGCGTCTTCGGCCTCCGCGACGATGGCGCCTGCCTCGCACAGCACGACGAGGCCGGCCCGGGTGGTGGTGGCGCTGCGAGGAGATTCGCACGCCGTTGTCTGGCCGGTGGGGGTTCCGCTCGCGTCTACAACGCGCAGCTCGGTCGCGCCGTTGTCCGTGTTCACATGAGACACGAGTGCGCCGTCGCCGAGTGGCGCCGCGATGCCCGAGTGCGGGGCTTCGGAGACACGAAACCTCTCCACGAGTGAGCCCGTGCTCAGCGCGGCGTTGTCGAGCAAGACAGCCTCGCCCGAGCCCTCGAAGAACACGCCCGTCGAGCCGGTGGTCGGGAGGGCATCCCCAGCGATCGCAGCTGAACCTTCGCCCGACAGGATGCCGATCTGCGCCGGTGCTGCGCGGTAGAAGTGGAAGTGGTCGCCATGGTCCCAGGTCCAAGCTCCGCCATCGGTGATGGCGACCCCCGAACCAGAGTCGGAGAACACATAGCGCCCGTCAGTTGTCACGTTCTCGGGCGCGGGTACTGACCCGAGCGCGCGCTCGCCGCCGTCGATGAGGTCGAGCAGGCTGGTCTCGCCGTCCGTGGAGACGGTTGCCAGTTGTAGCTGGGCCTCGGCGACTTCGACCGCGCCTGCCACCGCGCCATGCCCGCTGCCGTCCGTGGGCCGTGCCGAATCGGTGCCTTCTGGCGAGGGTGATGTGGCTGGTCCGGGCGCGATGGTGCACGCGACGAGCGCGAGGGAGAGGGTCGCTCCGCAGGCGAGGACGAGGGGGAGTGATCGGCTATTCATGTGGTGCTTCCTAATGAGGCGATGGGGGCGCTTGAGTTCCAGATGCGTGCCGCGGCGAGCTTGCAGCTGTGCGATATCCCGGCGGCGGCTACGCCGCTGGCGGCGACGGTCGAGCCGGCCGCGGACCCGATAGCCCACGAGATCGCGAGCCCGACCGTGACGGCGAGGACCCCGATCACCGCCGCGATCACCATGCGACCCTGGATGCTCTGGTGCCACGGCTGTGCTGCGACGGCTGGGCCGAGTAGCAGTGCGACGACGAGGAGCGTTCCCACGGCCTGAGCCGAGGCCACGACTGCGAGCATGACGAGCCCGACGAGCAGTCCTTGCGTGAGGTGGGGGCGGTACCCGAGCGTCAACGCAAGACGCCTGTCAAATGCCAGTGCAACGAACGCGCGGTGTCTGGCTGCGGCGACGGTGAGCACGACCGACGAGGTAGCGGCCAGCAATGCGATGTCGGTCCAGGAGATTGCGAGGATGTCCCCGAACAGCACCGCCGTCAGGTCGGTCGCGAAGCTCCCTGAGCCCGAGACGATGATCACGCCGGTTGCGAGCATTGCGACGAACAGGAGACCGATGCTCGTGTCGTATGAGAGCTTGCCGCGGCGCTGGAGCGCGGCAACAAGTGCGCTCATGACCGCGGCCGAGAGTCCGCCCCCGATCACCGGGGGAATTCCTGCGAGGGTCGCGATGGCGACGCCCGGCAACATGCCGTGCCCGATCGCCTCGCCGAAGAATGCCATCCCGCGAATCACGACCCACGTGCCGACGACGCCGCAAACGATGGCGACGACGGCGCCACCAACAACGGCACGGGCGAAGAACGCGGAGCCGAGCGCATCGAAGAACCAGAACATGGACACAGACACTACAGATAATGAAAACCATTCTCAACATGCTAGGTTTGTGACTATGACCGATTTGGCCCCCGTACGCGCCCGCGCGCTCTTCTATGCCCATGACTCAAAACCTGTGCTGTCCGGGGTCAGCATCGACATACCCGCCGGGCGTGTCACGGCACTCGTCGGGCCAAACGGCGCCGGCAAAACGACGCTTGTCGAGGTGCTCGCCGGGGTGCGCCGGCCAACGTCGGGTCAGGTCACGCGAGACACCCCAATCGCACTCGTCG
Source organism: Leucobacter sp. NPDC015123 (assembly GCF_043080205.1). Taxonomy (NCBI): domain Bacteria; kingdom Bacillati; phylum Actinomycetota; class Actinomycetes; order Micrococcales; family Microbacteriaceae; genus Leucobacter; species Leucobacter sp. NPDC015123. Next base: position 156,908 of record NZ_JBIBVH010000004.1, on the reverse strand, counting down.
TGCAGCGACCCGACGCGCCGTCGGAGCTACCGATCACCGGTCGCCAGGTCGTTTCTCTCGGGGTCGCGGCTCCGGCGAGAGGCATCCGGCCTGGCCGCAGATCACAGGCTGGCCAAGTCGCGGAGGCGCTTGAACGCGTCGGTGCGTCCGAGTTTGCCGACGCGCCCTTTTCGCAACTCTCTGGCGGGCAACGCCAACGGGTCCTCATCGCGCAGGGGCTCGCGGTCGGCGCGGGCGCGCTGCTGCTCGATGAGCCGGCGGCGGGGCTTGACGAGGTTAGCCGCGAGCGCACGCGGGAGATCCTTGCGGCTGAGGCGAACCGCGGCGTTGCGGTCGCTGTCGTCACCCATGACGCAGCGGACATTGCGGCAGCTGACCGCGTGATTAGGATCGAGAGTTGCCGTGCTCACGTGGATGTCTAGGGGCCGGGACGCGGTGATCGGTGCGGCCTCGGCCCGCTTGCTCACCGGCGCTAACGCGTTTGAGGGTGGTCGCCGGGCCGGCACCGACGGTTGAGCTCCGGACCCAGGGGAGAAGGGGAAAGCGCGAGACGCACGAATGGCGGCACCCCAACTGGGATACCGCCATTCGTTTCGGTTGGGGGAGTAGCCGAACCGGTGCTCCGCCCTGGGGCCTGACCATCTGGCCGGCCCGAGTAGTGGGTTAGCTCACGAAGCCGACCTTGCGTGAGGTGTCGCTGCCGAGCTCAACATAGGAGATCAGCTCGCGGTTCACGAGGAAGGTGCGCCCCTTACTGTCAGTCAGCGAGACGAGGCCGGTGGGGGCTGCCTGGATGAGGGTGCTGAGTTCTTCTGCCGACGAGTCGGTCTCGAATGAGAGCTCGCGCGCCGACTGGTTGATGCCGATCCGTACTTCCACAGCTGCCTCCTGGACAAGTCATGATGCGGTTGCTGCCTGCGGCGCAACCCTGTTCTCCTTTGAGTGTATGCCGCTTGCCTTGCCAGGCCGCACGATTTGTGGGCCCGTTCGCCGTCAGCGCACCACCTGTGATGCGGGTACTGGGATGCTCGCCCTCCCGCTGCACAGCAGGCTTTCGCTCGCAGCGCCGGTCTTCAGCCGGAGCTCAAACCTTCAGCCGGAGCTCAAACCTTCAGTCGCAGCGCCACGCCTTGGGATCTGCGGTTGCTATGTCCAAAGTGTCTGCATTCGGCATAGGAACCCCAGATCCCATGGTTACTGTGAGCGGCCTGGCGTGTGAGCGCTCTGGCGTGTGAGTGGCCTGGCGTTGGGCAGGTCCGGTGCGCGGACGGGCTGACGCGCGACGGGGCTAAGCCGCCGGGGTCAGCGTCAGCGTGTCCGTCGTCGTGGCCTCAACAGCCTGAGCGCTGTACGCCCAGGCGTACTGCTCGCCAGCTGCCCAGCCCGCCACCTGATCCGTGTAATTCTTGTGGAACGCGTGGCCGCTCTGTCCCGTGAGGTTCTGCCAGGTTGATGCGTCCCAGTCTGAGACGTCGATGACCATGCGCATCGACGGCACAGTCGACGTCTGGTAGCCCTCGCCAAGCGCCCACCCGGTGGCGTTGACGACGCCTGAGCCGCCAGACGTGTCGTAGGGGCCTCGGTTGAACAGCGCTTCGATTGGAGCGATGCCGCTTTCCCCAAAAGTTCCGTGTGTCAGTGTGATCGCGTGAAGCTTCCCCCAGTTCCACTTCTCCGGGTTCGTACCCTGCAGCTTCGTGAGTTCTTCGTATGCGTCGCTCGCTGCCCCAGACAGGAGCTCCTCACGTGTCTCCGTGCCGCCCGCAGTCAGCCACTCAGACTCGGGGTTCGCGAGCTGCAGCGACAGCACCCTCGCGAAGCGGGACTGGTCATCGCGCGGAATGTCGCCATCCCTGCCCGAAACCATTCGCTTCGTGAGGTGTTCCCACAGCACGTTCGCGTAGGCAGCGGGGGCCGAGTCGATTGAGTTCTGTCCGTCCCACGTCGCGAGGAGATCGAGTGCTGCCTGCACGCCATTGTCGTCCGCCGTGACACCCGCATACGCCGCCGTGAGCGCCTCCGCTGCTGGCATCTGGTTGTCCATGTGAATCTCGGCAAGGTCGGCGGCGCTCACTGGGCCAGCTGCGATCTTTTCCTCGAGCAGCTCGACGATCCGCGCGGCACGGTATCCGTAGTCCCAGTCGCGGCTGAGGAAGTGGGCGTAGTCGTCATTCACGATCGCGTTGTTCGCTGTGACGATGTAGCCCGACTTCGGGTTGTACGACCAGGGCTGTTCCTCGAACGGAATGAACCCTTGCCAGTCGTACTCGCTCGACCAACCAGGCGTTGGAAGGTAGCCCTCCTGCCCGGCCGCGCGAATCGGGAGCTTGCCCGGGGCCTGGTAGCCAATGTTGCCTTCAGGGTCAGCGTAGATGAGGTTCTGGCCGGGCACGTCGAACTTGCTTGCAGCCTCGCGGAAGTCTGTGAAATTCTCGGCGCGGTTGAGCATAAAGATCGCCTCGGGAGTCGATCCGGCATCGAGTGCGGTCCACCTGAGAGCCAGGGCGGCGTCCGTGTACGGCATCGTGCCCCCGATGTCACCAGGTCCGACGGGCAGGATCTTGCCCTCGGGCGTCTCAGCGTGAGGGGCGTCAGCGATCGCCGTGAAATCCCCTGTGAGCCCTGAGACGATCGGGCCGTGTCCGGTCTCGCGGACAGTCAGGGTGACGTCGTCGCCGCCGGCAACCTTAATGGTTTCCTCGCGCGTGGTCATGTCGCGCCACTCGTTGTCGTACCAGTACTTGTCGCCGTCGACGCTCTCGACGAATAGGTCTGCGACGTCAGTCGTGAGGTTTGTGAATCCCCAAGCAACATTCTGGTTGTGTCCGATGACGATGCCGGGCAGACCTGAGAAGCTGAAACCGGCGACGTCAAACGGGCATTCCTCGGATACTGTCGAGCAACGCAGTTGCATCTGTGTCCAGACTGACGGCAGCGCCGCGCCGAGGTGGGGGTCGTTTGCAAGCAGCGGGGCACCGGTCGTCGTGTGTTCGCCGGAGACAACCCACGAATTAGAGCCGATACCCTCGCCCTGCTGCGTGATGAGGGAGTCAACCTTGCCGAGGAGCTCCTCAAGGGGCTCGAGGTTGAGGGACTCGACGAGGTCCGTGAACTGATCCTGAACGAACGCGGCCCCCTGCTCGAGCTTTCCAACTGCGACGACCCGCTTCCCCGCGGGGTCGTCCGCGAGGATCACTGGGTGCTCCTCGAACGGGTAGCCAGGGTACAGTTCGGCGAGCTCGTCGGCTTCGAGGAACTGTGCCTGAAGCGCTCGGGCCGTCTCGTCTTCGATGTTGGTGCGAAGATCCCACGCCATTGCTTTGAGCCAGGCGATCGAGTCTGCAGGTTTCCACGGCTCTGGCTCGTAACCTGAGTTTTGCAGCCCGAGCACTGCGTACTCAAGCGAAAGCTTGCTGCCGCTGTGGTCGTCGAGGTACGCATTCACGCCTGCAGCGTAGGCCTCGTAGTACGAACGGGCCTCATCGCTCAGCGCCGCGAACTCCTCCTCCGCGATGCGCTGCCAGCCAAGGGTCCGCAGGAACGAGTCGGTGCCGACCTGGGATTCGCCGAAGAGTTCAGACAGCCGCGCGCTCGTGAGGTGGCGGCGGAAGTCCATCTCCCAGAATCGATCCTGCGCGTGCACATAGCCCTGGGAGAAGAACAGGTCGTCGGTGGAATCCGCCGTGATCGTCGCGATCCCGCGCTCGTCTCGTTGCACGGTGACCTCGCTGGTGAGGCCCGTCGCTGTGACGGTTCCGGATACTGTCGGGAACGAACGCTGTACTGTCCAGACGCCCAGCCCCGCTGCGATAAGCGCAATGAGTAGCAGGGCCGCGACAATCCAGCCGATCACTCGCAGGGCCCGACGTTTCTTCTTCGGCGTCTCTGAGCCTGGGATTGTCTGGGGCGCGTCGGCTACCTGGGTCATCGGTCCTCCACTCTGAGGTGCGTGCGTACACACTGAAACAGCTTCGAGTATTGCACATGGCCCGCCGCCAATGTCTGCGGTGCTCACTAGGCTAAATGCATGATCGCATTCGACACTTCGCAGGAGCGCGTACTCGCGCTTGATCCGCGATCGCATGCGAGGGTGCTTGGAGCTCCTGGCACAGGCAAGACCGAGTTGCTCATAGAGAGCTACGCTCGCGCGATGACGCGCGAGGGGTGGGAAGAGGGCGACGTACTCGTGCTCGCGCCGGGCAGGCTCGTCGCGACGCGCCTGCGGGAGCGCGTGCACAGGCGGCTCGACCGCGCGGTTGGGGGAGCGCCAGTACGCACGGCCTCATCGTTTGCGTTCTCAGTGCTCGGGCGGGCGGCAGCAACGGCCGGTGAAGCGGCGCCGCGCCTGCTGACGGGCACCGTTCAAGACGAGGCGATCGCGGAGACAGTGCAGGCCCGTATCGACGCCGGCCGGGCGCGTGGGGAGGCCGGTCTCGCTACCGAGGTGGTGTTGTCGGCGCCGTTTCGCGCTGAACTGCGCGAGCTCTGGCGTGTGCTTGACGACTTCGGCTACGAGCCTGCCGAGCTCGCGGGTGCGCTGTCGGGGGCCCTCGAACACGCGCGAGGTGTTCCGTACTCTGCGGGCCCGGAACCGGCACTTGCAGCCCGCTGGGGCGAGGCGCTCGACCTGCTGCAGGAGGTCAAGCAGCGTATGGAAGCTGCGCGTGCGCAGGAGGTGAGCTCAAGCGGAGTACTGCGGCTCGCCGCGCAGGCGATTCGAGACGGGCAGGTGCAAGCTCCGAAATTGCTCCTCATTGACGACGCGCAGGAGCTCGGCGAGGGCCAACTCGCGCTTGTCGCAGCATGCGCTGCGGTGGGGAGCGCTGTGTGGGTGTTCGGCGATCCTGATCTTGCGACGAGCGCGTTCCAAGGCGAGCACACGCGGGTGCTCGCCGGGCTCACGGCGGAGCTCGTCCGCCGCGGTTGGACACCGCCTCCCGGAGCCGCCGAGCAGCTCGTGGTGCTTGACACCGTGTACAGGCACGGCGCCACGATTCGGGGGTTCGTGCGCGGGATGAGCGCGCGCATCGGTGCGCAGAGCGCCGCGCCGCAGCGGGCCGCGGAGAGTCATGCCCCGGGTGCGCCGGTGACGGAGACGGGCCCCCATCAGGATCCCGAGGGCCCTTCGAAGCCTGCCTCCGAGAGAGCGGCCGCCGTCCGTGACAGCGTCGAGTTCGCGCGCGTGGCGACTCCTGCTGAACAGCTCGGCGCGATCGCGCACCGCATGCGCGCGAGGAAGCTCGGCCTCGACAGTGATCGCGCCCTCGACTGGGGTGAGATGGCCGTCGTCTGTCGTACTCGCGCCGAAGTCACCCGGGTGGCCAGGCTACTCGCTGGCCATCAGGTGCCAACGGGCGTCGCCGCCGGCGGCATTGTGCTGCGGGAACACCAGGTGGTGCGTGAGCTCGTGACGCTGTTGCAGCACGCACTCGGAATTGCTTCGCTCGACGCCGCAGGAGTGCTTCGGCTCGCCGGTGGCGTCATCGGAGGGCTTGACGCTGTCGCGGTGCGCAGGCTCCGCGGCGGGCTGCTCCTAGACGAGCGACGTGCCGCCCGCGAGGAGGAGCGCGATCCGCTCACTGTCGACGAACTTGTGTTCGACGCGTTCGAGTTCCCAGGCCCGAGCCCGGCAATTGACAGCGCCGGTGGACGAGCGATTCGCAAGCTCGGCCTCATGGCTGCTTCCGGGGTGAAGGTGCGTGAGGGCGGTGGTACCCCGCGAGAGGTGCTCTGGGCGCTCTGGGACAGGGCGAAGCTCGCCGATCGATGGCAGCAAGAAGCGATTGCGGGCCGAGGCCTGCGTGCAGACGAGGCGAACAGGTCGCTCGACGCCGTTGTCGGCCTGTTCTTCGCGCTACAGCGCCACGAGGAGCAGGACAGCGAGCAGCCCATCGCCGAGCTTCTCGACGAAATCCTGCGAAACACGGTGCCAGAGGATTCGCTCGCGCAACGGAGCGAGCGGCAAACGGTGACAGTCACGACGCCGCAGGGAATGATCGGGCGCGAGTTCGCTCTCGTCGCCATCATCGGGGTGCAAGACGGCTCGTGGCCAAACCTCCGGGCTCGCGGTTCTCTCCTCGGCACTTCGGCATTGGAACGCTGGCTGCGCGGTGGCGAAGCGCTCATGCCGTCACGTCGAGACACGACGCACGACGAACTGCGACTCTTCCTGCAGGCGTGTTCGCGTGCACGCGAGGAGCTGCTCGTCGTCGCGGTCGCCGACGAGAACAGTCACCCAAGCTCGTTCTTCGGCCTGGGGAGCGATTTCCGGGTAGAAGGGCTGCCGAGCTCGAGGCTGACGCTTCGCGGGATCACCGCGTCGATGCGCCGCCGCGTCGTCGAAGATGTGAATGACGAGACTGCGGTGGTCTCGCTTGGCGCACTCGCGCGTGCAGACGTCAGCGGGGCGCACCCACGCGATTGGTATGGGGTACTCGAACCGTCGACCACGCTTCCGCTGTACGCTCCTGCCGAAGGCGAAGAGGAGCGGCCCGTGCCTGTGAGCCCGTCGCAGCTCGAGAAAGCTGAGACGTGCGCCCTCGACTGGGTAATCGGGGCGCTTGGCGGGGGCATCGGCAGCGTCCAGGCAAGCCTCGGAACGCTCGTGCACCACGCCCTCGAAACCGTTGACGGTCACGACCCCCAAGAGATGCTCGAAGTGATCCTCGCAGAGTGGCAGAAGCTGCCGTTTGACGCTGAGTGGGAATCTGAGCGCGCGCGGCGCACGGCGGCTCACATGGCCGAGGGCCTCTCCGACTACCTGCGAGAGTTCGAAGCGTCTGGGAAAGAGCTTCTCGGGCAGGAGTCAGGCTTCAGCCTCGCGATCGGGCGTGCAGAGCTCCGCGGTATCGCCGACAGACTCGAAGTGCAGCGTGGTGGCGGGGCCGCAGAGGTTACCGTTGTTGATCTGAAGACTGGGCGCACGCCCGCGACGAAACCCGAGGCTGAAGAGCATGTGCAGCTGCAGGCATATCAGCTCGGTGTGATGCTTGGCGCGTTCGACACCGGAGACGTTGAGGTCGGAGGCGACGTGCGCACCGCAGCCAAGCTGCTGTATGTGCACCCGGATGCCGCTCGAGGGAAAGGATTCGTGGTGCGCGAGCAATCTGGCCTGAGCGATGAAGCCCGAGAGGAGCTCATTTCCCGTGTTGCAGGCGTGGCCGAGACCATGGCGGCGGGGGAGTTCACCGCCAGGGTTGAGCACCACTGTTCAGATCCGCACAAGCCGGGCAACTGCCGGCTGCACATCATCCAGGCGGTGAGCCACGCGTGAGCGTTCCTGTTTTCTCTGCGGCCAGAGTGGCCGAGATCCTTGCGATCCCGGGTGAGCAGCCGTTGCTCCCAACCGACGAGCAACGGGCGGTGATCGAGCACCCGCTCGCTGGGAGCACGCTCGTGATCGCCGGCGCAGGCAGCGGTAAGACCGAAACCATGGCGAACAGGGTCGTGTGGCTCGTCGCCAACGGGCTTGCCGAGGCTGATTCGGTGCTGGGGCTTACCTTCACGCGCAAGGCGGCGGGGGAGCTACGCGAACGCATCGTTGGGAGCCTTGGGGTGTTTGTCACGCGCCTCAGCGATCTCGCCGAGCTCGGGGAGTTGAACGAGCAAGAACTCGAACGCTCCCGCGAGCTGAACGAGCAGCTCGCAGACGGCCTTGCCCTTCCCGACGTCAGCACCTACAACTCGTTTGCTGCCGGAGTGCTGCAGGAGTTCGGGGCGTCAGCCGGGCTGGCACCTGGCGCTGTCGTCATCGACGAGGCGACGGCATGGCGAGTTGCTCGCGAGACGCTGCTCGCGAGCGATGACCCAGACCTCGTCACGAGCGAGCTGCGTACGCCGACGCTGATTCGGCACGTCATCGCGATGGACAGGGCGGTCGCCGACAACCTGACGAGCTTTGACAGTGTCGACCAGATGGTCGCCGAGTTCAGCGGCGTCACTCGGCTGCCGTACAACGAGAAAGAGGACCCGGACAAGCCGAGCGGGAAGGTCTACGCGAAGGTCCGCGACGCTGTGAAAGCGATCGCTGAAACGCCGCTCATTACTCGCCTCGCGCGCGCGTACCGAGAAGAGAAACAGCGGCGCGGCCTCATCGATTTCTCAGACCAGCTCGCGCTCGCGACGCAGACGCTGGACGCAGCCCCCGAGGCTCTTGGGGTGCTCCGATCCAGGTATCGCGCGGTGCTGCTCGACGAAGTGCAGGACACGTCGGTGGGGCAGACGAGACTCCTCGCGCAGCTGTTCGGCGGCATGCCAGTAATGGCCGTCGGCGATCCGCACCAGTCGATCTACGGCTGGCGAGGGGCGTCCGCTGAGGGGCTGAAATCGTTCCACCGTGATTTCCGCGGTGGGGAATCCGCAGCCACCCTCACGCTCTCGGTGAGCTGGCGAAACCCGAAGCTCGTGCTCGCCGCGGCGAACACCGTCGCAGCTGAACTGCGCATGAACGCAGCAGTCGACGTGCCCGAACTACAGCCCAGGCCCGGGGCAGACGACGGCGAGGTCGAGGTCATCTACCCCGAGACAGTGCACGAGGAGCGCGAGCTGCTCGCAGCGTGGATCGCGCGCGCCCGCGATACGACGCCAGGGAAAAACGGGGAGCCCCCGACGGCCGCGGTCATCTTCAGGAAACGTGCCGCAATGCCGTCATTTGCTGCAGCGCTCACGGAGGCCGGCGTTCCCAATCGCATCGTTGGTCTCGGTGGGCTGCTCAGCACCCCGGAAATCACTGACATCGTGAGCTGCCTGCGATGCCTGTGGTACGCAGACGCCGGGGGAGACCTTATTCGACTGTTGGCGGGCCCGCGCTTTCGAATCGGAGTCGCAGACCTCGCCGGCCTGCGCGACGCGGCGAAGTGGTTTGCTCAGCGGGACGTCGGTCTGCAACCGCTCGCCGACGAAGATCGTGCGGCTGACAGCGTGTTGCCAGACCCCGACCGTGAGTTCACGCTCATCGATGCCCTCGACGCCATCTCGACGATGAAGAACCTCGACCATGGCGCACTGCGAGGAGTGTCCACGAGCGGGAGAGAACGGTTGCGCGAGGCAGGGCAGATGCTGCGTGATTTGCGACGCGGAGTCGGTGGGAACACCGCCGACCTCATCGGCGCCGTGATGCACGCACTTCGCCTCGACATCGAACTCGAAGCGAACGAGGCAAGAGGAGCGGCAGCTGGAGCGCTCGCGAACATCGAAGCCTTCACTGACCTCGCCGAAGGCTTCCTCGCAATCGACACACGAGGCACGCTTGCATCGCTGCTCGAGTGGGTGGAACGAGCGCTTGAAGACGACGACGTCGCTGAACACGTTGCCGCGCCGCTGCCTGGCACCGTCCAGCTCATTACCGCGCACGGTTCGAAAGGGCTGCAGTGGGACATCGTGGCGGTGCCTCGCATCGTGACAGACGAGTTCCCTGGCAGCGCGAGAAGCGGCACTGGTTGGCTCCGAACCGGCGAGCTCCCTGACGAACTCCGCGGCGATCGAGGGGCGAGGCCGCACCTGAACTGGCGGATCGCCACGACGCAGAAAGAGCTGTGTGAGCGGCTCGACGACTATCGAGCAGAGCTGAAGGAACGCCACGCCGAGGAAGAACGGCGCCTCGCCTACGTCGCGATCACCCGGTCAGCCGGTCGACTGCTGCTGTCGGGCTCGTTCTGGGGTGGTCAGACTCGGGCACGGGTGCCATCGGTCTACCTCCAGGAACTGCAGGGGCAGTTCTTCCCGGAGCTGCCTGCCGAGTCCGTGCACGAGTCAGACCCGAGCGAGATCGCCGAACTCACCGCGAGTTGGCCGCTCGACCCGCTCGGACACCGCGCCCCGAACGTGTTTCGGGCGGCGAACGCCGTTCTCGAATCGCTCAGCGAGGCAGGGGCGCCCGCCGCCGCTCTCGAGCCTGCTGTCGTGGCACCTGCGGACGACACGCTCGCGCAGTCCGGAGTCGACGAGACGGTCAGACTGCTGCTCGCCGAGCGCGCGGCGGCGGATGCGCTCGCCACTTCGACGAGCGCCGCCGACGCACCACTGCCTGAGCGCATTACCGCGTCAACTTTCCACGAGTTTGTTGAAGATCCCGTCGCCGCAGAGCGACGCAGACTGCGGCCCATACCACAGCGACCCTACCGGCGCACCCGCGTCGGCAACCGATTTCACGAGTGGGTCGAGCGGCGGGCAACGACCCCCGGCGGAACCGCACTGCCGCTCCTCGGACTCGACCCGGATGAATGGGATCCGGGGCGCACCGAGTTTGACGTGGAGGCCGAACTCGAGCCGCTCATTGACGTCTACGAGCAGTCGCGCTGGGCGTCAAGGCAGCCGATCGCTGTCGAACTCGAGGTCGCGCTGCCATTCGCGGGCCGCACGCTTGTCTGCAAACTCGACGCTGTGTATGAGCTCGAACCGGCGGCCGACGGGTCCGACGCGCAAGAGCCGCGTTTCGAAGTCGTCGACTGGAAGTCGGGGCGTGCGCCAACCACGGACGCCGAACGCGAGAGCCGGTTCTTTCAGCTCGACCTCTACAGGCACGCATATGCGCAGTGGGCAGGAATCGCCCCTGAGCGCATCGATGTTTCGCTCTTCTACGTCGCAGAAAACGTCGAGATTCGCGGCGTCGAAGTGCGTAGCCTTGCCGAACTCGAGGCGGCGTGGCTTGCAGCGGCGGCGAAGCTCGCCGAGTAGCCGCAGTCAGTCGCGGCGCGCCCCGGGCAGGTCATCGTCGCTGATCGGCTCAGTGAGCATGTCGTCGACTGGCTCGGTGAGCTGGACGTCCGGGTCGTCGACGGTCCCGTCTGCGGCCCCGTCTGCGGCGTCCGTGGCGCCAGCCGCGCCTGTGGAATCATCATCGGGAAGTGGATCGATGAAGTCGGTGTCAAACCCAAACATTCTGTCTTCGTCGAGCGCTTCGAACGCCGCGGTCTCCGAGAGGCGGTCAGGGACGACGGGGGTCTGCTCGAGGAGCTCGAGCGCGGCGGCCTCGTCCAGGGGGTCGCGGCCAGGCACAGCGGCGGCCAGAATGCTGAGCCTGTCGACGAGCCTGTCGAGCATCCCGACTGCGTCGTCGATGATCTCAGAATCGTGAACGTCAATGCCGTGCAGCAGCCACTTCGCTATCTCGAGCTCGTGGTAGAGCGTCGCCCGGCTGCGGAGCGCTGCAGAATCACTCACACCCGACAGCTTCGCGTAGCGCGAGAGCACCGCGTCGAAGACACCGTCGCCAGCCCCGTAGAGCCACGCGACGTCGCTTGCCGGGTCACCAATCGAGAGCCCAGACCAATCGAGTACGCCGACAACTCGATCGTTGTCGACGAGGAGCGCGTCGGCGGTGAAGGTGCCGTGCACCATTCGTGGTTCGAAGTCCCAGAGTTCAGCAGCCTCAAGCACCTCGTTCCACCTGGCATGCACAGTCTGCGGCAGGTATCGGGTCGCGTGCGCACGGTCGACGACGCGAGTCACGAGCAGTCGCTGATCGCGCGTGGTTCGTTCGACGAGAGCGCCCTGCTGGGCGACGCTTCGGGGGAGCGCGTGGATCGCGGCAAGCGTCTCTGCGATTGAGTCGATCAGGATCGCGTCCGAGCTGAGGTCTTGTACATCGAATCGTGAGCCGGGGAGGTACGTGGTTGCGACCGCGCGAGTGTCGCCCGCGCGGGTCATTCCGAGTGGGCGTGGAGCGTCGAACGGGAGTTCAGCGCGCGCTCCCTCAGTCAGCGCTGCGAGACCAAGCAACGACGCGGATTGCGTAGTTTCTGCCTGTTGTGTGCGAGGGACACTGACGATGACCTCATCGTCTGGGGTGGTGAGCACAGCCGCTGCGTATTCTTCACCGGCTCCGTGGTGGGGTCGCACAGCGACCGCGACAAGACCGGGCACCGCTGAGGTCGCGAGCGCTGCGAGGGTGAGAGGGAGTGTCGCCATGTCATTTAGGGTATGCATCAGCCGGGTCTCGGGTGGTGCGCCACGCGCACTGTGCTGCAGTCTCTAAGGTTTCGGCGCGCAATGGCGGGTGCGAAGTCTGAGAAGATCGTTATATGAGTGTGGAACGAGTGCCGCTTGCCGGAGGAATCATCGACCGAGACGCGCCGACGCGCGGATCGCTCGAAGCACTCGAGGCCGCGTGGGCTGCGCCTGACGCCCGCGTGCTTCGCATTGCCGGGCCGAAGGTGCCTGTCCGCGAGACTGACTTGAGTCTCGCTCTCGTGCCAACGGCGAGGGTTACTGCGCCAGCGGATGAGCGTGTCTACCTGGGCCGTCGTGACGGTGCGCCGATGTTTGCGATCGCTACCGAGGAGTCGGACGGTGAGCCTGGGGTCACTTGGATGCATCCGTTCCAGGCGGTTATGAAGCTCGACCATGCTGAGCGGGAGCTTGTCACGATGGCGCTCGCCGTGATCCGCTGGCACGAAGCGGCAGGGTACTCTCCGCGCGACGGAGAACCAACGACGGTCGCTGACGGCGGCTGGTCAAGGCGCACCCAGAGTGGCGGCGAGCTGTTTCCGCGGACGGACCCGGCTGTGATCGTGCTGATCACGCACGAGGATCGTGTACTGCTCGGCTCGAACGTGCTCTGGGAGACTGGTCGCTTCTCTCTGCTCGCCGGGTTCGTTGAAGCTGGCGAAACACTCGAGAACGCTGTCGCGCGGGAGGTGTTCGAAGAGGCAGGCGTTCGGGTAGCTGAGGTGCGTTACGTCGCGTCGCAGCCGTGGCCGTTCCCACGATCGCTGATGCTCGGTTTTCAGGCGAGCCTCGCTCCGGGGCAAGACCCCGCAGCGTTCGTCGCCGACCCGACTGAAATCTCGGAGCTGCGGTGGTTCACGCGCGAAGAAATCCGGTCTCCAAGGGCCGGCCTGCTGCTGCCCGGAGCGCTCTCGATCGCAGGCTGGATGCTCGACACGTGGGCCCAGGATGGGGCTCTGTGACGAGCGAAGCAGCACGCATCCTCGAAGCCCTCGACCCCGATCAGCGGCAGATTGCCGAGGCGCTTCGCGGTCCGGTCGCGGTACTGGCTGGTGCAGGCACGGGAAAGACCCGCGCTATCACGCACCGCATCGCCTATGGTGTGCGGACCGGGGTGTACGACCCGCAGCGTGTTCTCGCAGTGACCTTCACACGAAAGGCCGCGGGGGAGCTCCAGGGTCGCCTGCGGGAGCTCGGCGCCGATGGGGTCCGCGCCCGCACGTTCCATGGTGCCGCGCTCGCTCAGCTCAGCCACTTCTGGCCGCAGTTCGTTGGAGGCGACGCACCTCAGGTGCTCCCAGGTAAAGTAGCGGCGATCTCGCAGACCGTTGAGTCGATGGGGCTTCGGCTTGGTGGTGAGACCCTTCGCGACATCGCCGCCGAGATTGAGTGGCGAAAAGTGTCGATGTTGAGCATGGACGCATACGCGAAACAGCTCCCGCAGCGGCCGGTCCTCGCCGGTGTCGAGAGCGACAAACTTCTGGACATCCATGAGGGCTACACCAAGCTCCTCGAAGAGCGTCGGCAAATCGACTTCGAGGACGTTCTTGTGCTGCTATCTGGCATGCTCGAGGTCGAGCCGCGCGCCGCACTCCAGGTGCGCGAACAATACAGGTTCTTTACGGTGGACGAGTTTCAAGACGTCTCGCCGCTGCAGCACCACCTGCTTCGCCTGTGGCTTGGCGCTCGCGATGACCTGTGCGTTGTCGGGGATGCAAGTCAGACGATCTACTCGTTCGCCGGCGCTTCGAGCTCGTTCCTGCTTCGCTTCGGCACCGAGTATCCGAACGCGCGGGAGTTTAAGCTCGAGCGCAACTACCGTTCGACGCCGCCCATCGTTGGCGGCGCGAACAGGCTCATGCGTGACAAACCTGGCGCGCTCCAGCTCAGCCCGATGCGTCCCGCCGCCGATACGGCTCCACAGTTCTCGTGGTTCCAGACGGAGCAAGACGAAGCGCGAGCGGTCGCCCAGGCGATCGCGCAGGCGAGGCGAACTGGCACGCCGGCCTCCGACATTGCCGTGCTGTATCGAACGAACGCGCAGTCAGCGCGGATCGAAGAAGCACTTGCGAGCGAGGGCATCCCGGTTCGCGTGCACGGCGCGCAACGGTTCTACGACAGGGCTGACGTGCGGCGCGCAATCCTGCTGATCCGAGGCCAAGCGAAGGCTGGTGACGATCGTCCGCTGTTTCAGATCGTCAGCGACATGCTGCGCGAGGTGGGGTGGACCGCGAAGCCTCCCGAGGGGTCCGCGGAGCGTGAACGTTGGGAAGCGTTGAACTCGATCTTGTCCCTGGCCGACGACATGCCCGCAGGCACAACAATCATTCGGTTCAGTGAGGAACTGCTTGCCCGCCAGCGTTCTCAGCACGAACCAAAGATGGAGGCCGTGACGCTGAGCGCTGTCCACGCGGCAAAGGGTCTCGAATGGCCGCTCGTTCATGTCGTCGGCCTGAGCGAAGGAATCTTTCCCATCTCCCATGCCCAGACCGAGCAGGCTATTGAGGAGGAGCGACGACTCGCGTACGTGGCGTTCACGCGCGCTCGCGACGTGCTGTTGCTGTCGGGGTTCGCGAGCGCGGCTCGTGTCGCGCGCCAGCCGTCGAGGTTTGTGCACGAGGCTGGGGTGGGGCGCTGAGAGCGCACCCGCACTCAGGGTGGGTGCGCAGTTGTCGGAGCCTGGGGAACGCCTGAAGTTTGCCGTGCGCGACTGGTAATTCAAGCTGCCGGTCATGTACCCATGGCTCACCGCGCCGCCACGCACGCACGAAATGCACCGCAGCTGTAGCGGCGACCTGCGACACTTCGCCAGTCTCGCTGCTCGGGCGCACGCCGTATAACTGGGATGCAGCAGCCGGGAGTGCCGGGTCGGCGTCGGTGAGATGCAGCATCTCGCAGCCGTGACATGGCGCGCCATCTGGCGCCACGAGCGGGCCAACGCGAGCCGCGCCGTCACTAAACCTGATGATGAGTTGCGGCACCCCCGCTCTCAACCAGCGGGCTGTTCGGCCGAGGGGTTCGAGAAACCTGAGAACCTGGACAGCGAGGTCGGGAGGTTTTGCCTCGTGGCGCAGCACACACTCGGAGCTTGACCCAAGGGTTTCCCGCAGCCATGGGACGTCGATGCCGTCGTCGAACAGGCGGGCAGTGGGCGGGCGTCGCGCGGACTCGGGCGTCACTGCAGACGCGCCGCCGGATTGGGGCGCCTGAACATGCCGATCTCCCCACCGACGCTTGGCTGCTGTTCGACGTATCGTCGCCGGCGCCGGGTTCCGCGGTGCTGGCTGCAGCGCCGCAGAAGACGCCGCCGAAGCTGCCGCCGAGGATTCACCTGTCTCCTCAGCGGCTACTGTCCCCGCTGGTGCCGTCCGGTGAACGAGCACGTGGGTGAGCGAACTGAGCGCGTGCTCAACGACCTGGGAATCGCTGCGC
The DNA here is from genome assembly GCF_043080205.1 of Leucobacter sp. NPDC015123. Lineage (NCBI taxonomy): Bacteria > Bacillati > Actinomycetota > Actinomycetes > Micrococcales > Microbacteriaceae > Leucobacter > Leucobacter sp. NPDC015123. The sequence goes on along the minus strand of NZ_JBIBVH010000004.1, from coordinate 141,530 downwards.
GCGAGCTCGGTGTCGCTCGCCCCGCGGATGAGACGGGCGACCACAGCCTGGGCGTCTGGCTCTGCTGCGGGGAGCCTGGCAAGTGCACGGTCGAATCCGACCCGAATTGTTGTTGGGTCTTCCCACACCACGGGGAGGTCTGGGTCGATCTGGGTGAGAGATATCTGCGGGGTCATGCCAAGTAGTCTGCGCTCCGCAGGCACCCTTCTGGCCGGCATCCACAGGCCCGAGCGCTCCGTGCGACGAATGGACCCCCTGTGGGCAACGTTAACCGCACCGGGTCTGGTTGCGCCTGGCAGGTTCCGCTCGGCTAGGTCGCGGGGGAGTCGCCACTCTCGTCGATCGTTCCCGTATCTGCGTCCCCCGAGCGCTCCCCGCTCAGGAGCTTGCGCAGCTCATCGTCGAACGGGTCGCTCTTGGGAGCGCCGTCGCCGATCAGCCCGATCCTGGTGAGAAGTAGATCAGGCGCGTCGATCTCTTCTGCGGTCGGCATGATGTCGGGGTGCGACCAGAGACCGTCTCGGGTGGCAATGCCCCCGCGATCAACGACAGCACGCCACATCGCGGCAGCCTCACGCAGCCGACGGGGGCGAAGCTCGAGCCCAGCGAGCGCGGCGAACGCGCGCTCGCCTGGGCCGCCTGTCGCGCGACGGCGGCGCACCATTTCGGCGATGGCGCCAGCTCCGGGGAGCCTGCTTGTCGCGTCCTCGGTCACGATGTCTACCCAGCCCTCGATGAGGGCAAGCATTGTCTCGAGCCGTTCGTGCGCCGCCTCCTGAGCGGGAGTTTTCGGCGGAAAGAGCGCCCCACTCGCGAGGATCTCCTGGATCTGCTCGGGCTGCGATGGGTCGAGCTCCCGAGAAAACTCCTCGATGCGATCCGTGTCGATGTGGATGCCGCGAGCGTAATCAGTGATTGCGGTGAGGAGATGGAGCCGGAGCCACTTTGTGTGGCGGAACAGGCGAGCGTGCGCGAGTTCGCGCACGGCGAGGTACAGCGTGACAGCCTCAAGATCCTGATCGAGGCCCTCAGCAAACTTCGCGATGCCGCTCGGCAGGAGCGCACCGCCCTCGAAACCTGCCCCCTCAAACAACGGGATTCCAATATCGCCCGCCGACACGACCTCGCCAGAGAGTTGACCAACGATCGAGCCAAGCTGCACAGCGAAGAGCGCGCCGCCGACGCTGCGAAGCATGGGAGTGGCCTGCTGGAGCGCAGCTGTCATTTCCTCAGGCATCTGCGTGCTCATTGAGTTCATGAGTGCCTGCGAGACCGACTCGGCGACTGGCTCGGCGAGGCTGATCCAGGTATCGATCGACCGCTGGACCCACTCGATGCGGTTCACGGTTCGGGGGGAATCGGATACCGGCCCAAGTTCAGTCGCCTCATCGAGCCATAGCGATGCGAGCGGGAACGCGCGATTCGCTGGGCCGCTGTCAGCGCCCGTATCTCCACCCGCAGCATCGAGCGCGGTTCGGCGCGCGACCGACCAGTCGATCTTGTCGCTCGGGTTCGACATCGCGCCACGCAGCGTCGAAAACAGGGCGCCGAGCACCGCGGGATCTGCTGAGATTCCCGCTGCCTTCGCGAGCACACTCGGGTCGAGTTCGCCGTCTTGCTGGCCGCTCAACATGTTCTGCAGCAGGCGCTGCAGTTCTTCGAAGTTCGGGCCCGACGAGTCGTCCGGTCCGCCTGGCTGCATATCGTCGTTATTCACGGCGTTCTCCTCATGCCTCGTACACTGCTAACGCTACGGCACGCATGGTGAGACGGTGCCGAGAGTCGCGCGATTTCATTGCGCCGACTGCGAACAGGTGTCGCGGTGTTTCGACTCGCACAGGAATTTCAGCGGCCAAACGCTACGCTTGGAGGGTGACCGAACAGACTACTTCTGCCCCCCGATCGCGCCGACTTTCCCCGCTCGCAATCACAATCATCCTCGTGGTTGCGCTGATTATCGCGTTCCTCGCGGTCTCGTCAGTGATGACTGAGGTCCTGTGGTTCAACCAACTCGGGTACCTTCCCGTGTTTGCGACGCAGTGGATTGCGGCAGGCGCCATGTTCATCGTCGGCTTCCTTGCGATGTCGATCCCGGTGTTCCTCGCCATTGACATTGCTTACCGGAAGCGGCCGGTCTATGCCCGCCTCACCGCACAGCTTGACCGCTACCAGGAGGTGATCGAACCCCTGCGGCGGCTCGTCAAGTGGCTCCTCCCCGCAATGCTTGGCATTTTCGCGGGCATCGCTGCGGCATCGAGCTGGCGCACTGTGCTGCTCTGGTGGAACTCTGAGCCCTCAGGTGAGAAAGACGCCCAGTTCGGTTTCGATATCTCGTTCTTCCTCTTCGATCTGCCCCTCTGGCAGTCGGTGACCGCATTCGCCTCGGCAGTCGTGCTCATCTCGCTGCTCGTCGGAGCGGCCACGAGCTACCTGTACGGCGGCATCTCGTTCAACGAGCGGGAGCTTCGCGTGTCGAAGTCGACCCGCATTCAGACCGCGATCCTCGCGACCCTGTACCTCGCGATTCAGGCCGTGAGCCTGTGGCTTGATCAGTACGCAACCGTCACAAGCACTGAGGGCTACGCGACCGGTGCGATGTACTCAAGCGTCCACGCGACGATCCCCGGCAAGCAGATCCTCGCTGGCATCGCAGCGATTGTGGCTGTGCTGTTCATTGTGACCGCGGTGACCGGCAAGTGGCGTATCCCCGTGATCGGTACGGCACTGCTGATCGTGTCGAGTCTTGTGCTCGGCGTCGGATACCCCTGGGCAATCCAGCAGTTCCGCGTCGTCCCCGACGAGCAGAGCATGGAGTCTGAATACATTGGCCGAAACATCGACGCGACGCGCAAAGCGTACGGCCTCGACGAGGTGAAGGTCGAACGCTACGACGCTGTCACCGACGCAGAGCCGGGCGCACTGCGTAACGACGCTGTTGCGACCTCGAACATTCGTATCATGGACCCCGAGGTCATCTCGCGAACCTTCGCGCAGCTCGAACAGTCGAAGCAGTACTACAAGTTCCCGAAGTCGCTGAACGTCGACCGCTACGAGCTCGACGGGCAGATCGAAGACACCGTCTCGGCAATCCGTGACATCGATATCTCGGGCCAGTCGAGCTGGTACAACCGCACCCTCGTGTTCACGCACGGGTACGGGCTCGTCGCCGCGTACGGCAACCAGCGCTCACCCGGTGGCGAACCCGTCTTCCTTGAGAGCGGTATTCCGACGAGTGGCCGTCTCGGTGAGTTTGAGCCGCGCGTGTACTTCGGCATGGATTCGCCCGAGTACTCGATCGTCGGTGGCGAACGCGACAAGTCGATCGAGCTCGACTTCCCGTCAGACATCGAGAGCACCCCTGAGGCTCCGGCAGCTGACGCCGAGGGTGCAACACCTGCTGAGGAGAACGCCGAAGGCGAGACCACTGCAGACGCCACCGCTGGCGGCGAAGCGGCTACCACTGACGAAGAAGCCCCGGCAACTGAGGCGCCCGCGGAGGAAGACGTTCCAGCAGACGCAGGTGACGCGGCTGAGGGCGACGTCGAGGCCGCAGCTGGCGGCCGCGCAAACCTCACGACCTTTAAGGGCGAGGGTGGGCCGACGCTGAGCAACATCTTCTCGAAGATCATGTTCGCGCTGAAGTTCCAGGACGTCGAGATCCTGCTCTCAGGTGCTGTCGTTGACGGCTCACAGATCCTGTTCGATCGCAACCCGGTTGAGCGAGTGCAGAAGGTAGCTCCGTACCTCACCATCGACGCTGCTCCGTACGCGTCGGTCGTGGACGGCAAGCTCAAGTGGATCATCGACGGCTACACAACTTCGGCGCAGTACCCGTACTCAGAGGTCACCGACATGAACGCGCTGACAGTTGACGCTGACAACCAGCGCGCGAGCATGCTCGCGAAGCCTGTGAACTACATTCGCAACTCGGTGAAGGCAACTGTCGACGCCTACGACGGCAGCGTTGATCTGTACGCATGGGACAGCGAGGATCCACTCCTCAAGTCGTGGAGCAAGATCTTCCCCGGAACGCTCAAGAGCGTCGACGATATGAGTGGCGAGCTGCTCAGCCACGTGCGATACCCGACTGACATGTTCAAGGTGCAGCGCGAGGTGCTGAGCAAGTACCACGTGACCGATGCCGGTGCGTTCTACTCGGCTGAGGACGCGTGGCGTACGCCTGATGATCCGGTAGCGAGCGCGAACGAGAATGAGCGCAACCCTGCGCAGCCGCCGTACTACCTCACCCTGTCAGCGGGTAAGGGCGCGGAGCCAACCTACTCGATCTATTCGACGTACATTCCTGACGCGCGTGGTGAGACCGCCCGAGACATCCTGACCGGCTACCTTGCGGCGAACTCGAACGCAGGCTCTGAAGCCGGAAAGGTGTCTGAGGACTACGGCACGCTGAAACTTCTCACGCTGCCAAAGAGCAACACGATCCCGGCGCCGGGCCAGGTGCAGAACAGCTTCAATACCGACCCGAAGGTGTCGACCGAGCTGAACCTGCTGCGCCAGGGCGGTACTCGCGTGATCAGCGGTAACCTGCTCACGCTCCCTGTGGGTGGCGGGCTGCTCTACGTGCAGCCTGTCTACCTTGAGGCGTCGACTGGCACGAAGTTCCCGCTGCTACAGAAGGTGCTTGTCTCCTTCGGTGACGACATCGCGTTCGAGGACACGCTTGATAAGGCGCTCGACGAGCTGTTCGGCGGAAACTCAGGCGCGAACGCGGGAGACGGGGATAGTGAAGTTCCTGCTGACCCGGATCCCGATACCGACGGTGAGACCGTGGAACCGGGCGACGGCTCAGGTTCGCAGACCTCTCCGGCGCTGAAGCAGGCGCTGCAGGACATGAAGAAGGCCATCGATGACCGCACGGCGGCAATGAAGGATGGCGATCTGAAGAAGTTCGCAGAGGCCGACGAGCGGCTTGAGGATGCGCTCACGCGAGCGCTCGAGGCTGGCAACTAGCAAGTCTCACCGCAAGACGGGTGTGGCCCGGAGGTTTTTCCCCCGGGCCACACCCGTCTTTCGTGCCTTGTGGTCCCTCCCCGCCCGCCGAAGAGTAGGTTTCTCGCCAACGAGGCATTCACCTACCGCTGGCAAGTGGCTGTCCTGCAAGAAAGGGGCTCTCCAGCGCAGGAAGGGAGTGTCACCTAGGGGAGGGGCACCCAGGGGCGGGGGTACACAGGGGCGGGGGTACACAGGGGGAGGGTCACCCATGGGAAGAGGAGGATCACCCATGGGGACAGGAGAGGCGCCCAGGGAAGAGGAGGATCAGCCCATGGGAACAGGAGGATCAGCCCGGTGAGCGAGCAGACCCCACGGCGCCGGCCTGGGGACAACAGAGCGGGGGCGCACCACCTCGAAAGGTGGCGCACCCCCGCCCAACAGACGCCCGTGGATCGGCCGCGACCGACGAGAACCAGCGTTCGTCCAGCGCACAGCCAGCGTTCGTCCAGCGCACGGCCGACGAGAGCTAGCGCACGTCCAGTGCACGTCCAGCGGCTCGCCAGCGCCCAGTCAGCGGCTGGCCAGCGCCCAGCCAGCGGCTCGTCAGCGCCCAGTCAGCACCTTAGCTAGCGGCTAGACATCGCCCGGTCCACGAGCTTGTAGGCGATCCCGAGCACGACGATGAGGGCGAGCGAGACGATGGCGACCATCGCGAAGTACTGTGCCTCCGAGCCTTCGCGGTAGGACTGTGAGATCCATCCGGCGAAGGTTGACCCGCCGGCCATGGTGAGGAAGTACAGTGCGGTCATCTGTGACGTTGCGGCCTTCGGTGCGAGCTCGGCGGTGAACGACAGGGCTGACGGCGCGAAGAGCGATTCGCCGAAGGCGAAGAACACCATGACGAGGAGCGCGATAAGCAGTGGCATTGTCACGCCTGCAGCGAGTCCGAACGGCACGATGATCGCCGCGCCAGCAGACATCGCGATGACGCCAACGACGAGCTTGGTGATTGGCTGCATGCGTGACGCGCGGCTGCGGGTCCAGAGTACGGCGAGGAGCGCGGTGATCGCCGCGACTGCGAGGCTTTCAAGCGTCACGATGAGCGAGGGCGGCATCGTGAGTGACCCGACTGTGAGGTGAATTTTCGTGTCGGCGAACACCGCGAAAGCGGTGAAGAGCTGGAACAGGAGTGTCCAGAACACGAGGCTCATGAGGAACACGGGGATGTAGCGCACGACCGCACGGCGTTCCTGCTTGCTGACTTTACTGTTGGTGAGCAGCATCGTGAACAGGCCGAGCGTTGCGATCAGTACGACGAGCGCGACGACGTTACTGATGTTGTCGGGGCGCACGAGACCGAAGGCGACCGCGAGGGCGATTGCGGCGATCAGGATCGCGGTGATCCAGATCCACCGCACCCGCTGGGCTGCGGGAAGGGGGTTTGGCACCATCCCGGTGCTTGCGGGCAATCGGCGCATTCCGAAGATGTACTGGCCGAGACCGAGGGCCATGCCCGCGGCGGCTGCGCCGAAGGCGACGTGGAAGCCCCAGGACTGGTTCAGCCAGCCGGTGACGAGCGGCCCTGCGAACGCGCCGATGGTGATGCCCATGTAGTAGATGGAGTAGCCGGCGTCACGGCGTGGGCCACCGTTCGGGTACAGCTCGCCCACCATCATTGTGGTGTTTACCTTGAGGCCGCCGGTGCCGATCACGATGAGCGCAAGGCCGATGATGAGGCCGGTGAGCCCGGGGACGATTGCGAGCATGATGTGGCCCGCGAGGATCGCCGAGCCACCGACGAGCACGACGTACTTGGGGGCGAGAACTCGGTCTGCGACCCAGGCGCCAACGATCTGGGCGATGTAGACGAGGCCGCCGTAAGCTCCGGCGATCCCGAGCGCGACAGGCTGGGGGAGACCAAGCCCGCCTTCGCCGAGTGAGTAGTAGAGGTAGTAGGCGAGCAGCACTTGCAGGCCGTAGAAGCTGAAGCGCTCCCACATTTCGACGCCTGAGAGAGTGAGGAGGCCGCTCGGCTTGGCATCATCGACCACGATGCCAAGGGCTGTCGTGACACCGGTTCCGGGTTGAGTGGTGTGCTCCGGCGCGCCGGGCGAGGCGGCGGTGGAGGGGCGGGGTTTCGTCATTGATTCTCCATGAGGGCATACGGGCAGATGCCTCGCCTGGGTCGCGCTTGTGGTGCGGAGATCCGGCTCTGCGGGTATCGATTGATGTGGCGTTCGGTGTATGGTTAATGAACTGTTGGTCTGACCAACTTCTCGAACGAGACGCAAATATACCCTGCTTCGAACCGCTCCGTCAATTGCGCCGGAGCGCCGCAGGATCGCGGTAGTTTCGAGGGGGGCCAGAACCACGCAAGGCACACGAACCGACCCCGAACATCACCCATGCGCACGAAAGGAGTGGCGATGGATTGGACCTCCCTGAAGCCCGCGACGACGCTGTCGCTGCCGGACCGCCTCTCAGTCGACCTCGAACGACTCATTCTCGACGGTGAGCTTGCGCCGGGGGACCGATTGCCGCCGGAGCGCGCCCTCGCGGAGCACCTCGGGGTATCACGCGTCTCGATCCGAGAAGCACTTCGCGAGCTCGAGAATCGAGGCCTCATCGACCGCAAGCCCGGTCGGGGCACAGTCGTGCTCAGCCCGGGGGAGCGCTCGGGTATCGTTGACCAGATCGGCGAAGCGGTCAACGCCGCAGCCGCCGAGATGCGTGACATCATGGAGCTTCGCGCGATCGTTGAGCCCCCGATCGCCCGCATCACGGCGGGGCGGGCAAGGCCGCGCGACATTGCGCAGCTTCGCGAGCTTGTCGAAGCGATGGAGAGCGACACCGCGAAAGACAGGTATGCGGAGCTTGACCGCGCCTTCCACCAGTCGATCGCGCAGTACACACACAACCCGCTGCTGGAACTTATCAACGAGCAGATCGCGCAGCAGATTGCACCGAGCCGTGGCACCCGCTATCAAACCCGGGCGAGACGTCAGGTGTCGAGCGCGGCGCACCGACGCATCTTCGAAGCCATTGCCGCAGGGGACGGTGACCTCGCGGAGGCAGAGGCCCGCGCCCACGTGCTCGACATCGCCGAGCAGATCGCGCTCGCAGGCGAGGGCGAGGACAGGTCGCAACGAATCTCCGCCGCACCCGATACCGACGACACGCAAGATAGGGGGCCACGCGCATGACCGCAGCACAGCTTGGCGCAATCTCGACATCACACCACTTGGCGACCGAAGCAGGCGCGGAAGTGCTTCGCGCTGGGGGCAACGCGATCGACGCAGCGATCACCGCAGCTGCGACGCTCTGCGTCGTCTACCCGAACAACGTCGCTCTTGGCGGTGACCTCGTCGCTATTGTCAGGAGCCCTGACGGCGAGATCAGGTTTCTGAACGCCACGGGTACGGCGCCGTCCGGCCAGACGCTTGAAGCGCTGCGAGACGCACACGGCGAAGCCCTCCCGCTGCGCGGCGTTGACACCATCACGGTGCCTGGCGGTATTCGCGGGTGGGAGGCGCTGCACGAGCTCGGCGCGACCCGCGCTTGGGCCGATCACCTTGCCCCCGCAATCGGCTTCGCGCGCGACGGGTTCCCAAACTCGCGGTCAGTCGCCCGTGAGTTGCGCGCCGCGCAGCCAGAGTTGTCGAAGGATCCCGGGGCGAGCGCTATCTTCTACCCAGACGGCACGCCGCTCGCCGAGGGGGACACTGTCGTGCAGCCAGCCCTCGCTGCCTCGCTCGAGCAGCTTGCGAGCGAGGGGCCAGAGGCCTTCTACTCGGGCGAACTCGCCCGCACCTGGACTGCCGGGCTCGCGCGGCGTGGCTCGAAGATCACCTTGGAAGATACGGCTGCGTATCGCCCATTCTGGGACACCCCGATCGAAACCGACTTCCGCGGAATGCGGGTGCTGACGGGCCCACCGAACACCTCGGGGTTCATGTTTCTCCGCGCGCTCAACGCGATCACCGCAGGTATCGAGGACCCGCTCGGCGCCGGCGCCGGAGAGCTCGCCCGCGCGTTCTACGAGAGCAACCTCGTGCGCACCCAGCTGCTGTCAGACCCGACGTTCGACGGTGCTACGGGAGCTCAGCTCGTAGCCGCTACCGCACCGGAGCGCCCGATCCGTGGCGACGCGAAGGCGAGCGGAGACACCGTCGGGTTTTCTGCGGTGAGCGCGGACGGCTGGGCCGTGTCGTTCATCAACTCGGTGTACTGGGACTTCGGCTCATACATTCTCGAGCCAGACAGCGGCATCATCTTTCAGAACCGTGGCACCTCGTTCTCGCTCGATCCTGAATCGCCGAACGCGTTTGCGCCGGGAAAACGCCCGCGGCACACACTCATGCCCGTGATGGTGCTCGATGGCGACGAGCTTCGCTACGTGCCCGCGACAATGGGCGGCGCCGCGCAGCCCCAGGTTCACACCCACCTGCTGCAGCGGATGCTCGCGGGGGAGGACCCCGCGAGCGCGACCCACGCGCCTCGCTGGATGGTCGAAGAGATCACCGGCGACACGCAGGTGAGCGTCGTTGTTGAGGCGGACGTATCCGACGTCGCGAAGGAGGCGATCGAGGCAGCGGGCTTCGCGCTCGTCACTGTCCCGTCGCGCGACGAATCGCTCGGCCACTCCAACGTCGTGCGCATCGATCCAGGCACCTCGGGGGCGCCCACCTATACGGCCGCGAGCGACCCCCGCTCGGACGGCTCCGCAATCGTCGTTCTGGGCGCGGGGTAGCTGATCCGGATCCGAGGATCCCCGCCCGCCCCCGCGCCAGCCGCGCTTGATTTACGCATTGAAAGGCTCCGATGACTTCGACTGACTTTGATACCCCCCGCCCCTCGATCCTGCTGCTTGCTATCTTCGGCGCGATCACCGGCATCCTCTCCGGCCTCTTCGGCATCGGCGGCGGAGTCGTGCTCGTGCCACTCCTGACGATCTTCCTGGGCTACCAGCAGCGGCTTGCGGCAGGAACGTCGGTGGCGGCGATCCTCCCGGCGGCAGTGGTTGGTGGTATCGGCTATGCGGTGCAGGGCAACGTCGACTGGATCGCCGCGATCCTGCTCGCCGTGGGCATCATCGTCGGCGCGCAGATCGGCAGTTACCTCCTCGCGAAGGTGCCCACGGGCTTCCTCCGGTGGCTCTTCATGGTGTTCCTGCTCGCCGTCGTCGTGAGCCTCTGGTTCGTGGTGCCGCAGCGCGAAGCGGAGATCGACATCACCGTGCTCGTCGGCGCCGGGCTGGTCGGGCTGGGCCTCGTGACGGGCGTGCTGTCGGGCCTCATCGGCGTCGGCGGCGGCGTGATCGTCGTTCCCGCGCTCATGTTCTTCTTCGGCTCGAACGACCTCGTCGCGAAGGGCACCTCGCTCTTCATGCTCATTCCCGGATCAATCTCGGGCACCATCGGCAACTTCAAGCGCAACAACGTCGACCTTCGCAGCGCCCTCGTGCTCGGCATTGCTGCGAGCGTGCTGTCGCCGCTCGGGTCGGTCTTTGCGACGAAGATCACGCCGTTCGCGTCGAACGTCGCGTTCTCGCTGCTGCTCGCGTTCGTGCTCGGACAGATGCTCTACAAGACGCTTCGCGCCGGAAAGAAGTAGGGGCGGCGCGACGCGCGCCGTATCGCCGGGGAACTGGCGCAGGGAATAGTGCGAGGGCACGGGGCGTTTCGCCCGGTGCCCTCGTTTCCGATTGGAAGGCGCCAGTATTCCCCAGCTTCTCGACACCCAGCTTCCATCAATCACCTCGCAGCTCGACAGGCTCGTCGAGCTCGGCGTCCACGCCCTCGCAGGACTCTCTGTGGGAGACTTCCGCGCCCTGGCAGGCGACCTGCAGACGGCGCCCGGCGCCCTGCTCGTTGTCGCACCCGGGCTCGTTCCCGCGTCACGGCTCGCACCGTTGCTCCGCCGCGTCGATAAGCCAGGCTTTGTCGTCGAAGACATGACAGACCTCGACGCCTTCGAATCCATCCCGGCGGCGCGGGTGCGCGAGCGCCAGCTCTACGACATCACGGGTGTCGAGCGCGGCGATGAGTACTCGAACTGGAGCCCAGACGAGGCGCTCCCAGAAATTGTGCGGCGGGGCAGGCGGCCATTGACAGTGAACGAGGGAATCTCCTGGCTCCTGCAGCAGCCAGACGCCCTCGAACCCGGCGCATGCTTCATGACCGTTGGCTCGCGAAAGCGGCGCGGCAAGGGGCTCGACGCGCGCACCCCGGCGATCTGGATCAGTGGCGGCACCGGCCGCGACGGACGCGAGCGACGCGGAGCACCCAAGGTTGGGTGGTGTTGGGCGGGGAACCGTCACACCTGGTTGGGTGTCGCATCGTCTGACGCAGCCGAGCGTTAACAATCGTGGGCGTACGAGCAGAAACGTCAGAACCCCCTGATCAACGATCAGGGGGTTCTGTGCCGCAGTGCGACTCTTGGTTGCGGGGGCAGGATTTGAACCTACGACCTCCGGGTTATGAGCCCGGCGAGCTACCGAACTGCTCCACCCCGCGGCACGTCAATAACCTTATCGGGTGCAGCGCTCGGTTCTCGAACTGAGCTGTAGCGTGGGCGTGTTGCTCCGCCCACAGGTGAGCTGACGACGCAGGTTTTCGCGTCCTGAGGGTGCGGGCGAGCGCGCTCAGCCGGCACGTTCTTGAGCGCCCGCGCGGCCGTATTGGAGGCGATGCGGGGGAGCGAGCCTATCGTGAAGCAAGCAAAGCAAAAGGCCCCTGACTGGAATGAATTCCTAGTCAGGGGCCTTTCTCACGGTTGCGGGGGCAGGATTTGAACCTACGACCTCCGGGTTATGAGCCCGGCGAGCTACCGAACTGCTCCACCCCGCGGCACAAGACATTACTCTATCAGGCATTCGCTGTTCACGCGAATCGAGCGGCCGCGACGCTTGTGGAAAACGGATCGCGACGAGACACGAGGGCGGGCAACCTTGTCGCTCAGCAGTTCTCGAGCGAAAGGGTTTCCGAATGCACATATCCAAAGATCGAAGGCACTCGCCGGGCCGTGCCGTCTATTCGGCGATGCTCGCCGTGCCGCTCCTCCTGCTCGGGATTGCGCCGAGCGCACATGCCGCAAGCTTTGACGGCATGATTTCTTACGCGGGGTATCACGTCGGCGCGTTTACGACGGCCGACGGATCGCGCGCGTACTGCCTCGAGCCAGGTGTCGACGCCCCGGTGAGTGCCCAGCTGAAGCCGACGCGGGTCACCAAGCTCCCCGGATATTCGGTCGAGGTCAATGACGCGTGGGGGTGGCGCGGGACAGTGACCACGCAGGCGGCTAGCGAAACGCAGATGCGGCAGATGAACTGGGTTCTCGCCGAACACGGAGATACCGCCGACGCCGACAGGGCTGTTGCCGTTCAGGTCGCGCTGTGGGAAATTCGGCGAGAACCAGGAAACGCTGCCTGGATCGACGGAAAGTACGGGCTGTTTCGTGCGAACGGCGGCACTGCAAACGTTGAGGCCGGCAAACGCCTCGCGGCTGAGGCCAGGACTGCCGCGCTCGCGCCAGGGCACGCTTCGCCGAAAGGTGAGCTTGTCGTGACAACCGACGAAGAGGCCTTGGGAGGCTCGGTGCAGTACCCGGCGGGAACAAGCGGACTCAGCATTGCTGGCGGCGTGTTCGACGACGGCGCGACCCAGCTGCGGGTCGAAGGCGCCAGCGCTGGCAGCGCTGACTGGACTGCGTCGCCGCACGAGCCAAGTTGGAACAGTACCACCGAGGTCACGGTGACTGGCGCGTGGTCTGTCGACGAGAAGTACTGGCCGGCTGAGCTGATTCTGCACCCGGCAACGCGAGACACTGAGCAGCGAATTGGCACTGGTGTGAAGCCTGTCGTCGGCACAAACACTGGCGAGTTCGCGGGAACGGCGGTCTCGTTCTCCCATGACTTCGCGCCCGCGATCACTACGCAGGTGCCGGCTGAGTTCGTGCAGCGAGCAGACCCTGTCTTTCGTGACGTCGTGACCGTGAGCGCCGGATCCGGCGGATGGCCGAGCGCTGGCGTCGCAGCTTTCATGCCCATCGTTGCTGACGGCACACTGTACGGCCCCTTCGAGGCGCCGCAGGTCGAGGATGTGGTGGCACCCGACGGCGCGCCAGTAGCGGGCGCCGCGGAGCTCGCGGTCGACTCGGGGCCGGGGGACTACGCTGTCGAGCTCACCGTGCAGGACGCCGCAACTGGCTACTACTACTGGGTGTGGGAGATCAGGGAGGAGCGCCAGGCCCAGGCGGTTCGCGACTCTGGGTTTTTTGCAGCCGGAGCAGTGTACTCAGACCGATTCGGGGTTGTCGCAGAGCGCCACATTGTGCCGACAGAGCTGAGACTCGAGACCGCACTCGTCGCCAACCGGATGCAGCCAGGTGACCGCAGCCTCATTGACACTGTGCGCGGAGTCGTCGGGAGCGGGACCTGGCTTCGGGATGAGGAGCACGCGTTCATTCCCGCAGTCGTGCGCCTCACGTTCTTCCAGTCTGATGGGCGCCCGACGCAGCAACCTGAGGCTCCCGAGAACGCGACTGAACTTGGCAGCCTGACAGTGTCGCTTGCCGGGCCCGACAGCTGGGTCACTGCAGAGCCATTCGAGCTTCCAGAGCACGTACGTGGATGGGTGACCGTTCAGGCCTGCCTCACTCCGGAGGATCAGGATGATGACTCCGGTGAACTGTTTGTGCCGTGGTGCGACGACTACGGAATTCCCGCCGAGACTGCGGAAATCATCGAGCCCGATGCACCGAGCACGCCCTCCGAGAAGGTCGCGGCAACTGGCGCTTCCGCCGGAGAACTCCCGACGCTCTTCGCCGCGGGAATGGTTGGAGCGGGCGGGCTCCTCGGAGGGATCGTGGCGCTTCGTCGAAAGCTCCGGGCTGAGGTGTCGGGCGACCATTCTTAGCGATCTGCAGTCATTCTGGAGCCTTTCCAAATCAAATTCATAGGAATAGACGGAATGCTTGAGTCATCGAGAGAGGAGCCACGATGGCTGAGAATAACGACACCCCGGGCCAGCCCGTCGAACCTGAAGAATCGCAGCGGCCGAGCGAGGGAGTGGCAGGCGCGCCGACACCCCATGAGCAGTCCGCTCCGGCCGCGCCGCCGGCCGCGGCACCAGCGCCCCACCTCGGGGGAGTCACGCCGCCGCAGCCCGGCGGTGTGACCCCGCCGGAGTTCTCGCATGGGCCGGGCATTCCGAGCGCTGCGCCCAGCAGCAGCCCCGAAACTCAGGGTGCCGGCGCAGCGTTCGGCGTGCAGCCAGGCGGCTACCCGACCGCGCAGCAGGGTGCGTACCCGTCTGCGCACCAGGGTGCATACTCCGCCCCGAACGCCGAGCAGCAGCCCCAGCTGACACAGGAGTACCCCACGCAGGCGCTCCACGAGACGCTTGCAGCCCCGGGGGCTCCGCAGCAGGGGGCCGGTGTGGCCGCCCAGAAGCGAACCCATTCGACAGGCACGTTCCTCGCTGGTCTCGCAGTGGCAGCGCTCATCGGCGGAATTGTCGGCGGGGGCGTCTCCTCGCTCGTCGTTGCGAACGCTATTCCGAAGAGCAACGCTGTCTCGCAGCAGGGCGGCACTGTCAAGCTCAATAACCCCGAAACCGCGACCGATATCTCGGGTGTCGCGATGGTCGCAACACCGAGCGTTGTGACGCTGACTGTCGATTCGCAGAACGCCTCAGGCTCCGGTTCTGGCGTCATCTACAGCGAGGACGGCTACATCATCACCAACGCCCACGTTGTCACGCTCGATGGCGCGGCGACCGATCCCCGCATTCGGGTGAAGCACAGCGACGGGCGCGTCTTCGACGGCAAGCTTGTCGGCGTCGCCCCATACTCAGACATTGCAGTAGTGAAGGTTGAGGCAGAAGGCCTCACCCCGGTTGCCGTCGCGAGCTCAGCAGACGTGAACGTCGGTGACCTCGCCGTGGCTATCGGCGCCCCGATGAGTCTCTCCAACACGGTAACAAGCGGCGTCGTGAGCGCGCTCAACCGCGGAATCTCAGTTGGCAGCGCATTGATTCCGCAGGATCCGAGCCAGGAGGGGCAGGAGGATCACAACGGGGAAGGCGCACCGGACAACGGTCGCGGCTTCCCGTGGGATTTCCGGTTTGACACCCCCGGTGAGCAGGAGAACTCGCAGCAGACAGGCGGACAGGTCACGCTGCCCGTCGTGCAGACCGATGCATCGATCAACCCAGGCAACTCCGGCGGCGCGCTGCTCAACGCCAAGGGCGAACTCATCGGCATCAACGTCGCGATCGCGTCGCCTGGCGCGACAGAAGGCAACGCGTCAAGCGCTGGCCTCGGATTCGCGATCCCGTCGGACCTCGCCACGCGCGTCGCAGACGAGATTATCGCCGGTGAGAAGCCGACCCACGGCCTCCTCGGTGCGAGCGTCGTGGATTCGAGCCTCGACGACGATGAAGACGCGAACCACGCGGGCGGCCTCATCAAAGAGGTAGTCCGTGACGGCGCTGCCGCAAAGGCTGGTCTCAAAGTTGGCGACGTTATCACCGCGGTTGACGGCGTGCCAGCCGCTGACGGCACATCAGTCTCGGCTCTGATCCGCATGCACGCGGGAGACAGTGAAGTGACAATCGACTACACCCGCCGCGGAGTCGCCGGTCAGACCACTGCAACCCTCGGAACGCTGGACTGGTAGTCACCACTCCTCTCTCACGAAAGCGGGCACTCGAAACGGTGCCCGCTTTCGTGTTCTACAGTGGAGACAAATGAGTGCACGTCAATTTCAGTTCGCGAGCGGCAACCTCTCGAAGCTTCTCGCGATCCCGAAATACCTCCTGTCCTGGGTCTTCGCGTTCTTCGTTCCCCGGGTGCCAGGAACCTGGGCGTTCGGCAGCGGGATCGGCGTTGGCGAAGGTGCGCTTGCGCTCGCCCGCGAGCTGCGCGACAGCAGGTCTGACGCCCGCATCGTCTGGCTCGTCGCCGATGAGGCCGAACGCGCACTCGCGGAGGCCGAAGGATTCGTTCCAGTGCTCAGGCGCGGCAGGCACGGGTTCTGGGCGACGCTTCGCGCAGAGACGCTCGTCGTGACGCACGGCCTCGGTGACGTGAACCGATTCGGCGTCTTTGGCGGAACCATCGTGCAGCTTTGGCACGGGGCCCCGCTCAAGCGCATTCACCTCGATTCCCCGGTGACGACAGCCGTACGCGGGCCCGCCCCACTCCGCGGGGTGCTGCAGCGTATGTACGAGCGCGGCACCAAGCAGGTCAGTCTGTACGTTGCGGGTTCCGTGACTGCGGCCGAGCGTCTCCGATCGGCGTTCCGAATCGCTCCGGGCAAGGTCGCCGTGCTCGGCGATCCGCGAGACGACGAGCTCGCGGCGCAGGCAGCGGACCCTGCCATGGCGGCTGCGGCCCGTGAGCTCGTACTCGACATCCTCTCGCAGCGGATTCAAGGTGGGCGCGCGACGGGCCCGCTCGTGCTGTACGCGCCGACATGGCGAGACGGCGACGTTGATCCCGCCATCCCTACACACGCTGAGGTGACGGAAATCGTTGCAGCCCTCGCCAGCGTCGACGCGCACCTCGTCATTCGTTCCCACCCGCTCGGAGAAGGGGAGTATGGTGCGGCTGTCGGCGAGCGGATCCACCTGCTGGGGAGCGACATCGCCCGCGACATCACCCCGCTACTCGGTGCCTTCGACGCCGTCATCACAGATTTCTCGTCAATCGCCGTCGACTTCTCGCTCCTCGAACGCCCAATCCAGTGGTTCGCCCCCGACCTCGACGCGTACACCGCGAAGCGCGGCCTGTACGAGGCGCTCGAGGTCACCGCAGGTGCGAACATCGCGCGCTCCTGGGGCGAGGTCACCGCCTCGCTCAGTGAGATTCTGACCACTGGCACCGCCGCTCGCCGCGAGGCATCGCGTGCAGCCGCAGCCCTCGCGTCGCGGTTCCACCCGTATCGCGATGGCAAGTCGGCCAGCCGCGTCCTCGCGGCTGTCGAGCGTCTGCGGCTTCCGGCCGCCGAGCTTGTCGCAGCGGAGAGTGTCTTTTTCGAGAGTTTTTATGGTCGGCAAGTCAGCTGCAATCCGCTCGCGCTCGACCGCGAGATCGCCGCTCGCTATCCTGAGCTGCCCCGCTACTGGAGCGTGACGAGCGAGCGTCAGGCGGTGCCAGCGGGAGCGACGCCCGTGCTCGTCGGCGGCGTCGAATGGTTCGCCGCGAGGCGGATGGCCCGGTTGCTCATCGTCAACGACTGGCTTCGATTCGGGTTCAAGCGTGGGCCGGAACAAACAGTGCTCCAGACCTGGCACGGCACGATGCTGAAACACCTCGCGCTCGGTCGCCCGAACGTCTCACCGCGCACGAAGCTCGCGATCAAACGTGAGAGTCGCCGCTGGAGCATGATGCTCTCGCAGAACGCACACTCGACCGACCAGTTCCGTGGCAGCTACGCGTTTGCGGGGGAGATTCTCGAAACTGGGTATCCGCGCGACGACAGGCTCGCGCTCGCTGACATTGTCGGCGAGATGAACCCCGTGGCCCAGGCGACGGCGCGGCAGACACTCGGCATTCCCGAGGGGAACTCGGTCGTCGTGTACGCGCCGACCTGGCGCGACCGCGGCACGACGGTTGTCGACTCGCTCGACGTGAACGCGCTCGCAGATGCGCTCGGCGAGAACTGGACTGTCGTGGCCAGGGGGCACACTCGCACGCACGAGCTTGGCAGCTATCTCCGACTGAATCCCCGCGTCATCGACGCCACCGCGCACCCAGACATCAACGACGTGATCCTCGCCGCGGACGTCTTGGTGACCGACTACTCATCGGTGATGTTCGATGCTGCGGTCGCAGGGACACCGTTGGCGTTCTATGTTCCAGACCTCCCGCAGTACCGAGACGCCGAGCGCGGGTTCACGTTTGACTTCGAGGCATGCGCTCCCGGACCGCTGCTTCAGTCACGCGACGAGCTTGTGACGCTTGCCGAAGAGGTGCGCGAGCATGGGCGCTCGGCCCAGTGGATTGTCGACTATCGGCCGGCCTATGCGGCGTGGCAGGCAAGGTTCACGCCACACGACGACGGAGCCGCCTCGGTGCGCGTCGTCGATAGGCTCGCGGAACGCGATGCGTTCGGTCCCGCTCTGGATCGGAACGCATAGATCCGGACAGGGCGGCTGCAGGCTAGGCGGCCTGTCAGCGAGGTTTGCTACTGTTCCGAGCAATGCATATGAACGACAGGATCGCGCTGCGCGCACCCCGGACCCAGCGTCCGGTCCGCGCGGTCCTCGTCGTGCTCAGCGGTGTGCTCCTCGTCATCGTCGGCTTGCTCGGCATGCATACTCTCAGCGGCGCGTCAGCAGACGCGTCGCACACGACGAGCGGGGTAGCGGCGCTCTCAGTGGGTGGCACTGCACACGGCGGGCAGCACGGCCCGACGGGGGCCACGATTGCCGGCGGTGAGAACTTCGCCGCGCACCAGATCGCCGACACGGCGCACGCGGACGCGCTGCACGACCCTCCGCCCGCGGGCGACACTGCGCCTGGCCACGAGGCGATGGCTGCTGCATGCGCGTTGGCGCTCATCGTCGGCATGCTGCTGCTCGTCATCCCCAGGTCGGAAACCGCAACGCGCACGCTCCGAGACCGCGCAACGGCGGCGGCGGCAAGCGTGCGCGCTGCGCTGCCTGCCCCGACGCCGTCCCTCATCGTCCTCTCAATCAGTCGAACCTGAATCCGTGCGTGGCCCGTTCGCGGGCACGCGGTGCCACGCGCCGCTCCACCCACACCGATTCACACAGACTTGAAGGACACTCCCATGAAGAAGACCCTGTTTTTTGGCGCGCTCGCACTCGCAGCCTCGGCAACGCTCGCAGGTTGCGCCAGCACTGGCAGCGGCGCCCGCCCGCCCGCCGAATCAGCGGCACCGCAGAGCCAGGCGAATGCCGCCGACGAAATGTTCGTCACGATGATGATCCCGCACCACGAGCAAGCTATCGAAATGTCCGACATCGTGCTCGCGGCCGACGACGTCGACCCGGCCGTCACCGAGATCGCCGAGCAGGTCAAGGCTGCGCAACAACCCGAGATCGACAAGATGCTGTCGTGGCTGAGCGAGTGGGAAGTCGCCTATGATCCGGAGGGCTCCGCGTCGCACATGACGCACGGCGGTATGGATGGCATGCTTTCTGCCGAAGACCTCGAGGCGCTGGGGCGCGCGAGCGGGGACGAGGTCGGCCGGCTGTTCCTTGAGCAGATGATCGCCCACCACGAGGGCGCCGTCGACATGGCGAAGGAGGCGCTCTCCGGCGGCAGCGACCCGAGGGTGCGCGAACTTGCAGAACAGGTCGTCGCCGATCAGACCGACGAAATCACCGCGATGCAGCAGTTGCTGGCCCGCTGATGGTACAGCTACTGGTCACGACAGTGAACACACGAGAGCGACAGGAGGTGCGAGCATAGTGCAGCCTGCGCGAACGCACGAGCATGCTCCGACTGCCTACCTCACGCCACGGCCCCGCGCGGCGGAGCCTGTACCGCGCCCGGGGCGGCGGCGACGAACGGTTCGGCGGACGCTCGCCGCGAGCGTCGCGCTCGCAAGCGCCACGCTAATGTTTGGGGCGGCGATGTTCCCCGCGCTCGTTCCAACGGTCAGCCGGCTACCGAGCGACGAGGGCACGAACGCGCCAGCCGCCACCGCTCAACTGCTGCCAGGTGCCGACGTGCCCGAAGCGAAATCGGTGCTTGACGCGGTTGGCAGCGTGCGTATTGAAGAGGAACCGCAACCGGAGCCGAGAGAGGCCGCAGCGCCCGGGGTCGGTGCGCGGCCAAGCGTCGGGCAGATCGCAGTCGGGCAGCTCGCGGCCGGAGGCCTCCCCAGCTCCGGGGTGAGGCTCCCGTTTGACCGCGAGTGGCCCCTCACTGATGGCTTCGGGTATCGGAGTGCGCCGGTCGAGGGGTTCCACGACGCGCAAGACATCGCGGCGCCCGGTGGCACGCCAGTGCTCGCCGTCGCTACAGGAGTCGTCGTCGAGGCGGGCTGGGCAAGTGACGGCTGCGGCTTCTCGGCAAAGCTACAGCACAGCGTCGACGGACAAGAGCTAACGAGTCGTTACTGCCATATGGAGGATGCGTCGCATGACCTTTCCATTGGCCAGACCGTCGAGATCGGTTCGCAGGTTGGCAGGGTCGGCAACACTGGCATGTCGTTCGGTGCTCACCTGCACCTCGCGCTCACGCTCGCTGGGCAGCCGATCGACCCGCTGCCGTTTCTCAGACGGTGAGGCCCGGCGGCTGATCCTGATCCTGATCGTCGATCGCTCGCACGCCACCGCGATTCGCGGCTACGCGCGCGAGCGGTCGACGACGCGGCCGCCCCCGAACACGATGCCGCGCAAAAACCCGGTTCCCCAGCTCGTGTGCATCGTCACGAGCGTGGCGCCGGTGAGCAGTCGGTCGCGCACACCCCGCTGATCCGGGATGCGCCACACCGCGAAGCAGATGGCGAGCGCGTAGAAAGCGAGCGGTGCCCAGCCGAGCGACCACCAGCCCCACGGCAGTGCGCCGGCGAGCTGGAGCGCGAGCACGACGAGTGACACGGCGAGCGAGATCACGAGCACCCCGGGCGCGAAGAATCTCCACGGGTTCGCACGTCCATACTTGCGCACGAGCACCGCCCGCCACGTACCCGTCGCGAAGAACTGCTTGGCGAGATCACCGAAACTGGCGCGCGGCCAGTACGTCACGCCGAGCGCGGGTTCGAACCACACAGTGAAACCCGCACGCCGGATGCGGAGATTCAGCTCCCAATCCTCGCCGCGTAGGATCCCGGGGTCGTAGCCGCCGACGGCGTCAATTGCCTCGCGACGGAAAATGCCGAGGTACGCGGACTCCGCAGGCCCCGGTGTGCCGTCGCCGTGGTATGCCCCGCCGCCGAGACCGAACGGGCTGTTGTAGCCGCGCGCGATCGCGCGCTGCACGGCGGACGTTCCTGCCGCTCGCATGATCCCACCCACGTTCGCTGCGCCAGTCTCCTGAAGGGCCGCGACCCCGCGGCGCGTGTAGTCGGGCGTGAGCTCAGAGTGCGCGTCGACCCGGATCACGACTGGATGGGAGCTCGCGTGGATCGCGTGGTTGAGCCCGGCCGGGATATCGCGTTCGGGGTTCGCGACGAGGCGGACGCGAGGATCGGCTGCCGCGATCCGCGACGCGATCTCGTCGCTTGCGTCACGAGATGGGCCGAGCGCGAGCACGATCTCCTTGTCGCCAGCGTAATCCTGGTTCAGGATCGTGTGCACCGCGCGCTCGAGAAATCCCTCCTCGTTCAACACGGGCATCACGTAGCTCACCGCTGGCACGTCTGGCAGGGGAGGGAGGAGTAGACCGGGGGAATCAACCACCCGTCGATCTTCCCACAGCGGGCTGCGGCTCGGCCTGTGTCGGGGCGGGCTATTCTGGTGGGATGCAGATTATGAAGGACAGCAAACGCGCCGTGAAGCTCGCCAAGCGTGTCCTGAAGGGACGCCGCGCCTACTTCGAACTTAAAGGGCTTCTCGACGAGCGCGGCCCGCTGCCCGAACAGCGCTACCGTGTTGGCGTCTACTTCGCCGACAGCGACGTCAACATCTACCAGATGCGGCAGTGGTACGCGCCACTGCAGGAGCTGTCGAAGACCAGACCCGTCGTAATTCTCGCGCGCAACGCGGCAGGTGCGCTCCAGCTCATGCGCGAAAGTGGCCTCGACGTGGCATACGTGCCAAAGGTCACGAGCATTGAGAACTTCATCGCGACCCAGCAGCTCGACGTCGTGTTGTACGTCAACCAGAACACTCGCAACTTCCAGATGATGCGATACGGCGAACGCTGGCACGTTTTCATCAACCACGGTGAGAGCGACAAGATGTACATGACGAGCAACCAGTACAAGACGTACGACTACGCCTTTGTTGCTGGTGACGCTGCGCGCGCCCGCCTGTCCAAGGCGCTCTGGCAGTACGACGTCGAGGCGCGGACTGTGCCGATCGGCCGTCCCCAGGCAGACCATCTTGGCGGTGAGCCCGCCTACACGCCAGACGATCGA
Organism: Leucobacter sp. NPDC015123; assembly: GCF_043080205.1. Taxonomy (NCBI): domain Bacteria; kingdom Bacillati; phylum Actinomycetota; class Actinomycetes; order Micrococcales; family Microbacteriaceae; genus Leucobacter; species Leucobacter sp. NPDC015123. The sequence goes on along the minus strand of NZ_JBIBVH010000004.1, from coordinate 119,518 downwards.
ACCGTCGTGTTCTACGCACCGACGTGGGAAGGGGACCGGCCGGCGGCTAGCTACGGCTCCGTTGTCACTCACGGCGAGACGCTCGTCACGCAGCTGCTCGCCACAGGACGCCACCGCGTCGTCTACCGCCCGCACCCCCGCTCAGGCGTTGTGAGCCCCGAATTTGGAGCCGCACACGAGCGGATCATCGCGATGCTTGCTGCGGCGAACGCCGCTGATCCTTCCGCTCAACATGTCTACGACGAGTCGCCAGTACTCGGCTGGCAGTTGCGCGCCCCCGACGTCGCGATCTGCGATATCTCGGCAATGGTCTACGACAGGCTCGCAACTGGCCGACCGCTCATGGTGACGCGCCCGGTGTCCGAGGAAGCCGAGGTCGACGAGGGGGGCTATTTGAGCGTCTGCGAATGGCTCGACGCCGCCGACGCCGACAACATTGTGGCAGTGCTCGATCGGGTAATCAGTGACGAGGGCGCCCGCGAGCGGCTCGGAGAGTGGTCGACGCGCTACTTTGGCGACACGACGCCAGGCTCGCCGACGCGACGATTTGGTGAGGCGATCGAAACGCTGCTGTCGCGCGCGGACGCGGAACGCCTGCGGGCCTCCGAAACCTCAAAGTAGTGTGGCAACGGGCTCACAGAGCCTGATTCGTTTGGTAGGTTAGTTGGGTGCTGCCAGAAACCCCGCCTTCGTCGTCTGATGCACTGCCGGACGTAGGGGTCGGCGCTGCAGAAACTCCCGCCAAGACCCAGGCTGACGCGCTGCCATCGTTCGCAGACATGCCGAGTGCTGGCGCAGACTTGCCGAGTGCTGGTGCCGAGAAGTCGACTGCTCCGGCGCCTGTGTCTGCGCGACCGGTTCCCGCTGTCGATGAGGCTGCCGCAGCCGATGCGGCTGTCGCTGCCGCCTCAGCAGGCCGCGCGGTCGGGGCAGAGCCGTCCGCCGCCGCGCCGCGCGCCCGGCGGACCCGTTCAGCTGACCCGAGCGCGACAGCCGAGGCGCCCGCGCGCAACCGCATTGAAGTGCCGACGCCCTCGGTCGTTCGTGCGCGAGAGCGCGGGCGCGTCGCCGAGCAGAACCCGGTCGTGCTGCGCACCGAGATGCTGACAAAGGTGTACGGCTCGACTGTCGCCGCGAACGAGGTCTCGTTCGAGGTACATGCCGGCTCACTCACGGGTGTCGTTGGCCCGAACGGCGCCGGTAAGACGACGACGCTGTCAATGATCAGTGGCCTACTGCGGCCGAGCTCCGGCCGGGTCTCCGTCGGCGACGTCGACGTGTGGGCAGACGGAGCGGCGGCGAAGCGCCTCATCGGAACGCTGCCCGACCGCCTGCGACTGTTTGACCGCCTGACTGGTGGCCAGCTGCTGTACTACTCGGGCGTCCTGCACGGAGTCGCCGAGGCTGAGGTTGCGAAGCGGAGCGCCGAGCTTGCCGAGGCTTTCGGCCTCGAGTCAGCGCTCGACAGGCTCGTCTCTGACTACTCGGCAGGCATGCAGAAGAAGATCGCGCTCGCCTGCTCCATGATTCACGCACCCGAAGTGCTCGTGCTTGACGAGCCGTTCGAAGCGATCGATCCCGTCTCGGCAGCCAACGTGACCGACATCCTCGAGAAGTACGTCGCTGGTGGCGGTAGTGTCGTGATGTCAAGTCACAGTCTCGAACTGATTCAGCGAGTCTGTGACCACGTCGTCATCATCGTCGACGGTTCTGTCATCGCGCAGGGCACGGTCGACGCGGTGCGTGACGGCGTGAGCCTCGAGGATCGATTCCGGGCGCTCACTGGCATCGACGAGTCGAAGAAGGGGCTGCAGTGGTTGCACGGCTCTTCCGACTCCGAGTAGCGCTCGCCGGGGGCCTGTTCCGCGGCTCATTTGTTCGGGCCGCACGCGTCGCACTGCTGCTCGCCCTCTGCCTCGGCGCTTCTGCGGTCGCCCCCTTCGCGATCGCTTGGCTCACCGAACCAGGTGGGATACGCGACGTTCTTGACGTGACAATCGGCGCGGTCGTGCTTGCACTCGCACTGCTCGTGCCACTGTTCGACAGTCGACGAAACCTCGTACCACGGCAGTTTGGCCAGTTCCCCGCGAAGTCGGGGTCGGTCGCGCTGTCGATGCTTGTCACAACGATCGTGTCGTGGCCGGCATTGGTGATGCTCGTCTGGCTTGTCGCGCTCTGGTTTGCGCGCCCCGAGTGGCACGCCGCGGGCTGGATCGGCCCCGTCGCCCTCGTGCTCGCCGCGCTGCTCGCGATTGTCGCGGTGCGCTTCGGATCGGGCCTCTCGCAGCTCGTGATTGGTGACCGGTATGCCGGGGGCCTGCGCCTCACTGGCGGGATCCTGTGCATTGCCGTGCTGCCGCTGCTTGTCTTCGTCATCGCGGAGAGCCTGCGCTCGGACACAAATCAGGTGCTCGTCGACGCTGCTGGCGTGCTCGGCTGGACGCCCTTCGGCGCCGCGTTTGCGGCGATTGGCGACACCGTTGGCGGTGACGACGCGACAGCGACACTTCGCCTCGGCGTGCTTGCAGGCACGATCATCGTGCTCGCGATCGCATGGTTTGGCATCGTGGCGAGGTCGCTCACCTCGATTGAGCGCCCCCGCGACATCCTGAGCGCCCGCCGAGGCCTCGGCTGGTTTGAGCGCTTCCCGGCGAAGCCGGCTTCAGTGATTGCCGCGCGGCAACTGACCTACTGGCAGCGTGATCCGCGCTACCGCATTGCACTTATTGCCCTGCCGATCGCCCCGATCGCCGTTGTCGCCGCGTTCCTCATCGCAGGCGCCGACGTCGCGCTGGCCGCGGCGCTGCCGCTGCCAATCTTTATGCTGCTGCTCGGCTGGTCGCAGCACAACGACATCGCGATGGATTCCACAGCGATTTGGGAACACGTCGCAAGCGGCATCAGGGGCTGGGCCGACCGTGCGGGCAGGCTTGCCCCTGCACTCATGTTTGGCGTGCCCGTTGCGGTGATCGGCTCGAGCCTCACTGTCACCTTCATGGGGGACTGGCGAGTGCTTCCTGCCGTGATCGGCATGAACGTTGGGGTTCTCCTGATCGCGACCGGCGTCGCGAGCGTTTTCTCTGCGCTCATGCCGTACCCGGCGACGCGTCCAGGCGACAGCCCGTTCGTGCAGCCGCAGTGGTCGGGCTCAGGATCGGGCACCTCCCAGACAGTGTCAATGGTCGTCGCGCTTGTCCTGTCTGTCGCGCCGGTCTGGATCTCTGCGGCGGCGATCTCCGACCCGTCATTTACGGGAAATATCTTCGCGCTGCTCTTCGGCGTCGGGTTCGGGTTCATCGTGCTGCTCGCTGGTGTCTCAATCGGCGGACGCATTTTCGATAGGCAGGGCCCAGAGATCCTCGCCGTCACCCAGATCTTCGATTAGCGAACTCGTCAGCTCGCTGACGCTGCCAGCGGGTAGAATGCACGTATGGGTATCTTCACGCGCGACACTCCTGACACCGGCGGCGGCCTCGACGTTATGGACCGCGAGCTTGAAAAGCTGCTCGAGGATTCACAGATCGAGGACGGCGATCACGAGCGGTTCTCGCACTACGTTCCGAAAGACAAGATCGTCGAGTCTGCGGTTACGGGCAAGCCTGTCCGCGCGCTGTGCGGCAAGAAGTGGACGCCGTCGCGCGACCCCGAGCGTTTTCCAGTCTGCCCCGATTGCAAGAAGGTCTACGAACGGATGAAGAAGTAGGCGTACCCGCCGCGAGGCTTCGCTGTGTCCGTGATTCGGATGCGGTGTGTCTGATCACTCCGGCTCCTGTGTCTGGTCACCCACAGGCTTTGTGATCTGGTCTCACTCCCACCCTCTGTGGTTTGGTCACCCCCACGCCCTGTGATCTGCAGTGCGTATGCCTGTCTGGGAGGTCTGGGGCATTTGCAACCCAGATCCAAGGTCTACTGGCGGGCTGACGCGGCACGCGCTGCCACCGTTGGTGCTGCAGCCAGGGATGTTCGGCTGTAGGCCCTGTGATCTGCAGTGCGTATGCCTGTCTGGGAGGTCTGGGGCATTGGAAACCCAGATCCAAGGTCTACTGGCTGTTGGCTGGCTGTAGCTAGCCGGGCGCGCCCAGGCCCTGGCCGGGGCGATACCCCAGCCAGGGTCTGATCTGAGGTGCCGTGTCTAGCGGTACTCAGTGGGGATCGCTGGGTCGCCGCGGGTGAGGCTCATCGCGACGCGGGGGAGCTCTGCCACGCTGGTGCGGTGCCGCTCCCTCGCAAGGCCAATGCCGTCGGTGCCGATGTACTGGGGCTGGATCTCGCCGCCGATCACGAGATGCTCGAGCACCTCACGACTCGAGTCCGCGACCTCTGCGCCCTCGGGTTCGCCACCCGGGCCGTCGCCGAGGTAGATGAGTTCTGCGCGCGCCGCGCCGCGTGCGTTGTGCAGCCGGCGCACGCTCTTGCGGCCCCCGACCGAGGCCTTGTCGGTGCTCTTCTTCGCGACCGAGACCCACTCGCCGTTGTCGTCCTCGCGTGCGACGAGCTTGTAGACCATGCCCATGGTGGGGCTGCCCGAGCCGACAACGACCGAGGTGCCGACGCCGAACGAGTCCACTGGTGAGGCCGCGAGTGCCGCGACTGTGTGCTCGTCGAGGTCATTCGTGACGGTGATGCGCGTGTTCGTGGCGCCGAGCGAGTCGAGCAGTTCTCGAACCTCGACGACAACGACAGGCAGGTCTCCCGAGTCGATGCGCACAGCGCCGAGACCGGTCCCGGCAACCTCAACGGCAGTGCGGACACCCTGCTCGGTGTCGTAGGTGTCGACGAGCAGTGTGGTGTCGGGGCCGAACGCCGCGATCTGTGCCTCAAAAGCTTCGCGCTCGGAATCGTGGAGCAGCGTGAACGAGTGTGCTGCGGTGCCCATCGTTGGGATCCCGTAGCTGCGGCCAGCCTCAAGGTTAGAGGTGGCGCTGAAGCCCGCAATGTAGGCGGCGCGTGCAGCAGCGACGGCGCTCCGCTCGCTGGTGCGGCGCGAGCCCATCTCGGCGAGCGGCTTTCCGTTCGCCGCGTAGACCATGCGGGATGCCGCGGTTGCGACAGCTGAGTCGTAGTTCATGATGCTGAGCGCGAGCGTCTCAAGGATCACGCCCTCAGCGAAGCTCGCCTCGACCGTGATGAGCGGGGAGCCAGGGAAGAACACCTCGCCCTCCGGGTAGCCCCAGATGTCTCCGGTGAAGCGGTAGTTCGCCAGCCAGTCGATGGTCTCGGCGCTCACGACGTTGTTTGCGCGGAGGAAGTCGAGTTCGGCGTCACCGAAGCGGAAGTTCGTGATCGCTTCGAGGAGCCTGCCGGTTCCGGCGACAACCCCGTATCGCCGTGCGCCCGAGAGCCTGCGCGCGAAGAGTTCAAAGACGCTGTTTCGGTTCGCGGTACCAGCCTTCAGTGCGGCGTCGACCATAGTCAGCTCGTAGTGATCGGTGAGCAAAGCAGTAGAGGTGTCCACTTCGCCAGCTTAGCGAGGTTTGTGAGCGCCGACCCCGACAATCGCGAGAAACCGGTGCCCAAACCTGGGAGTTTTCGCGCGCTATTTGCGCCGCGGCTCGCAAACCATATACTTGACCGGACAACCGGATAAGTTCCGATTCACGACGAAGACGACGAGGAGGCAATGATGCTGTTTGAACTCGACAGTGCGCGCGGCGCGCTCCCGCTGTACGTGCAACTTGCGAATGCGCTTGAAGCTCACATCATCAACGACAAGCTCGAACCGGGCACCAAGCTGCCAAGTGAACCGACGCTTGCGGCGGAAAACAACCTGTCGCGTGCCACAATCCTCAAGGCCTTTGAGATGCTCGTCGACCGTGGCCTCGTTTCCCGCCACCAGGGTAAGGGCACCTTCGTGCGGTCGCGGCCGATGGAGCGCAGCCTTCCTGAGCTCACGAGCTTCAGTGAGCACGTCGACAGCCTCGGGCTGCGGCCCGGCAGCACCCTGCTCGACTACGCGGAGTACGCGGCGAACGCCCCGGGTCGACCCGCCTCGGCGTTCCCCGACGACGTCGACATCGTCGTCATCGAGCGCGCCAGAAGCGTCGGGGGAACCCCAGTCGGGTTGCAGCGCCTCATCATTCCCGCGCACGTCGCGCACAAGGTCGGCATCACCGAGTCGGTCGCGGCGCAGCCCGGCTTCTCGTTCTACGGCACGCTTCGTACGGCCGGTCTCGAGCTCTCGGCGGGGGAGGAAACGCTCCGCGCAATCAACGCGGACGCCGCTGAAGCCGAGCAGCTCGGCGTCGAGCCTGGCACCGCGCTCATCGAGGTGGATCGCCACTCGCGCGGCACCTCGGGGCAACTCCTCGAGCACGTGCGTGCACGCTACCTCGGTACCCACTATCTCTACCGCGTCACACTCAACAACCCATCCAATGGAGGATCTCATGAATCGAACTCGAGCACTGCTCTTCGCACCGGCGGCGGCTACGCTCATCGCCCTGACGGCGTGCGCGCCGAGTAACGGAGGACCCGCGACGGGAGGCAGCGGGGACAAGGTTGCCCTCGTTGTCGCGCAGGGCGGCCTCGGCGACCAGTCCTACAACGACCTCGCAAACGAGGGGTTCAAGCGGGCGGTGGCAGATACGGGTCTCACCCCGAGCACGATCGAGTCAGACGACATCGTCGGCCAGGGCGAGCAGTTGCTGCGCCGCGCCGGACAGGCAGGGATCAACCTGGTTGTCGACCTCGAGTTTTCACACAACGAGATGATCGGCAAAGTCGCCGCGGACTTCCCTGAGAGCGACTGGGTGATCTTCAACGCAGAGTCCGCCGGCGACAACGTCGCCTCGGTGCTCTTCCAAGAGCAAGAAGGCTCGTATCTCGCTGGCGCGCTCGCCGCGATGCAGACGACGAACACGAGCGACCCGAAGATCAACGCAGATAAGAAGCTCGGCGTGATCGGTGGCGCATCAAGCGTCGGCATCGACAAGTTCCTTGTCGGCTTCATCGAGGGAGCGAAGGCAGTGGACCCCGAGGTTGAGGTGCTCACTGCATACTCCAACGACTTCGCCGACCCGGCGAAGGGGCAGCAGCTCGCACAGGCAATGTTCGAGCAGGGCGCTGACATCGTGTACGCCGTCGCGGGCGGCACGGGCGCCGGCGTCATTCAGGCGGCACAGGACGCGAACCACTACGCGATCGGCGTCGATGACAACCAGGACGATCAGGCGCCAGGCTTTGTGCTTACGAGCGTGCTCAAGCGTGCCGACCTCGCCGTCGAGAGCGTGGTGAAGGACTACGCGAAGGGATCGTTCCCTGGCGGCAAAACCATCACATTCGGTCTGAAGGAGGATGCCGTCGGCCTGACCGATTTCGAGTTCACGAAGGACGCGATCGCTCCCGAAGCAATCGCGAAGGTCGAGGAACTCAAGGCCGGCATCATTGCTGGAGATATTCAGGTCTGGAACGTCGTCACCGACGGCTACCCCGACTACTTCCAGGGGAAGTAACCAACACGCATCCGACAGGGAAGTCTGGAACTGATGGAACACGACATCCGGGTGGCGGGCAGCGACGCCGCTCCGCCACCCCGGATCGAGGCGCGGGGGATCGCACGATCCTTCGGCCCGGTCCGAGCGAATCGAAACGTCTCGCTCGCCGCGCACAGGGGGCAGGTGCTCGCCGTCATCGGCGAGAACGGCGCGGGCAAGAGCACCCTCATGAAAATGCTCTATGGCCTCGACAGGCCCGATGAGGGCACGATCCTCATCGACGGCGAACCAGTGCGGCTTTCGAGTGCGCGGGACGCCATTCGACGCGGCATTGGACTCGTGCAGCAGGAACTCGCGATCGTCCCCGACCTGACGCTCCTCGAGAATCTCGTGCTCGGCAGCGAGCCGATGTCGGCCGGGCGCATCGATTGGGCGCGCGCTCGCCGCGAGGCAGAGGTGCTCGCTGAGTCCGTCGGCACCGACATCAACTGGGATCTGCAAGCCGCCCACGCTCCGATCGCCATTCAGCAGCAGGTCGAGATTCTGCGGCTTATTGGGCGTGGGGCCGACCTGCTCATCCTCGACGAGCCGACGGCAGTGCTCGCGCCGGTCCAGGCGGCGCAGCTGCTTGATCTGCTCAGGCGGCTCGTTGCCGATGGCAAGACTGTCATCTTCATCAGCCACAAACTCGGCGAGGTGCTGCGCGTCGCGGACGAGATAACGGTGCTGCGCGCCGGGATCACCGAGCCCGCGATCTCGCGGGCCGATGCGACGATCGAGGGCCTCGCCACGCTCATCATGGGCGGCGAAGCCGCGCCCTCGGACGCCGGGACCCCAGGGACGCCGCGCGAGGTCGTCCTCGCATGCAGCGGACTGAAGGCGACAGACGACCGTGGGATCGAGCGACTTTCCGGGGTCGACCTCGAGGTCCGCGCGGGCGAGATTCTCGGCGTGGCCGCCGTGTCCGGCAATGGCCAGGACGAGCTCGCCGAGGCGCTCATCGGCCTGCGGCGGCTCGAGGCGGGTTCCGTCGCGCTTCGCGGAACGAACGTGACCCGGACGTCCGTGCGGGCCCGGCGCAAGGCGGGGTTCGGGTATGTGAGCGCCGACCGCAAGCACGAGGGCCTCGCGCTCGATCTGTCGATCGCCGATAACGCGATCGCGTCGCCGTCACTCACCGCGCTCACTCGCGGCGGCTGGTTCTCGCCCGCACGCGTGAAGGCGGCCATCAGCTCGGTGCTCACAACGGGTGCTGTGCGCTACGGTTCCGAGAATGATCCGATCTCGAGTTTGTCAGGCGGCAACCAACAGCGCGTCGTGATCGCGCGCGAGCTTCGCGACCGGCCGGAGGTGCTCGTCGCGAGCCAGCCGACGCGTGGCGTCGACATTCGCGGTATCGCGTTTATACACGAGCAGTTGCGTCAGGCACGCGATGCGGGCAGCGCTGTCGTGCTGTTCAGCGAGGAGCTCGACGAGATTCAGGCGCTCGCCGACCGCATCCTGGTGCTGCACCAGGGGCGCGTCGTCGGCGAGCTCGGGCGAGACGCTGACCGCGTCGTGCTCGGCAAGCTCATGCTCGGCATGGCGGGAGAGAACGATGCTCGCTCCGGCGGGCAGCACGAGGACGGAGAGACCGCGTGACACACCAGCAGGCGCCTGAGACCGGCGCGCACACCAGCTACGTTCCTGTCCCCGTCCCGAAGCGTTTCTCGTGGCGGGCCGCGGGAGAATCCGCGTGGCGGATCGCAGTCCCCGTCGTGATCGCGCTCGCGGTTGGAGCGGTCGCCCTCATCCTGGGCGGCGCAAACCCGCTCGAGATCTACGGCATGCTCGTGCAAGAGGCGTTCGGCGATGCCGCGAGGATCAACGCGACGCTGACCGCGGCGACGCCGCTGCTCTTCACTGGGCTGGCGGCAGCGATCGCGTTCCGGGGCGGCGTCTTCAACGTCGGAGTCGAGGGGAGCTTCGGGTTCGCCGGGCTCGCCGCGGCCGTCGTCGGAGTGAGCGTCGGAGCCCTCCCGCCAATGCTCGCCATAACCGCCTGCCTCGTTGCTGGCATGCTTGCGGGAATCGCCGTTGCGTTGGTTCCTGCGATCCTGCGTACCTGGCTCGGCGTTGACGAAGTCGTCTCGACGCTTATGTTCAACTTCATTGTCACCGGAGTCACGGCCTGGCTCGTGCAGTCATACTTCTTGGCGCCGGGGCAGGCGAACTCGGCTACGGAGTACGTCGCAGGGTCGGCGGAGCTTCCCCTGCTCGCTCCTCCCGGGCAGCTCAACGCAGGGTTCGTGCTCGCGATCGCGCTTGTCGTCTTCTACGGCTTCTGGATCAAGCGCAGTCAGCTCGGCTTCGAGTTCGACGCGGTCGGGAAGACCGCGCGGTTCTCGCTGGCGCAGGGGCTGCGGGTGCGCACGGTGCTGATGAGCGCGATGCTCATCTCGGGTGCGATCGGCGGTCTCGGCGGCGCAGTGCACGCGCTTGGCGTCGTGCACCGGTTCTCGGTCGGGTTCTCAGCAAGCTTCGGCTTCACCGGCATCGCGATTGCCCTGCTTGCCCGATTCAACCCCGTTGGCGTGGTCATCGGCGCCGTTGCGTTCGGCGCACTCGCGGCTGCCGGGGCGACCGTCCAGCTCTTCGTGAACATTCCGATCCAACTCATTAGCATCCTGCAGGGCACGATCATGATGCTCGCCGTTGCGCAGTTCGCGATTCCGCGGCTCTTGCGCGGTCGAAAGGCGAAACGGAACCAGACGGAGGTGTCGGCATGATCGACAGCATCATCAACTCGACGCTGCTGCTCGCAGTTCCGATCGTGCTTGCCGCGCTCGGCGGCGCAGTACACCGGCGCGCCGGCGTCGTGAACATCGGTCTCGAAGGCCAGATGCTCGTTGGCGCTTTCGCCGGCATCCTGTCGAGCGCCGCGACCGGTAACTGGGTCGTCGGCGTACTCGTCGGGGGCGCGGCTGGCGCCGTCGCCGGCCTGATCATGAGCCTGGTCATCACGCGGCTCGCCGCGAACGAGATCATCGTCGGGCTCGGCTTCAACATTGTTGTGCTCGGCATCGTCGGGTTCGTCTTGCGGAGCGTGTACGGCGTCTCGGGGACGCTGCGGTTCCCCGAGCAGCCCCGCATCCCGCGCATCACCATTCCCGGGCTCGCTGACGTGCCCGTGCTCGGCGCGATCCTGAGCGGAAAGGACGTGCTGTTCTGGCTCGCCGTCGTGCTCGTGCCGGTGCTCGCCTGGGTATTTGCGAACACGCGGTGGGGGATCCGGACGCGCGCGACCGGGGCGAACGAATTCGCGACGGCCTCGCTCGGGGTCAGAACGCTCGGCATCCGCGACCTCGCCGGCTCGATTGCGGGCCTCCTCGCGGGCCTCGGAGGAGTGGCGCTCGCACTCGGCGTGAGCGGCCTGTTCAACGAGAACATGATTGCCGGGCGCGGATTCGTTGCACTCGCGGCTTTCTATTTCGGCCGTTCGCGCCCGCTCCCGACGGCGCTCGCATGCCTGCTGTTCTCGTTCTTCGACGCCCTCCAGGTGCGGCTGCAGACGAACAGCGAATTCCCGACCGACCTTATCCAGACCCTGCCGTACATCGCCGTCGTTGCGGTGCTCGCTTGGACCGGTTTCACGACGCTTCGTCGCAGCAGCCGTGTCGCCGTCTGATCCACCGACAGGAACTCTAGTGAACACACACCACCCGAAGACAGCACTGCTGCTCGTCGACGTCATCAACTCGTTCTACGAGGCGGGGCAACCGAACTACTACCCCGATGTCGAGGACACGCTGCCCGCGCTCGCTGAGCTGCGCGACACCGCTCGCGAGCGCGACGCGCTGCTCGTCCACTCGGTCGAACGCCACTACCGTGGGCTCGCCGACTTCGAGTTCGCGAAGTTGCCGCGACACCACCAAGACGGGGAGCACGACGCCGCGTACTTCCCGGGGTTCGAGCCCGTGGAGCGCGCGAACGAGATCGTCGTGCCGAAGCGGCGCTACTCCGGGTTCTACGCGACGGACCTCGACCTCGTCCTGCGCGAGCAGGGAATCGAACGCGTCATCGTCGCGGGCGTGAAGACGAACGTGTGCATCCGCGCGACGGTACAGGACGCGTTCGCCGGCGGCTTCGACGTGTTCGTGCCACGCGAGGCAACGAACTCGAACCGGCCTCATCTCGCGGAAGCAAGCCTCGAGGATATCGACCGGTACTTCGGGCGGGTCGGCTCCCTCGCCGAGGCGAAGGATCTGCTGTGACGGCCGTCGCCCCGCTCCTGCTCGTCGCCGGCTATGCCAGTGTCGACTTCGCCATGCAGCTCGCGCCGTTTCGTGGGACAGACGCGACAACGACGGTGCTTGGCCGCGCTGACGAATGGCCGCGATACGGCGGCGTCGCGCACGTCACCCGCGCAGCGGCCGCACCGCGAGCGCCCGACCCGAGCGGCAAGGGCACGGCCGTCGTCGGGTCGAGCGTGCGCGTCGAAGCGCTGTCCTGGGTCGGACAGGACCCTGACGGAGCCGCGTGGATCGACGCCGTCGAACGCGGCGGCGCCGGATGCGGTGGCATCGCCACGCGTGGGACGCGCAGCCCGACATCGTTCCTCCTCTACCCCGAGGGCGACGGCACGATCTGCCTGTTCGACCCGGGAGACTGCCACGACGGCGCATTGACGAGCGAGCAACGGCGGCTCGCGGCCGCAGCCGATGCGGTCGTCGTCACGATCGGCCCGGAGCATGCCACGCGGGAACTGCTCGACGCGATCCGCCCCGACGCGACGCTCTGCTGGATCCTCAAGCAGGATCCCGACTCGCTCAGCGGCGACCTCGCAACAGCGCTCGCCGCCCGCGCCGACGTCATCACGCTGAGCGAGGGCGAGAGTGGCTACCTCGCGGGAATCGCGGCAGCGGCCAGGCCCGGCACCGACATCATCGTGACACGGGGCTCGCGTGGCGCCGAACTGCGCCGAGTGACCGCGAACGCGACGATCGAGCCCATCGGGTCCGTACCCGCCGAGCCGGTGGCCGGCGTCGACACGACCGGCGCGGGGGACACGTTCTCAGGGACGCTCGCCGCCCGCATCGCAGCCGATCCCATTCGCGCTCGCGACCGCGCTCACGACACCGACCCGCACCCCATGCTCGAGCACATCGCTGCGGCCGCAGCAGCGACCGCAGCCATGCTCAGAGCCCGCGCCACCGACCTGGGGCGTTGAGCGCGCGACACCGCGCTCACCACACAGACCACAACACGAATGAGAGAAGCAATGACTGCAACACGAGAAGCCTGGTACATCCACTGCACACCCGACCAGGTCGGCGAAGACGCCATCATCGTCGGGGACCGGGGCCGCGTGCTCCTCGCGACCGAACTGCTCGAAGACGCCGTCCTGCTGAATGAGGATCGCGGACTCACGACCGCGACGGGCACGTACAAGGGGCGACGGATCACGATCAGTGCGTTCGGAATGGGCGCGCCGATCGCCGCGGTCGTCGTCGAGGAACTCTCCTACATCGGCGTGAAGCGCGTGCTGCGGCTCGGCACAGTGATGACCGCCAGCGACACCCAGCTCGGGTCGCTCGTCGTCGCGCACGGCGCCACCCGCGGCGAGGGTACCTCCGCAGGTTACCTTCCGCTCGAGTACCCAGCGGTGCCCGACTTCGAGCTCACCGCGAAGGCGGAGCAGGCGGCCCGAGCGACCGGGCGCACCGTCGTCACCGGGATCTACGAGTCCGCCGACGGCTTCTACACGGAGCTCATGCGGCGCGACAACCCCGCAGGCCAGGCGGAGCTCGTCGAGCGACGCCGCGCGCAACACATCGTCGGCACCGACATGGAGACGAGCGCGGTGTTCGTCGTCGCCCGCGCCCGCGGCATCGCGGCCGCGTCGCTCTGCCTTGCGAGCGTCGCAGGCGACAACTTCGCAAAGCTCGACGGCGAGGACCGGCGCCAGGCCGAGCTCGACCTGCTGCAGGCTGGCCTCGAAGCGCTCGTCGCCGAGTGATCGCCGCTACAAGAACCACACACGAAAGAGGAAAACACATGAGTATTGCACGCGGATACTTCGACGACGTCATCGCCAAGCTTGCCGGCGTTCGTGACACGCAGGACGAGGCGATCAAGCAGGCCGCAGAGATCTGCGCCGACACCATCCAGAACGACGGCCTCGTATTCACCTTCGGCACCGGCCACGGTGGCTTTGCAGCCCTCGAAATGTTCCCACGCACCGGCGGCGTGACAGGCTTCCGTCCGATTGTTGAAAGCTCGATTGCGCTGATGCATCACGTGCTCGGCGACCAGGGCACCGCCCAGTACCGCTTCCTGCACACGCGCGAGGGGTACGGCAACGCGATCCTCCGCTCGCACCAGATCAAGGAGGGCGACTCGCTCATCCTGTTCTCGCACTCGGGCATCAACGCCGTGATCCTCGACATGGCCGTCGAATTCAAGGAGCGCGGACTGAAGGTGATTGCAGTCACCTCGGTGCCGCACTCCTCACAGGTCGAGAGTCGCCACTCGAGCGGGCACCGGCTCTTCGAGATCGCAGACGTCGTCATCGACACGGGCATCCCGCTCGAGGACGCCTCACAGTACATCGACGGTCTTGAGTTCCCCGTTGGACCAACGTCGACATCGATCGCGGTCGCCGTCGGCCACGCGATCAACGCGTCCACCTCGGCGGCGCTCGTCGCGCGCGGCGAGACCCCGATGATCATGGTGAACACGAACTCGAACCGCACGAAGCTCGCGCACCAGCAGAACGACCGCAACTACGCGGAGCTGTGGCGCCGTCTCCGCTCGCGCGAGTTCTCCGCGCCGGAGGTGAAGTGACCGTGGCGAGTCTCGACCGCGATCTCTGCATCGGCGGGGACTGGACGCCATCCCTGAGCGGCGACCGCATTGAGGTGCGCGACCCCGCCACCGGCGAGCTTGTCGGAACGAGCGCGGTCGCGAACGCCGCCGACGTCGACCGGGCGGTCGTCGCCGCGCAGGAGGGGTTCACCCGCTGGAACCTGCTCACCGCCGACGAGCGCGCCGAGATCCTCATCCGCGCCGCCGCACTCGTCGACGAACGCACCCCGGCGATCGCCGAACTGCTCACCCGCGAGCAGGGCAAGCCCGTCCCCGACAGCGTCAAGGAGATCTCCTTCGGCGCCCAGGTGATCCGCTACTACGCGGAGCAGGGGCGACGAGTGTGGGGATCGATGCGCCCGACCGCGCGGAAGGACATTCGCTCGCTCGTCACCTGGGAGCCGCTCGGCGTCGTCGCCGCGATCGTGCCCTGGAACTACCCGGTCGACCTCTACGCGTGGAAGATCGGCCCGGCGCTCGCCGCCGGCAACTCGGTGGTCGTGAAGCCGCCCGTCGAGGCGCCGCTCGCGATCGCGGAGTTCGTGCGGTGCTTCCTCGACGCGGGCCTCCCCGAGGGCGTGCTCTCGGACCTGCCCGGAGCGCTCGAGGCGGGATCGCGGCTGTCGGAGCACCCCGACGTCGCCGCGATCACCGCGACCGCATCCACGGCGACCGGCCAGGCCATCATGCGCTCGGCCGCGGCCACGATGAAGCGCGTCACCCTCGAACTCGGCGGCCACTCGCCGTTCATCGTGCTCGACGACGCGAACATTGCCGAGGCAGCGGCCGGTGCCGCGCGCCGCTCGTTCTCGAACGCCGGCCAGATCTGCATCGCCGTGAACCGCATCTACGTTGCCGACAGCATCGCCGACGAGTTCGCTGAGGCGGTCGCTGCCGAAGCACGCGCGATCACGCTTGGCCACGGCGTCGACGCAGGGGTGACCGGTGGCCCAGTCACGACGCCCGCAGTAATTGAGAAGACCCGCAAGCACATTGACGAGGCAGTTGCTCGGGGCGCTGTGCTCGGTGCTGGCGGCAAGAACGCTGTGGTGCGCGACGGGCTCGACGCCTCGATGTTCTTTGAGCCGACGGTGCTCGATCGTGTACCGGTCGACGCGCTTGTCATGCACGAGGAGAGCTTCGGTCCGCTTGTCGCCGTGCACCGCTTCGGCGCATCGGACGACGTCGTCGAACTCGCGAACCGCGGAGATTACGGTCTCGCCGCCTACGTCTTCGGCGATGACCTCGACCGCGCCTGGGGCGTTGCCGAGGGGCTGCACGCTGGTGGCGTCGGAGTGAACGTCAACGATGTTTCCGAGCTCCAAGCCCCCTTCGGGGGCTGGAAGATGTCGGGCTTCGGGCGTGAGCTCGGGCCCGAGGGGCTGCAGGGCATGATGCAGCAGCGCCACATCCGTATCCGCAGACGGAACGGCTAACGGGCGACTCTCGGGGAGCGCTCGCGGCCAAGGCAGGGCCCGCCGCGAGCGCTACCGGAAGTCGCGTGACGCGATAGCCTGCGGGGCCGGAAGCGGCTCGAATCCGTGCGCGATGACGTTGAAGACACCCTCGGGCGATCTGTCGGCGACGCCGCGAACGATCATCGCGGGCGCCGACTGCGCGACGAGCCGATGTGCCTGCCACACCTTCGCCCACACGACGATGTTGACGGTGCCGCTCTCATCTTCAAGCGTGAGAAAGGTCACGCCGGCGGCTGTGCCCGGCCGCTGCCTGTGGGTGACGAGGCCGGCGACCTCGACAGTTGAGCCGTTTTGCGACCCCCGGGCGAGGTCGGAGCGGATGATGCCGCGCGCATCGAGTGAGCCTCGCAGTAGCGCGAGCGGGTGCGTTCCGGTCGCCACCCCCGTCGTCCACAGGTCGAGCGAGGTCTGCTCGGCCTCGGTCAGCACGGGAAGCAGCGGCGGCTGTACATGAACGGCGATGCCCGGCAGATACCGATCCCGGTTGTCGGCGGCAGGCCCGGCGCCCCACAGCGCGTCGCGTCGTGAGAGCCCAAGCCCTGCGCATGCCCCCGACGACGCGAGCGCCTCGAGCTGCTCGCGGTCGAGGTCCGCACGCCTGGCGAGATCCGCGAGGTCCGCGAACGGCCCGGCGGCGCGCGCCGCCACGATCCGCTCGGCGATCTTCACGCCGATCCCGCGCACCTCGGAGAGCCCGAGCCTGACCGCGAACCGCCCGTCCCTGCGGTGCTTGCCGCTCGTGTCAGGGGCGGTCTCGTCGAACGGCCCGACGGGCGGGTGATCGCCCGCGGCGCACTCAGGCAGCCCGGTGGGCGCGAGCCGCGAGGGGTCGACGCCAGCGACGGATTCAGGGCCCGGCCTGGACCCCGCCCTGGCGCCCAGCGGGATCGGCTCGACGCCCGCGTGCACAGCGGAGAACTGCACGTCAGGCGGGCGCACCACAACGCCGTGCCGTTTCGCATCTTCGGCGAGGCTGCGCGGCGAGTAGAAGCCCATCGGCTGCGACTGCAGCAGCCCGGCGAGGAACACCGCGGGGTAGTGCAGCTTGATCCACGAGCTGACGTAGACGATGAGCGCAAAGCTGATCGAGTGGCTTTCCGCGAACCCGAAGTCGGCGAACGATTCGAGCTGCGTGTACACGAGCTGCGCCTGTTCGCCGTCGATCCCGTTTGCGCGCATCCCGGCGAAGATCTTCTCGCGGAGCGAATCCATTCGTTCCTTGCCTCGCTTGGACCCCATCGAGCGCCTGAGCAGGTCGGCGTCCTCGCCGGTGCACCCGCCGACTGTCGTGGCGATCTGCATGAGCTGCTCCTGAAAGAGCGGTATCCCGAGCGTCCGAGCGAGCACAGGCTCGAGGCTCGGATGCGAGTAGGTGATCTCCTCCTTGCCGGCTCGCCTGCGCAGATACGGGTGCACGGCGCCCCCCTGGATGGGACCGGGACGAATGAGCGCGATCTCGATCACGAGATCGTAGAAGCTTCGTGGGCGCAGCCGGGGGAGCGTGTTCAGCTGCGCGCGGCTCTCGACCTGGAACACGCCGATCGCATCGCCCCGGCACAGCATGTCGTAGACCGCTGCCTCTTCTTTCGGGATTGAATCGAACGTCCATTCCTCGCCAGTCGCCGCCGCGACCATGCGTAGCGTCTTGTCGATCGCGCTCAGCATGCCGAGGCCGAGCAGGTCGAACTTCACGAGCCGCATCGCCGCGCAGTCGTCTTTGTCCCACTGCAGCACGGTGCGCTTCTCCATGCGCGCGTGCTCGATCGGGCAGACCTCGCCGACGGGACGCTCGGTGAGCACCATGCCGCCCGAGTGGATGCCGAGGTGCCTCGGCGCGCCCTTGAACTCGTTCGCGAGCCGCAGCACCGGCTCTGGGATCGCGGCGTACGGCGAGTGCGCGTCGTCAACCGCGGCCGCGCGGGGTCTCCGGCGGGAACGCTCGCGGGCGTTCGCCGGAGGATCCTCTGCTCCAGCCCCCGCATCAGCGCTCGACTGCTCGGCGGGGAACGCGTCGTGGTGGCTGATGCTGCGCGTCCACGCACGCTGCTCGGCGACGCTGTATCCGAGCGCCTTCGCGGCGTCTCGGATCGCCGCCTTTGGGCGGTAGGTGATGACGTTCGCGACCTGTGCAGCGTTGCGCCTCCCGTATTTCTCGTAGACGTACTGGATCATCTCCTCGCGCCGTTCGGAGTCGAAGTCGACGTCGATGTCTGGCTCTTCCTCGCGCAGGCTCGAGAGGAAACGCTCGAAGGGAAGGCCGTAGAAGATCGAATCGACCGAGGTGACCTTCAGTAGGTAACAGATCGCCGAGTTCGCCGCGGACCCGCGCCCCTGGCACAGGATCCCGCGGGAGCGCGCCTCCCGCACAATGTCGTGCACGATGAGGAAGTAGCCGGGAAAGTCGAGTTGTTCGATCACGTCGAGCTCGCGTTCGATGCGTTCGCGCCGCGGGGCGTCAAGGGTGTCCTGGTCAGCGCCGTAACGCTCGACGGATCCCTGCCAGACGAGCTCCCGCAGCCAGCTCATCTGGGTGTGCCCCTCGGGGAGCTCGAGCTTCGGGAGCCGCGGCGTCGCCTCCCTGAGCGAGAACGCGAGCTCCCTCGCAAGCGGCACAGTTCGAGCGACGGCGTCAGGATGGTTGGGGAAGTGGCGGAGCATGGCCTCGGCGCTCCGAAGGTGCGCGACGCCAGCAGCGGGCAGGTGCGGATCGAGCTCCGCGAGGCTGCGCCTGGCCCGCACCGCAGCCATCGCCTCCGCGGTGCGTGTCGCCGGCCTGGTCGCGGCGTGCACGGCACCAGTCGCGAGCGTCGGAACGCCTGCAAGAGCGGCGAGTTCGGCGAGCGCAGCGTTGCGGGCGTCGTCGCCGGGATGCCCGTGGTGCGTGAGCTCGACGTAGACGTTGTCGCGCCCGAACAGCGACGTGAGCCGCTCGAGCGCCGCTCCCGCCGCCGCTCGACCGTTGCGCTCAAGCGCGCGCCGAACTTCGCCTTTGCGGCACCCGGTGAGCACCACCCACTCGCCCTCGCCGGCGGCCGCGAGCTCCTCGATGTTGTAGACGGGACGCCCCTTCTCGCCCCCAGCGAGCTGGCCCTCCGTGATCGCGGAGGCGAGCCTGTGATAGCCGGCGGTGCCGCGCGCGAGCACGAGAAGATGATCTCCCGCCGGGTCGGCCGCGCCGAGCTGCGGGGCCTCCAGCCCGAGCGTGAGCTCCGCCCCGTACACCGTGAGGAAATTGGGGGTCTGCAGCGCAGCCTCGGCGAACCGTGGCGCCCCGTAGAAGCCATCGTGATCGGTGATCGCGAGCCCCACAAGACCGAGGCGCTGCGCCTCGGTGACAAGCTGCTCGGGAGACGAAGCGCCGTCGAGGAAGCTGTAGTGCGAGTGCGCGTGGAGCTCCGCGTACTGTGGGGCGTCGGTCGTGCGGGTCGGGCTAGTCATACTTGCCCTCCGCGAACCAGGTCGTCGTCGCCCCGTCTGACTCGCCAGGGCGTACGCGGGCGAGCAGCAGCCAGCTGTCGCCCGTATCGAGTTCGAGCTGCAGCCTGAACCGCTCCGGCCTCCCATCCCACCAGTGCTCGCGGATCGGCCACGGCTTCGACCAGCCTCGCACAGCCCCCGGCGACCGGTGCCCTTCAACGCGCAGCGCGTACGGCGTGGCCGCGAGCAGGTCCTCAGCGTCGACGCCGACAACGGTGCCTGCCTCGTCGAGCAGCCGGGCCCGCAACGGCGGGGAGAACACGAGCGTCGGGTGCGGTGCGGAAAGAGCGCCCGGCCACGGCCCGGGCGCTCGGTCGCGTTTCGGCGCGGAACCCCAGTGCGTGAACTGCTGCCGCTCGAGCAGCAGCCTGCCGCCGTCGAGCGACACCGTGCCGACCCCGCCGGGGCCGAGGAGTCCCTGCGCCCGGCTCAAATGGTGGTGCACGCGCTCGTCCGGCCCGCTCGTCCAGAGCCCGGGTTCGTGCGAGGCGATCCTGTCGGTTCGTACGGGGGCGATCCGCACCGTCGCGATCCCTGCGCCCGCGCGCTCATCGGATCCGCTGAACCCCGCCACGATGCTCTCAGACTGCCAGCGCAGCCTCGCCAGCGCGTCCTGCGGGGAGAAGAACCTCGGGTGCGCCCAGTCGCGCTCGTGCCGGATCCCGATGTCGTCGGTGAGCGTCACCCGCAGCGAGGTACACACGAGCCGCTCCTCGGTGAGCGCGCCGATGAAGCGTTCAACGAGCGAGCTGCAGGCGAACGTGAGCTGCTCCGTGCCGGCGATGGGCGGCTCGAAGTCGAGTGAGAGCGCGAAATCTCGAGCCGCCTGCTGCGCCCGGACAGGCTCGCCACGCTCGCCGTCCTCACCGCGCGCGTGCCTGTGCGCAAGCACACCGCCCGGGCCAAATCGCGCACGTACCGCGTCCTCTGGGAGCGCGGCGAACGCGCCGAGCGTGTAGATGCCGAGGCCTGGCAGCAGCTGCCCGAGCTTCTCGTCAGTCGCGCACCCCACAGGCAGGTCGCTGAGAAACGCGGCCGCGCCGCCAGGCTCGACGATTCGAATGCAGTCAGCCGGATCCGGATCCGCGCTCGCCGCTAACTCCGCCGCGAACCTGCCATCGGCGATACCGACTCGCGCCCGCCCGAGTCCCTCCGCGCGCGCGAACTCGAGTAGCGCGTTCGCTACCGCGCGCTCACCGCCGTAATAGCGCACAGGGCCACGCGCCCGCATCGCTACGAGCCCCGGGCGAAGCTCCTCGATCGCGGGCACAAGCTCGGTGAGCTTCGCGAAGACCGGCGCGAAGTCAGGCGGCGCTTCGGTGGTCTCAGCTGCCGCGGACGAACGGCCAGATTTGGTGTCCTCGCGCGGCCACTCGACGAAGTGCAGCGTGATGACGCGTTCGGGGGGCATGTCACACCGCCCTGAGCGCTCGGCTATGAGGGGTGGAAAGCTGCGCGGGAACGCGGTCGCTCGCCAGGCACCCCCGTTCAAACCTGACAGCGTGGCGTCTGGTGCCCCGGCGATCCTCGGACTGCACAGTTAGCTCCCGAGTCGTAAGCGAGCCGTACCCAGCGCCGAGCCCCGACCAGCGCGAGGAGAGCACAGTCAGGCGAGACTCGCTTCGCGCCCAATCGCCAAGCACCACGAGTGCTGAACCATGCTCGCGAAGTCTGGCGCCGAGCCGCTCGATATCGGCGGGGGAGACACGGCTGTCGAAGCGCGCGACGACGATTGAGAGCGTCTCGCTGAGCGTGCCTGCGAGGGTGAGTGCATGCCTGCCCGGATCAGGGATGAGGACGCACCGGTCGAGCGCGACGCCGAGAGAGACTGCTGCCTCTGCGCCGAACGCTGGGCAGCCGAGCACGCCGCACCACGCTCCACCCTGAGACGCCTCCGCGAGGAATGAAAGTGCGAGCTGCCACGACCCCTGCACCGAATAGGCGGACCCGGCGCGCAGCGCACCACCTGGCAGCAACGACCGCAACCCGTGCGCGGTGGGGAGGGCGCGCTCGTCGATCCGCAGCGGCTGCATCTCGCTGATGCGCTGCCGCAGATCTGGGAGTGACGCCGCGGAACTCATGCGACCATATTCGAACATATGTTCGAATAGGTCAAGCTGGGGTTTGTGGTGCCCGCGTGTCGGCGAACCAGCCTAAGATGGAGGGGATGAATGAGGACGATCTTGAGGAATACGAACGCGATGCAGAGCTGGCGCTGTTTCGCGAATATCGCGACATTGCGAGTCAGTTCCGATACGTAGTCGAGACCGAGCGCCGCTTCTACCTCGCAAACGAGGTGGACCTCAAGCGGAACGACGCGGGCAGCGATTTCTACTTCGAGCTCACCATGGGTGACGTGTGGGTGTGGGACGTGTACCGTTCTGACCGCTTCGTGAAGTCGGTGCGCGTGCTCACGTTCAAGGATGTCAACGTTGAGGAGCTCTCAACCCGCGAGCTGAAGTTGCCGCAGGAGCTGTCGATCGACGACTAGGTAGCTGCTGGGTGCCGTCTTTGGCTGTCGACTAGCTGTCGCCGACGTTCACCCACTAAAGCCCCGGAACCCCTTGTGGGTGCCGGGGTTTTGTGTTCCCAGAATGTGTTGCGCCGCGCCGCGTGTGCTGTCCCGCGGGGTGCGGCTGGGTTGACAATCGCTCACGCGCGTTGCAAAATGTTCGCAGAGAGAAAAATATTTCTCAGAACGAACACAAGGGAGTGTTGTTGAAGATGACCCACAGCGACGACTATCGCGGAGCCCCCGCGTCGCTCCAGGCGGCTTTCGCATGAGCGATAGCGCAGTCTTTCACCGTGACTTCGGCGCAGACTACCCGCTGATTGCGAGCGCTCAGGGAAGCTACCTCTACGCTGAAGACGGTACGGAATACCTCGACGGAAGCTCGGGCGCCGTGGCCGCAAATCTCGGCCATGGGGTTACCGAGATCGCTGACGCCATGCACGAGCAGGCGTTGCGGGTGGGATTCGCGCACACGCTCCGGTTCGAGACCGCAGCACTCCGTGACGCTGCGGCACGTATCCAAAGCCTCGCGCCAAAAGGATTGACTCGCGTGTTCTTTGCTAGCGGGGGATCCGAGGCAAACGAATCAGCGTTTAAGCTCGCGCGCCAGTACCACCTGAGTCGTGGCGAGGGCAGCCGCCACCTGGTCATCGGTATGTGGGATAACTACCACGGCAATACACTCGGGGCGCTCGCGGTTGGAGGAGACGCATCGCGGCGGCAGCATTACGCCCCCATGCTCCCGCGCAGTCTGAGGCTGCCGAGTTGGCGTGACAGTGTGGACCCGATGGCACCGGCCATTGCGCTCGAGAAGCTCGTACGTAGCGAAGGCGCAGAGAACATCTCAGCGCTCATCCTTGAGCCATTCGTTGGAAGTCAGCTCGGCGCGTTCGAACCCGAGCATGAGGCGCTGCGCAGGATCGCAGAGACCTGCCGCGCACACGGTATCGTGCTGATCGCCGATGAAGTGATGACGGGCTTCGGGCGCTGTGGCACGAATTTCGCCGTTGAGCGCTCGGGAATCGTTCCCGACCTCATGACCTTCGGCAAAGGTGTCACTGGAGGCTACGCGCCCCTCTCGGGGGTGATCGTTTCCGAGCCCATCGTGCAGGAAATACGCGACTCAGGTGGTGTATTCCACCACGGCTACACCTACAGTGGTCACCCTGTTGCCGCCGCTGCTGCCGCAGCCGCACTGCGGTTCTACTCGGAACATGACGTGCTCGCAAACGTCGCCCTGCGGGGTGCGGAGCTGCGTTCGGGGCTCGAGGAAACCGCGGCGCGTTACCCAGAGGTTGTTACCGAGGTCCGAGGAGCGGGGCTATTGCTCGCACTCGAACTCTCGCCCGCACTCACCTCCCGTGGCGGGGCGAACGCACTCAACCGAGAAGCGATGGCGCGGGGGCTCGTGCTCTACCCCGGTGCTTCAACGCGTGCGGACAGTAAAGGAAACACTACCGTCGTGCCGCACCTGCTCGTTGCCCCGCCGCTCACTGCCACACCCGAAGAGATCGCAGAGCTGCTCTCTCGGCTCGACAGAGCGCTGCGAGCTCACACCGACTAGCCATCACAACCAGCCGCCATTCGTGCGCGGGGCTACCCGTGCCCGGTCATGTGGCGCGCCACTTTTACCGCACACCGCCTGAACCTACAGACGCATCAAAGGAGAAACGAAGTATGTTCCTGAACAAGAAAACCAAGATCCTCGGCCTCGTCGTCATGATCTCTGCTGCGGCACTGCTCGCGGGCTGCAGCTCCGGCGGCAGCAAAGATGCCCTTGACCGGGTCGAATCCAGTGGCACGCTGCGGGTCGGCATTGAAGGCGCCTACCCACCGTTTAACTCGTTCGATTCAAGTAACGAACTCGTTGGATTCGATGTTGACATCAGCAACGCGATCGCTGAGCGGCTTGACGCGAAAGCCGAGTTCGTGCCGACTCCATGGGACAGCATCATCGGCGGCCTCAACGCTGGCAAGTACGAGATCGTGATTTCAAGTCTCACCATCACGGACGAGCGCGCACAGAAGGTCGACTTCAGCGACCCGTACTACCACACGGGCACGCAGGTCTTCGCGCCAGAGGGAAACACTATCGCGAGTACCGACGACCTCGCCGGGCTCAATATCGGAGTGACCCTCGGCACTACGTTCGAAGACATGGCGCTCGAGCGTGGCGCACAGGTCACGACCTACAAGTCTGATCAGCTCGCGATGGAGGATCTGTCGAACGGTCGTATCGACGGCGTCATCACCGATGGTCCGGTCGGGCTCGCAATCGTCTCAGCTCGCGGCTACAACATCGTCACTGTCGGCGATCGAATCAGCAACCCCGCCGCTGGTATCGCTGTCGACAAGAACCAAGAGAATCTGCTCAAGGCAGTCAACGATGCGCTCGCTGACATGCAGCAAGACGGTACCTACGAGGAGATCAGCACGAAGTGGTTCGGCGCGGACATTCGCTAACCCCATCACGCTAGTCACGAACAGAGAGCAAACGAAGAATGGACTTCACGCTTGTCGCCCCGTACCTGGGGTTCCTCGCGCAGGCAGCATGGATCACGATCCTTATCTCGATCCTGTCGCTCGCGCTTGGCTTGATCCTCGGCCTCGTGGCTGCGGTGATGAAACTCAGCGGTATCAAACCGCTTGTCTGGCTTGTCGACCTGTACGTCTGGGTGTTCCGGGGCACACCGGTGCTTGTGCAGCTCTTCCTGATCTACTTTGGTCTGCCTCAGCTCGGCATTGAGCTTGGGGCGTTCCTCTCCTCGATCCTTGGCCTTGGTATCAACGCTGGTGCCTACATTGCCGAGATCCTCCGCGGTGGCCTGCAGGCCGTGCCGAAGGGGCAGCTTGAGGCGGCATCGTCGCTCGGAATGACACGGCCAAAGGTGCTCTGGCGGATCGTGCTCCCGCAAGCGTTCCGCATCAGTGTACCCGCGCTCGGCAACCAGGCAGTGTCGATGATTAAGGACTCGTCACTCGCCTCACTCGTGACCGTGAGCGAGCTCATGATGGTTGCGCAGCGCTTCGCAGCATCGAACTTCGCGTTCATGGAGTTCTATCTCACTGTGGCTGCGATCTACCTGATTCTCACGACAGTGATGTCAATGTTCCTCACCCGGCTCGAGAAGCGAATGGCGGTGTCAGACCGATGACCACGACAGCAACAACCGACTGCATGATCGACATGCAAGATATTCACAAGTGCTTTGGCGATCTCGAAGTGCTGAAGGGCGTGAGCCTGCAGGTACGGCGCGGAGAGGTCGTCGCGCTCATTGGGGCATCCGGCTCGGGCAAGAGCACGCTCCTGCGGTGCACCAACCACCTCGAGGAGCCCACATCCGGAGTCATCTCGGTGCTCGGCCAGCCCGTTGACGGGAAGAACGAGAACATTCTCAGGGTGCGCCGCACCGTCGGCATGGTGTTCCAGCAGTTCAACCTGTTTCCCCACAAGACGGTGCTTGAAAATGTTATTGAAGCGCCGATGCAGGTGCTCGGCGTTAAGAAGGCAGCGGCAACGGAGCAGGCCCTTGTGCTCCTGGAACGTGTCGGGCTTGCCGAGAAGGCGGGCGTCTATCCGCACAAGCTCTCAGGCGGGCAGCAGCAGCGCGTCGCGATCGCGCGGGCGCTCGCGATGAACCCGCAGGCGATGCTGTTCGACGAGCCCACGAGCGCGCTCGACCCCGAGCTGCGCGGCGAGGTGTTGAAGGTCATGAAGGACCTCGCGAGCGCGGGGATGACGATGCTCATCGTCACGCACGAGATGTCGTTTGCCCGCGACGTCGCCGACCGTGTGGTCTTCATGGCCGACGGAGTGGTCGAGGAAGAGGGCGTTCCCTCGGAGCTCTTCGATCGGCCGAAGAGTAGCAAGCTGCAGTCCTTCCTCAGGCACGTCGCATGAGCGGGGGCATCGTGAACACCCAGTTCAGAGGCGGCGCCTGGCATCCGGGAACCGGTGAGGGCACGACCGAGACCGTAAACCCTGCGACGGGCATGCAGCTCGCGGTGTACAAACAAGCGGGCAGGGAGGATCTTGGGCTCGCGCTCGATGCCCTCCGTGACGCGGTGGCCCCGTGGCAGCGCCTTCCGCTCACGGAGCGCCAACGGGTCCTGGAGCAGGTCGCAGCTGAGATCGAGCGCGACGGCGAGCGGATCGCGCGGCAGATGACACTCGAGATGGGGAAAACACTCGCTGAGTCCCGCGGTGAGGTCGGAGTGTTCGCGAGCACCTGCAGGTGGTTCGCGCACGAGGCTGGCCGTGCGCTCGGGCAAGTGCTCCCGTCGGCCGATGGTACGCGCTTCATCCACACGAGGAGAAAGCCTGTCGGCGTTGTCGCGTGTATCACCCCCTGGAACTTCCCGATCGCGCTCGCAGGCTACAAGATCTTCGCGGCGCTCGCCGTCGGTAACGTTGTGCTCTGGAAACCCGCGCAGCAGGTGAACGGCACGGCGGTACTCGTGACCGAGGCTTTCGAGCGGGCCGGCATCGGGGACGCCTTCGCGCTGCTCGGCGCCTGCACCGGGGAGCTCGCCTCGGAGGCGATTGGGGACGAGCGCGTTGATGCCGTCTCCTTCACCGGTTCCACCGAGGTTGGCACGCAGATTTCGCAGCGCGTCGCATCGACGCTCACCCCGTGCTCACTCGAACTCGGCGGGAAGAACGCGGCCGTGGTGCTTGCAGACGCGGATCTAGACCTCGCAGCGCGCGAGATCGTGCGCAGCGGGTTCCTTACGAGCGGCCAGCGCTGCACCGCGACGAGCAGGATCGTTGTCGTCGCTGAGGTCGCTGACGAGCTGATTGCGCGCGTTGCCGACGGAATCCGTGCGCTCACCCTGGGCGACGGCGCCGACGCGGACGTCGATATGGGCCCCGTTGCCACTGCCGCGCAACTCGCGGGCGTGGAGAGCGCCGTGAGGGGGGCTGTCTCGGACGGGGCGAGCGTCGTCGTCGGAGGCGCAAGGCCTGACGGCCTGCCCGCAGAAGGTTTCTTCTACCTGCCGACGCTGCTCGACGGCGTAACCCGCGAGCACGCGATTGCGCGAAGGGAAGTCTTCGGCCCGGTGATCGCGGTGATCAGGGTCGCTGATGCCACAGAGGCTTTCGCCGTTGCGAACGACACCGACTACGGTCTCTCGACATCGGTGTTCACGCGCAGCCTTGGTGCGACTTTTACCGCGCTCGACGACATTGATAGCGGCCTTATCTATGTGAATCGCGGCACGAGCTCGGCCGAGCTCGGCGTGCCCTTCGGTGGCACCGGGATGTCGGGCAACGGGCACCGCGAGGTCTCTGAGCACGGCTTTGAATTCATGACCGAGCTCGTGTCCGTCTACATCGACCCGCAGACCATGGAGCAGTGATGACTGAAGAAAACCGCATGACGCTGCTCACCCTCGACCCTCTGAACGCCGACCTCGAGCAAGGTGACCGCGCGCTACACGATTACGAAGCCGTGAGCGAGGCCCTTCGCGGTGCCCCGATTGAGGGGCTCGACGGGCTCCGCGTCTTGATTATTGGCGGGGGGATCGTCGGCCTCATGTCCGCGTACTACGCGAGCGAGGCCGGAGCCGATGTCACTGTGCTCGAATCACGCGCCCTCGGGGGCGCCGCCTCGGGTCGTAACGCTGGCGGCATCTACGCCAACGGCCGCGACATCGGCGAGGTCGCCCTCGCCAGGGTCTCGATGGACCTCTGGGAGGAACTCGGTGAGCGCGGACTCGATGTGAAGTTCCGGCGAAAGGGTCACACGATCGTCGCGATGAACGGCACCGAGCTGTCTCTGCTGCAGCGAGCGCGCGACATCTACGAGCGAGCGGGCGTGCCGATCGAGCTGCGCGAGGGGAGTGAAGCCGTCGCAGAGCTGCCACTCGTCAACCCCGGTATCGCGGGCGCTCTGTTCTCCCCGTACGACGGGCAGGGATACCCGTTCACCGCGACCACGTCGCTGCGCGAGGCTGTCGTCAGCCGAGGCGGAACGGTCGAGACGTTCGCGCCCGTGGAGCGGCTCATCGAGCGCCAGGGGAGGGTCACTGGTGTGTCGACCGCGAACGCCTCATACGAAGCGGATGTCGTGCTCATCGCCGCGGGCCCGTGGACGACAGAGCTTGGGTGGCAGGTCGGGGCCGAGCTGCCTGTGCGGCCGCGCCGCTCACAACTCACCGCGACTGAACGACTGCCGGTGAAGGGTGATTTCCCATTCGTCTCTGGAAACCGGGTGTATGCCAGGCAGACCCACGCAGACAACATCCTGATCGGGGGTGGCGGGCCCTGGGAAGAGAACGGATACCACACGACCACAACCAGGCAGGCGCTCGACGTCTATGGCACGTATATGACAGAGATGTTCCCGGGGCTTTCGCGCGTTCCGATCATCCGGGCTTTCGCCGGGACTGTTGAGCTCACCCCCGACCACTACCCGCTCCTCGGCAAAGTCCCAGGGGTGCCCGGTCTCTGGGTGAGCGCCGGCTACAACGGCCACGGCTTCGGTCTGTCAGCTGCCGCTGGCCGCATGTTTGCCGAGCTCCTCAAACACGAGGTACGCGGCACCGAAACTCCGGCGGCCCTACTGGACGCCCTCACTGACTACGCGCCTGGGCGCTTTGCGAAGAATTGAAGGAGAGCAGCATGAACCACACTGTGTGCCGGTGCGAAGACGTCACCGCGCAAGACATCGCTGACGCTGTGGAGTCGGGCGTCTGCACCGCTCAGGAAGTGAAGTTTCAGACCCGCGCGGGCATGGGGTTCTGTCAGGGCCGCGTCTGCCGCACCGCGGTCGAGGAGCTTCTCGGCCAGGCAGGCATCGCGCCCGAGGTCGGAGGCAGTTCGATGACGGTCCGCCTGCCAGTGCGCCCTACCGCGCTCGGGGACCTGGCAGAGTCGGCGGCCCGGGAAGAGGGTGCAGCATGACCGAACGGATTGAGAAGCATCCCGTACTCCCAGAGCCGCCCGCGGCGGCCGACGCGAAATTTACCTTCAACGGCGAGTCATACGTGGGGCGCACAGGCGAACCGGTCGCAGCGGCATTGCTCGCAGCGGGCGTGCGCGAGCTGCGTACGTCACCCGTCGCGGGTGAGCCTCGAGGGCTCTATTGCGGGATCGGGCACTGCTACGAATGCCGTCTCTGGCTCGGACCTGACGAGGAGACGGCGGAGCGAGTGCGTGGGTGCCAGGCGCCGCTCAGCGACGGTGACACCTACCGTTCGACGCGGGGGTACGACTCGTGAATGGGGGAGTCATCGAAAACTTTGACAGCGTCGACCTCGTTGTTGTCGGTGGTGGTCCCGCGGGGCTCTCCGCGGCAGCGCGCGCTGCCGAAGGAGGGCTGGCTGTCGTTCTTATCGAAGAGAACCACCAGACCGGTGGCAAGCTGCGCGGCCAGCTTCACCAGGAGAACGACGGCGAGTGGTGGATCGGCTGGACCCTCGCGAACGACCTACTCGCTCGCGTCGAGCGCGCAGGTGTGCGGATCCTCACCGACACCGTTGCCTGGGCCATTGAACCCGGGTGGGTGGTTCGCGCGACCTCGTCACGCGGCGGCGACGCCGCCGAGATTCGCACCCGCGCGGTGCTGATCGCGACCGGTGCGGTCGAGAAGCCGATGCCAGTCGAGGGGTGGACGCTGCCCGGTGTGTTCACGATCGGCGGCGCGCAGATCCTGACCAACACGCACAGAGTGCGGCCCGGCGCGCGAAGCGTCGTCGTCGGAGTCGACCCGCTCTCCCTCACGATTGCGCGCGCAATGAAGCTTGGCGGGGTCGATGTCGACTCAATCGTCCTCCCACCCGTGGAGGTGCCCGATAGTGACCCGCAGAGCACCCTGAAGCGGCTCGGCGGGCTGAGTAAACTCGCGCCGTACTTCTACATGCGCCTCGGCGGCGCGCTCATGGCGATCCCCGGCCTCGCCGCTATCGCCGCGAGGGTGCTCCCGCGCTCGCTTTCGTTATGGGGGATCCCGTTGCGCCTCACCACCCGACTTGTCCGTATCGTCGGCGACGACAGGGTCACCGGTGCTGAGGTGGAGACGGTGCGCGCAAACGGCGATGCTGTGCCCGGGAGTCGGCGCATCATCAGCACGGACTCGGTTTGCCTCTCAAACGGACTCGTGCCACTCAATGACCTCAGCGCCTCCCTGGGCCTCGAATTCGTCACGAGCGACTCCGTTGGGGCGAAGGTCGCTGTGCACTCGGCGACGGGCGCCACCGCGCTGCCGGGCCTCTTCCTGGCGGGAAACACGGTCGGCGTCGAAAGCGCGAAAGTCTCACTGAAGCAGGGAGAGATCGTTGCGGGTGAGATTCTCGCAACCCTCGGGAATTCCCCGTTCGAGACGCGGGAAACGGAGCTCGGCGAACTGCGCCAGCTGCGCGCCGAGAGTGAATTCACCTTCGAGCCCGCTATCCAGCAGGGCCACGACGAGATTGCGGCCCTTTTCACCCAGCGACAGGAGGCACCTCTGCCGTCACAGCGCTTCGCTGAACCGGCAGAGTGACGCAGATCATGGAACAGATGACAGCACCAGGCAGTGGGCAGCAGCCCGCGAGCGCCCCGCGCATTGGGGTCGCCTTCTTCTATCACGAGTCACACTCGTTTAGCCCGATCGCGACTGACCTCGCGGCGTTCGAAGCTGAGGATCATCACGAGGGCGACCGCCTCATCGACGTCTACTCGGGGACGCAGACAGAACTCGGCGGATTCCTCGACGTGCTCGGCGCCCACGGGGCGACTCCGGTGCCGCTCATTGCAGCAGCAGCGATGCCCGCTGGCACCGTCACGGCTGGGGCATACGCGACGCTGCTGCGAGAGTTTGAACTCGCACTTCGGCGAGCGGTCGCCGACAGCCCGCTCGATGGCCTGTTGCTCGCGCTGCACGGCTCCATGGTGTCTGAGACTGAGCAAGATCCAGAGGGCGCGATCATCGAACTCGCCCGCGCTATCGTCGGCGCTGACGCACAGATCGCGGTCACCTTTGATCTTCACGCGAACGTCAGCGGCACGCCGGCGGAGTGCGGGGCGCTCATCTTCGGGTACCACACCTACCCACACATCGACATGTACGATCAGGGCGTGCGGGCCGCGAGTGCCCTGCTTGACGCGCTTGCAGGGGAGCCGCTCACGGTGCGCACCGTGCGACTTCCAATGCTGCTGCGGAGCATCAACATGCGAACTGACGAAGGGCCCATGGCCGACGTCGTACGGTTCGCACAGGCTCGTGAGACCGGCGGCGTGCGTGCGGTCAGCCCGCACGCAGGCTTTCCCTACGCAGACACACGCTGCTCGGGCGCTGCTGTGAGCGTCGTTGCGGCTGACCCATCCGAGGCAGAGCGAGTTGCCCAAGAAGTGGCCGAGTACTTCTGGGCGCAGCGCGATCGCTACCAGGTCGACGTCGCGGCGATCCCTCAGGCGCTCGCGGCGGCGCGCGACGCGATCGCCTCGGGTGAAACCCCCGTCGTGCTTGCCGATGTCGCCGACAACCCCCAGTCGGGCGGCAGCGCAGACACAACGGGGCTCCTCCGTGAGGTGTTCGCCGCAGATCTCGGCACCGTGCTCATGTCGGCGATCTGCGACGATGACGTGGTTCGAGCTGCTCGTTCGGCGGGTATCGGGGCTGTGCTCGAGACGCAACTCGCCGGGAAAGCCTCCACGGAGTTTGGCGCGTCGCTCACAGTCACGGCGGAGGTGCTTGCGGCGACCGATGGCGTCTACGTGAACGATGGGCCGTTCAACGCGGGGCTCTCTGTCGACACAGGTGGCGCTGCGTGGCTGCGGCTGCGCAGCGTCGATGGCCACCCTGTCTCGGCCACTGCCGACGTTGTTGTCACGGGCCGCCCGATCACCGCGAACGACCCGGCGCTGTACCGTCACCTTGGTGTCGATCCGACGGCGTACGACGTGCTCGCATGGAAGGTGAAGAACCACTTCCGTGCGGC
The DNA here is from genome assembly GCF_043080205.1 of Leucobacter sp. NPDC015123. Lineage (NCBI taxonomy): Bacteria > Bacillati > Actinomycetota > Actinomycetes > Micrococcales > Microbacteriaceae > Leucobacter > Leucobacter sp. NPDC015123. The sequence goes on along the minus strand of NZ_JBIBVH010000004.1, from coordinate 87,848 downwards.
CTTCGAGCCTGTCGTTGGACGTATCATTCCTGTTGATGCTCCCGGGCCCGCGCAAACCGACTTCACCGCGCTGAGGTTCCGTCACACCGACACCGCGGCCTGGCCGTTTGAAGACGACCGTGCACTCGACACCCTCACTTGTTACGAGCCCTGCATCGGAGCCGTGCGGCCGTTTACGATTCGCCCGGCGACTCACGAAGACCTGCCAGACATTGCCGAGTTTCACGTCGCGGTCTGGCAAGAAGCGTACGCGGGGCTCATGGACTCTGACTTCCTGCGGGCTCTCACCCCCGAACGGCGGCTCCCGGAGTGGGAAAACGCGCTTGAGCGAGCACCCGGCTACCAAATCCTGGTCGCGCACTCCGCATCAGGAGTGTTTCTTGGATTCGGGTCGGCACACCGGCACGACGACGCGGGGCCCCTCGGCCTCGAGCTGCACACGCTCAACCTCACTCCGGAGGCGCGCGGCACCGGGCTCGCGGCAGCACTCATCGACCGGTTGCTCGGTGATGAGCCCGCGTTTGCCTGGGTCGTCGACGGAAACGCGCGGGCGTTTGAGTTCTACAGGAAGGTCGGCTTCGAACCGACTGACGACCGCCGCCCCGACGATGAGAGTCGGGTTGATGACATTCGAGTGGTGAGGGGTGCGCGATGATTAACAAGACAGTACCTACGATTGCCGACGCGGTCGCGGGCATCTTTGACGGTGCAACGGTGATGATCGGCGGCTTCGGACGCGCTGGGCAGCCTGTGGAGCTTATCGACGCCCTCATTGAACAGGGGGCGAAAGACCTCACCGTTGTGAACAACAACGCCGGGAACGGCGATGTCGGGCTCGCCGCGCTTCTCGCAACGGGGCGGGTACGGAAGATCGTCTGCTCGTTCCCGCGGCAGCACGACTCGTGGGTCTTTGACGGGCTCTACCGGTCAGGTGAGCTCGAGCTCGAACTCGTGCCGCAGGGCAATCTTGCTGAGCGCATCCGTGCGGCTGGCGCGGGGGTGGGAGCGTTCTACTCCCCAACGGCGGTTGGGACCGAGCTCGCAGAGGGTCGAGAGACCCGTGAGATCGGAGGGCGAACGTACCTGCTTGAGTACCCGATCCGGGCTGATTTCGCGCTCATCAGTGGCCTTTCGGCTGACCGCTGGGGCAATGTTGTCTACCGTGAGACCGCACGAAACTTCGGCCCTATCATGGCTGCTGCTGCGACCGTGTCGATCGCTCAGGTTGATGAGATTGTGCCACTGGGTGCGCTCGACCCGGAAGCGATTGTGACGCCGGGGATCTTCGTCGACAGGGTCGTCGCGCTCGGCGAACGCGAGTGGCTGCGCGGCGGCGAGTTCGCTGGCGGTGTTGACATCGACGGGGTCCCGCTTCGAGCGCCCAGACACGACACGAAGGAGTTCGCAAATGTACTCGCGAATTAGTCGGCAAGACCTCGCCGCAAAGATTGCCCTTGACATTCCCGACGGCGCATACGTGAACCTCGGGATCGGCGCACCAACGCTCGTTGCGAACTACCTCCCGAAGGACCGCGAGATCATCCTGCACACTGAGAACGGGATGCTCGGGATGGGTGGGGCGCCAGAGCCCGCACGTATCGATCCTGACCTCATCAACGCGGGCAAGCAGCCCGTTACCGCGGTGCCGGGTGCCTCGTACTTCCATCACGCAGATTCATTCGCGATGATGCGGGGCGGCCACCTAGACGTGTGTGTGCTCGGCGCGTTTCAGGTTGCCGAGAACGGTGACCTCGCAAACTGGTCGACGGGGGCGCCCGACGCAATCCCTGCAATAGGCGGCGCGATGGACCTCGCGATCGGAGCGAAGTCCGTCTACGTGATGACTGACCTGCTGACGAAGCAGGGCGCGCCGAAACTGGTTGAGAGTTGCGATTACCCTCTGACCGGGGTCGGGTGCGTCACGCGTGTCTACACCGACCATGCCGTGTTCGATGTGACCGGGACCGGTTTCGCTGTGCGTGAGTTGTTCGGCAACAACACCGTTGACGGGCTCGCTGAGCTCACCGGGCTGACGCTTACTGAAGCGTAGCCGCACCACCCACCACGCAGTGACTCACCCTCCCACTACTGACAGGAACGCAGCAAGATGGAAACGACTCACATTTTTGACGCCGTACGCACCCCGTTTGGTCGCGCAGGCGGCGGCCTCTCTGGGGTCCGGCCCGATGACCTCGCTGCGGTCGTGATGCGTGCGTCCGTTGACAGAGCTGGTGTCGACCCCGCCCGTATCGCTGACGTCGTCTTCGGCGACGCGAATCAGGCGGGGGAAGACAACCGCAATGTCGCGCGCTTCGGCGCGCTGCTCGCGGGGTTTCCAACGTCTGTCGCCGGCGTCACCGTGAACAGGCTCTGCGCATCCTCGCTTGAAGCCGTGATTCAAGGATCGCGCGCAATCGAATGCGGCGACGCTGAACTCGTGCTCACCGGCGGAGTCGAATCGATGAGTCGGGCACCATTCGTCATTGAGAAGTCAGCGAAGGCCTGGCCCGCCGTTGGTAACCAGACGGTTTGGAACACGAGCATCGGCTGGCGGATGGTGAACCCGAAGCTCCCTTACGAGTGGACGATCTCGAACGGTGAAGCCGCAGAACGGACAGCGCGGGAGTGGGGGATCAGCAGGGAAGCGCAAGATGCGTTCGCCGCCCGGTCGCACGCCCTTGCCGCGGTGGGCTGGGCCAGCGGTGCGTTCGAACGCGAGATCGTCCAGGTGCCGGGCCACGAGCTCATTCGTGATGAGGGGATCCGCGACGACACCTCAGTCGAGAAGCTTGCGGCGCTCCGCCCGCTCTTCGCATCCGACGGCAGCGTGACCGCTGGGAATTCGTCGTCGATCAACGACGGTGCCGCTGCCGTGCTGCTCGGACGCGAGGGCGCGCTCGAGGCTGAACCACTCGCGCGGATTGCTGCGAGGGCGGTGCACGGTGTCGACCCGCAGGAATTCCCGACCGCCCCCATCGAAGCGGCGAACCGGGCGCTCGCCCGCGCGGGCCGGTCGTGGGCAGATGTCGACTTCGTTGAGCTCAATGAGGCGTTTGCATCACAAGCACTCGCGTGTCTCGCGGGCTGGCCTGACCTCGATCCGGCGCGCCTCAACGTACACGGCGGTGCGCTCGCAATCGGACACCCGCTTGGCGCGTCAGGCGGCCGTATCGTTGCACGTGCGGCACACGAACTCGCGCGCCGTGGCAGCGGGGTTGCAGTTGTGGCGATCTGCATCGGGGTTGGTCAAGGACTCGCTGTTGTGCTCGAACGCTGACATCTTCGCGGCAGACCGGCAGAATGGGGGTATGAGTAACGAAGACTCGGCCGAGGGCAGCGACTACGTTCAGTCCTTTGCGCGTGGCCTGGCCGTCATTCGCGCGTTCGATGCCGAGAACCCCGAGCTGACGCTCACCGAGGTATCGAAGAGAGTCGGAATCCCAGCGGCTGCATCTCGGCGTTTCCTCAGAACACTGCAGACCCTCGGCTACGTCCGCACAGACGGGCGGCTGTTCGCGCTCACTCCACGCGTGCTCGAACTCGGCTTCAGCTACCTGTCTGCGCTCTCGCTGCCCGAAATGATGCAGCCACACCTTGAGAAACTGTCGCACGCACTCGAAGAATCAGTGTCTGCTGCGGTGCTGGCCGATGCCGATATTGTCTACGTTGCCCGCGTCCCGACGCGACGGATCATGACAGTTGGTATTACGATCGGCACACGTTTCCCGGCTCACGCGACGAGTATGGGGCGTGTCCTCCTCAGCGACTTGTCGTCCGCCGAGAGGGACCGGCTGCTCGCGGGTGCAGACCTTGCACGCCTCACAGAACGAACGCTTACTTCACCGACTGAGCTGAACGCTGAACTCGACAGAGTGCGCGATCAAGGCTGGGCCCTTGTCGATGGGGAGCTCGAAATCGGGTTGCGCTCGATCGCAGCCCGCGTTCGCGGCCGGGACGGCCGGGTCGCGGCCGCTGTGAATGTGTCGACGAGCGCGAGCGCCGGTCCCGTCGAGGCGCTCATTGACCACCACCTGCCGCACTTGCTGCAGACCGCTCGCGATATTGAAGCAGATCTTGACTTGATCGGAACGTAGAGTCGTGCCTGTCACAGCTCGCGTTGTCCCCACACGCTGATCCTGCTCTGAACTGAGAAGCTTATCCACTACGCATCGCGATGCTGTTCCGGCCAGCTCTGAGGTCGCAGAAGCTGGAGGCATGACCCTTAGCTCAGCGCAGTCGACAATCGTGATCTTTTGTGCCCGTCGAGCCCGACGCCTGCAAGCTGTCAGTGTCGTGCTCTGGGGAGCACTTCTCTGCAGCCCAGCTAGCAGTTGGCTTCCTGGGAGCCGAATCTCTCAGATGGCACCCCCGCCACCTGTGGCGTTCGAGTCTTTAGGGGCCTCCGGGGCCTCCGGGGCCTCCGGGGCGTCTGTGGCGCACGCGCCCAGCGCTGCCCTGAACTCCCAGTACTGGTTGCCGCCGCTCGGAGATACGCTCCAGGTCTCGGGCCCGTACCGGCCGCCGCCCACGCCATACGCTTCAGGACACCGAGGTATCGACTTGCCAGCCCGGCCTGGGGCGAACGTGTATGCACCAGTCGGTGGCGTCGTGAGTTTCGTCGGAAAGGTCGCCGACAGGCACGTACTCTCCGTGCGCGTCGATGATAGTACGGTGGTGTCGTTCGAACCCATCGAGCAAGCCGGGGAAAGGCTCACCGAAGGCGCGCAGGTGCTCCCGAAGCAGCAGATTGGGGTCGTCGCCGACGGGGGACACTGTCTGGACGAGTGCCTGCACATTGGTGTGCGAGTGCACGACGAATACGTGAACCCGTTGCAGTACTTTCTCGCCAAACCAGTGCTGCTGCCCTGGTAAGTTGCACTACGCTCGCGGGTGGGCCTGCCTGTACGTTGCAGCTAGCCGCTCCATCGACACGTGAGTGTAGACCTGCGTGCTCGACAGGCTTGAATGGCCAAGCATCTCCTGCACCACTCGGAGATCAGCACCGCCATCCAGTAGATGGGTCGCGGCAGTGTGCCTGAAGGTGTGCGGACCGCTTGGGCCACCGCCCGGCTCCTGTTCAAGCTCTCGCGAGACCAGCCTGTAGATGGCCCCTGTGTTGATCGGCTCGCCGCGCCGGTTGCCGATGAACAGTGCGTGCTCAGCGAGCCGCGCCGGTACGCCGTCGGGGCGGCCATCGGCGCCGCGCGCCAGCAACGCATGTCGAGCGGTGGCGAGGTAGCGTTCGAGCGCGCGGGCGGCCGGGACGCCAAGCGGAACAACGCGTTCTTTGTCGCCCTTGCCGATGACTCGGACGCTGCGCTCTCGTCTATCGAATCCGTCAACTGAGAGCGACACGAGTTCGGAGACTCGCAAAGCGGAGGAGTACAGAAGTTCTAGGATCGCGCTGTTGCGCACCGCTTCGGGATCACCGCTCGCAGCCCTGTCCTCGGCCCGCGCGAGCACTCGGGCCATCTGCTCCTGCGTGAGCACTCTCGGGAGCGCCTTCGGGGCGCGCGGCGTTCTCAGACGAGAAGCAGGGTTGCCCGGAAGTAAGTTGCGGGTCTCAAGCCAAGAACCGAACGACTTGAGCGTGGCGACGTTTCGCGCGATTGTTGACGCGGCAAGACCGGCCTGTTGCCGCTCCCACAGCCACGAACGCATGACCTCGAGGTCAGCATCGATGAGAGCCGTCACGCCCTGCTCTGCCGCGAACTCGGTGAAGCTCAACAAGTCCCGTTTGTACGACCGGATCGTGTGCTCGGAATAGCCGAACTCGAGGCGCGCCGCATTAAGGAATGCTGATGTGGCGGCGTCGAGCTTCATGACACCTATCTTGGCCGAGTAAGCCCGAAGAGAGATGTGTTCGGCGGTGATTCGCACAAATGTCTGTGATGAATTGCTTTCACCGCGTTGCCTGGCGGCCGCTTCTCACGAGCCGCCAGAGTCGTTGGCTGCCGTCGGGACTGGGAACTGTTGAGACCCTGCCAAGCAGGTCGAGCTCGGCAAGCGCATCACGGGCTTCTTCAAAGCTCAGCCCGGCTGCCCGTGCAGCGTCTGCAGCCGACCGACCCCCTGAGAGGGGCAGCGCGTCGAGGATTCGCCTGTGAAGCGGGGGCTCCCGCCAACTTCCTCCGGCGCCCGAGGGCGGACCGTCGTCGTCTGCCTGATCCCCGACAGTTTCAGCGGGCAACGACGAAACGGACGCCGTATCGCGGTCGGCGCTCGCCGCAGCCTCCGGTGTTCCGAGTAGCTCTCGCACCTCGGCTCGGGTGGTGACGAGCAGCGCGCCGTATTCGCGAACCAGTCTGTGGCACCCAGCAGAGGCCGGGGAAGTGATTGGGCCTGGAACTGCGCCGAGCGCGCGCCCGAGCTCGGCAGCGTGGCCCGCAGTGTTGAGAGTGCCCGACCGCACCCCGGCCTCTGTAACAAGGACGCCTTGTGAGAGCGCAGCAATGATTCGGTTGCGCTGCAAGAACCGCCACCGCGTGGGGGCAGCTCCCGGGGGTAGCTCTGCACAGATGGCGCCGTTGTCTGCGATGCGGCTCAATAACCTGTCATGGGCTGCGGGATAGGGGCGGTCGGCACCGCCCGCGAGCACTGCCACCGTGGGGGTTCCCGCAGCGAGGGCGGTGCGATGGGCGACCGCGTCGATCCCGTACGCTGCGCCGGAGACGATTGAGTAGCCGGCCTCGCAGGCCTCACCGGCGAGATCTACTGTTGCCTGGCTGCCGTAGGTTGTGCTCGCTCGGGCACCCACCACTGCCAACGACGGTGCAGCGAGCACAGCGGGATCGCCACGTACCCAGAGCGCGTGCGGAGTGTGTACGCCGAGGTCGTTGAGTTGTGATGGCCATGCGCGCGATTCGGGTGTGACAACCTTCATATGCAGTGCGACGGCAGTGGACAAGTCTCTGAGGGAGTCGGCCCGGCTGAGCCGTGGCAGCCATCTTTTCACGCCGGCTCGAAGGCGTCGTGAAGAGACGGCATCGGTGTCACTCCAGTGGGCGCCGCCTCCGCCTAACATGTCGCTCTGGCGTGCATCTCGCAGCATTCGGGCACATGCACGGGCGGGGTCGCGATCTGTGAGCAGATCGAGAGCGGCGAGGGGACCGAGCGCAGCGATCAGCGCTCCGGCGGTGGCATCGCCTGGCTCCGTGACCCGGGACCACACAACGCGCGCGAGAAGATCCTCTGCGTCGGTTTCCGAGCCTGAGTCGACGGTGCAGACCGCAGCGAGCAGCGGAGCTGTCTCTGCGTCGGGACGGATGATGCCTTGCTGGTGCGAACTGGTGCTGCCCCTGCGCGGTCGCGGTTCTCTCGCAGCCAACCAGTCGTCAGAGTCACTCATGTCGAACCGCCTCGCAGCGCGAGCGCCTGCGCAACCTCGCTACGTCCCGGCCGCGACTCGCCGGCGAGGTCGGAGATCGACCATGCCACCCGAAGGATTCGGTCGTAGCCTCGCACTGTGAGCGCGCCGAGGGCGAGCGCTCGGTCGATTGTCGTGGTGGCAGCGCTGGGGAGTCGCATCGACTCACCACGTAGCCATTCGCCTGGCACCTCTCCGTTGAGAGTCCAGGGGGTGCCACGGAGCCGTCGTTGTGCTCGCGCTCGAGCCGCGATGACCCGCCCGCGGATGTCGTTGCTTGTCGGTGCCCTTCCGGAAAGCGGAGAGCTCAGGCTGCTCACCCGGCGCACGTTGAGGCGGAGATCGATGCGATCGATAAGGGGCCCAGATAACCTGCCAAGATAGCGCATGCGCGTGTTTGGTGTGCACGTACATGAGAGCGCCGTCTCGGGGGAACCGGCGTTGCCGCAGGGGCATGGATTCGCGGCGAGGACGAGCTGGAGTTTGGCGGGGAGGCTCGCGTGGATGCGCGCTCGTGAGATTGTGACGGTTCCAGACTCGAGCGGTTCTCGGAGATCATCGAGAATGACTCGCCCAAACTCTGGGGCCTCGTCCATGAACAGCACCCCGTAGCTCGCCCGCGAGATGGAACCGGGGCGGATGCCGCGCGAGTCTCCCGTGCCGATGATTGCAGCGGACGAGGCAGTGTGGTGCGGGCTCTCGAATGGCGGCCGGGTGACGAGCGTGTCAAGTGAGACGCCGCTCAGCGAGGCGATGCTGCTGGCAACGAGCGACTCAGGTGGCGAAAGGTCCGGGAGGATGCCCGCGAGTCGCGTCGCGAGGAGTGTCTTGCCCGAACCGGGCGGACCCGTGAGTGACACGTGATGCCTCCCGGCGGCGGCGACAACCATTGCCTCGACCGCCTCCTCCTGCCCCAACACCTCTGACATGTCTGCGGTTTCGAGTGGCTGCAGGGTCGGCGGTCGCGCGGGCCGTGAGGCATCCCGACCAATATCTGGTGCGGGTGCTTCGCCCTTGTGCCAAGCAATCGCGTCGAGAAGCGTGTCGGCCGTCACCACCTCGATGCCCGGCACAAGCCTCGCTTCTGCGCCTGCTTCGAACGGCACCATGACGCGTGAAAAACCGAGCTCGCGCGCGGCGATCACAGCACTGAGTAGAGCCACCGGGCGGCGCAGGCTTCCGTCGAGTCCGAGTTCACCAATGTGCGCGGTCTCTGCGAGCTTCGCCGTCGGAACGTGCTTGGACGCCGAGAGCACTGCGAGGGCGATCGCGAGGTCGAACCCGGAACCCTGTTTGGGGAGGGAAGCGGGCGCAAGGTTGACTGTGACGAATCGGTCAGAGATTGGTAACCCCACCTGCGCCGACGCCGTGCGGACGCGCTGCTTAGACTCGGCGAGCGCAGTATCGGGGAGACCAATGATCGTCATCCCTGGAAGCTGGTGCGAGACCGCAGCTTCAACCATCACCGGCGTCCCTTCGAGGCCGGTGAGCGCGATCGCGGCCGCCCGGCGCACCCCACGGCTCATGCGACGGCCCGCAGGTGCTCAATCTGTGGTGCAGCGTCGCCAGGCCTGAGTGTGATCCCGACAGCGTCGACGCGCAGGCGGGCGCCGCGGTTTCCGGTGGCGAGGCCCCATTCGAGTAGTAATCTTCGGAGCCGCGCTGCCTTGCGCGCGGTGATTGACTCGAGCGGTGCACCGTAGCCGGTTCCGCTTCGCGTTTTCACCTCGACGGCGACGAACGCGTCGCCGTCGCTCATCACAAGATCAAGTTCGCCATAGCGGCATCGCCAGTTGCGCGCGATGAGGGTGAAGCCGCGGGAAATAAGATAGTCGGCTGCAATGAGTTCGCCGCGTGCGCCAAGATCGCGCCTGGTGGTGGTCGCGATTGTAGTTGCGCGGTCCTGTTCACTGGCAGAGGGCTCTGGCAAGGGTTTCGGGGAGTGCTGGCGTGCCATTTGGGTGCTCCGTTCGTGTCGCTGGGGCTCCAGTCTTCTTGGTCGGAACGTGGGGGAGGCGACCCATGGAGGAACTGTGGAAAGAACCCCACGCAAAGCGGGCGTATCGCTGGGTGTGGGCGAAGCAGAAAACACGCTGGCGATGGCGTACACGGCATCCGATCCAGTGCTAGACTCTTCTACTGCGCCTCGCAAGAGGTGACTTCGCGTGCCCACTCACCGGAGGTTTGCCATTGGTCCCCGCAAGGGGTGGTGAAACTCGGGGGCACTAGGACTAGGTCGCATCCGCGGCCGAACAAACCAAACAATCGCGCGCTACGCGCGAGAACAGGAGACGGCAATGGCCGTTGTAACCATGCGCCAGCTGCTCGACAGCGGCGTCCATTTCGGACACCAGACCCGCCGCTGGAACCCGAAGATGAAGCGCTTCATCTTCACCGAGCGCTCGGGCATCTACATCATCGACCTCCAGCAGTCGCTGACCTACATCGACTCGGCTTACGAGTTCGTGAAGAACACTGTTGCTCGTGGCGGCACCATCCTCTTCGTTGGCACCAAGAAGCAGGCACAGGAGGCGATTGCTGAGCAGTCGACTCGCGTGAACCAGCCGTACGTGAACCAGCGCTGGCTCGGTGGCCTCCTCACAAACTTCCAGACCGTCACCGGCCGTCTGGAGCGCATGAAGGAGCTCGAGCAGCTCGACTTCGAGGGTGGCACCAGCGGTTTCACCAAGAAGGAGCTCCTCCTCAAGAAGCGCGAGCTCGAGAAGCTGCAGAAGACTCTCGGTGGTATCCGCAACATGACCAAGACGCCGTCGGCGCTCTGGGTTGTTGACACCAAGAAGGAGCACCTCGCGATCGACGAGGCGAAGAAGCTGGGCATCCCCGTCATCGGCATCCTCGACACCAACTGCGACCCCGACGAGGTTACCTACCCGATCCCGGGTAACGACGACGCAATCCGCTCGGTAGCGCTGCTCACCCGCGTGATCGCTGACGCAGCTGCTGAGGGCCTCATGGAGCGCCACCAGAAGCCCGCCGAGGGCGAGGCTGCTGCTGAGCCGCTCGCTGAGTGGGAAGTTGAGCTCCTCAACGCTGACAAGGCAGAGGCTCCCGCAGCTGAGGCGACCGAGGCTCCCGCAGCCGAGGTAGCTGAGGCAACCGAGACCCCAGCTGCTGACGCAGCTGAGGCTCCCGCAGCCGAGTAATTTTTCTCTCATAGTCATTGATCCGGGTCGGGCCTGAAGCCCGGCCCGGATCCAAACCCCAAGGAGTCACACATGGCTGCAGTAAGCATGGCCGCTGTGAAGGAGCTGCGCGAGCGCCTCGGCGCTGGCATGGTCGACAGCAAGAACGCTCTCGTTGAAGCCGAGGGCGACATCGAGAAGGCGATCGAGATTCTTCGTCTCAAGGGCCTCAAGGGCGTCGCGAAGCGCGGCGACCGTGAGGCGAGCGAAGGCCTCGTTGCTGCAAAGCAGAGCGAAGGCGCTGCAACGATGATCGAGCTCGTCTGCGAGACCGACTTCGTCGCGAAGAATGAGAAGTTCCTCGCACTCTCGGAGCAGGTGCTTGACGCGCTCGTCGCCGCAGGCGCGAAGAACGCCGAGGAGGGCCTCGCAGCCCCCGCAGGCGACAAGACCGTTGCTGACCTCATCACCGATGAGGCCGCAATCATCGGCGAGCGCATCGAGCTTCGCCGTGTCGAGCGTATCGAGGCTCCCGGCACCGCCGTGTACCTCCACCGCACCTCGAAGGATCTGCCCCCGCAGATCGGCGTTGTCGTCGGTTTCGAGGGTGACGACGAGAAGGCTGCGCTCAGCATTGCTCAGCACATCTCGTTCGCAGAGCCGCTGTTCGTGAACCGTGACGAGGTCCCCGCGGCCGACGTCGACAAGGAGCGCGACATCGTCACTGAGATCTCGAAGAACGAGGGCAAGCCCGAGGCCGCGCTCCCGAAGATCATTGAAGGCCGCCTGAACGCGTTCTTCAAGCAGGTCGTTCTCAACGAGCAGGTGCACGCACTCGACGCTGAGAAGCGCGACGTCGCAAAGGTTGCTGAGGCAGCCGGCATCAAGGTGACAGGCTTCAGCCGCTGCAAGGTAGGCGCCTAACATCATCAACACAAAACCCGGGCCGTTTAGGCCCGGGTTTTGTGCTGTGCGGACGGTAGGCTGTTGAGTTGAGCAGGCTGGCGCCGCGAATCTGGATCATGGATCCGGAAGAGAGTGCCGGGAGACCGGCGAGAGATTTAATGAAGGAGACGCATGTCCGATCAGAGCAATCGTAAGCGCAGGGTACTGCTGAAGCTGTCGGGCGAGGCGTTCGGTGGGGGAACGCTTGGCGTGAATCCTGACGTCGTCAGCCAGATCGCGCGCGAGATCGCTGCGTCGATGGACCAGACCGAGGTCGCGATTGTCGTCGGCGGAGGCAATTTCTTCCGCGGTGCGGAGCTGTCGCAGCGCGGTATGGATCGCGCCCGCGCCGACTACATGGGCATGCTTGGCACCGTCATGAACGCGCTCGCGCTCCAGGACTTCCTCGAGCAGGCAGGCGTTGAGACCCGAGTGCAGTCGGCGATCACGATGACGCAGGTCGCAGAGACCTACATTCCGCTTCGCGCGATCCGTCACATGGAGAAGGGGCGCGTCGTGATCTTCGGCGCCGGCGCCGGCCTTCCATACTTCTCCACCGACACTGTCTCGGCACAGCGCGCGCTCGAAATTGAAGCGGACGAGGTACTCGTCGCGAAGAATGGTGTCGACGGCGTCTACACGGCGGATCCTGCAGTGGACCCCGAGGCGACGCTCATCACCGACATTACGTACAATGAGGCGCTCGTGAAGGGCCTCAAGGTCGTCGACTCGACAGCCTTTAGCCTGTGCATGGATAACGGCATGCCGATGCGCGTTTTTGGCATGGAGCCAGCGGGGAATGTCACCGCCGCTCTCCGTGGCGAGAAGCTCGGCACGCTGGTACACCGCTAAACTCGAACTATTGCAGAAAACCGATTGCTGGCCGTACGGGTCAGTGAGGAGTCGTGGAGGAGATGCAGCGTGATTGAAGAAGTCTTTGCAGACGCAAAGGAACGAATGACCAAGGCGGTTGAAGCCGCAAAGGAGTCGTTCGCGACCGTGCGTACTGGGCGTGCAAATCCCGCGCTGCTCCAGAACCTGATGGTCGACTACTACGGGACGCCAACGCCGCTGCCGCAGCTGGCGTCTGTCGCCAACCAGGATGCGCGCAGCCTCATCATCACGCCCTACGACAAGGGCGCGATGAAAGCGATCGAGCAGGGTATCCGCGACATGCACAACCTCGGAGCGAACCCAACGAACGACGGCAACGTGATCCGCGTGACGCTTCCCGAGCTGACGCAGGAGCGCCGCAAGGAGTTCGTGAAGATCGTGAAGACCCGCGCAGAGGACGCACGCGTGGCAGTTCGCAACGTGCGCCGCAGCGCCAAGGATGACCTCGACGCCCTGAAGAGTGAGATCGGCGAGGACGACGTCGCACGCGCGGAAAAGGAGCTTGAAGTGCTCACCAAGCAGTTCACCGATCAGGTGGATGAGGCCTTCAAGCGTAAAGAAGCTGAGCTTCTGGAAGTCTGATCCGTATGTCAGGGGGAGGGCGGCGCGAGGAGATTCGAGCACATCTCGACTCGACTCGCGCCCAGCTCGAGGCGACACGGGCCCAGCTCGAGGCGACGAACGCGAGAATCGAGAAGAAAGCCGGCAGGAATCTCTTTCTCGCCATCGGCGTCGGCCTCTTGCTCGCCGGGGTGTTCCTGGGGAGCCTGCTGTTCTTTGACGGCATCCTGTTCGTGTGGTTCATCGCGCTGCTCGTTGGCGTCGCCGTCGTCGAGCTCGCGACTGCGTTCCGCGTAGCCGGTCGTCGCGTTCCGCGAATTGGCGTTGTTGTCAGCGGCCTCAGCATGGTTGCCTCGGCGTACTTCTACGGCGCTGAGGGGCTCTTGCTGAGCTTGTTCGCCGCATCCGCTCTCCTCACAATCTGGCGTGTCGTTGAAGGCCTTGCAGCCCGCACGCCTGTCGAGCCGAAGACACTCATCCGCGACATCTTCTCGGGGCTGTTCACACTCGTTTACGTGCCATTCCTCGGAAGCTTTGCGGTGCTCTTGCTTGCAGTGCCGAACGGGCAGTGGTGGGTCTTCGCGCTCGTACTCGTCGCGGTTTCGGTCGACATCGGCGCATACGCTGCTGGTGTCACACTCGGCAAGCACAAGATGACGCCGCGCATCAGCCCCAACAAGACATGGGAGGGCTTTGCCGGAGCAGCAGTCGCCGCCATGGTTGCAGGCGTCGGAATAACTGTTGCGGCGCTTGACCAACCCTGGTGGGTTGGGTTGATCTTCGGCGCGCTCGTGCTGCTGACGGCGACCGGGGGAGACCTCACTGAGTCCCTCATCAAGCGTGACCTGAACGTGAAAGATATGAGCAACTGGATCCCGGGCCACGGCGGATTGCTTGACAGGCTGGATTCGTTGCTTCCATCCACTGTCGTTGCCTTTGGCCTTGCACTGGCGTTGGGAGTTTTGTCGTGAGTCACGGTGCAGAAAACGAAAGCCCGTTCCCGCTGACCTCTGGCCGCGAGCGCGGCTACAAGCCGCAGCAGGTCGACGAGTTCCTCGATCGCGCGCGGTCTGCGTACGAGGAGGGGGGGGCGCCGAGTCTCACCGCAGATGACGTGCGCAGCCTCGCGTTTAAGATGCAGCGAAAGGGGTATTCGCCCAGGCATGTCGACGCGGCTCTGGATCGCCTCGAGGATGTTTTCTTCGAGCGCGAACGGCGGGCTGTTGTTCGAGAGCAGGGCGAGGACGAGTGGTGGCGCGAAGCTCGTGGCTTGCTCTCTGACGTTCGTGGTCGAATCGGTCGGCCGCGTGGCAAGCGGTTCAGGCGGCGTGGAGTATTCGCTCTCGGCTACCGGCGCTCGCAGGTCGACGCCTTCCTCGATCGGATCGGTGCGATGTTCGCGAACCGCGAGATCTCGGTGACCCCTGGCGAGGTGCGCGAGGTCGTGTTCCACCCCGAGTGGCGCGGGTACGACGAGGCGCAGGTTGACGCGTTGCTCGACTCGCTTGTCGACATCATTCTGTCCACACGCTGATCCCTGATTTGTTCGCCCTTGGCTTCCCAGCGGCCCTGATATAAGATCGTTACATTGTGAGTACTCAGACAACACGTCCCACCCGTCCCTGGATGCGCATGCGAGCGCCGCTTGCGGTCGCTGCCGTCGCTGTACTCCTCGGCGGCGCCGCTGTTGCGCCGATGACTCTGACTGACGCGAACGCCGATGTGATTCCGGCCGCGCTCAACGAGCGGCTGTACCAGGAGTTCGTGCCGAACGAGAACCCGGCCGACGATTTCGTCCTGCCCGAGGTTCCGATCGAGAAGCTTCCCGACCCGAAGCCCGAGCCAAAGCCTGAACCCGCGAAGACAGAGACCGGGACCGAAGCAACTCAGGACGCAGTGCAGGCTCCGGCCGCACTTCCACGCTTTGAGGGTGGCGGGTCGCCGGCGGAATGGATGGCTGCGGCTGGCATCGCCGAGAGTGACTGGAGCTATGTCGATTTCATCGCGCAGAAGGAGAGCGGCTGGAACCCGAACGCCACGAACCCGTCGTCGGGCGCGTGCGGCCTGATCCAGGCGCTGCCCTGCAGCAAGGTCCCGGGAAGCGGCTACAACCCAGTCGACAACCTCCGCTGGGCGAACGGCTACGCGACTGACCGCTATGGCAGCTGGGCCGGCGCGTACGAGTTCTGGACCGCGAACCACTGGTGGTAACCGGTGGCGCGCAGTCGCGGACCGAATAAGTACCAGCGAGCCGCCCAATCGCCTCAGCGCGATGTGACCCGGCTTGCCTACGGCGGCGCCCGTAAAGAATTCGTTGGTGGGCGCGAGTGGTTCGTGCGGGATATCCCTGCACACCGGGCTGAGAAAGCGTATCGCTGCCCGGAATGTGGCACGGACGTGCCCGCTGGTCAGGCTCACGTTGTCGCATGGCCCGCCGATCATCTGTTTGGCGATGAGGCCGCTGTGCGCGACAGGCGTCACATCCACGCGCACTGCTGGCGCGGCCGCTAGCTTGCAGGTCGCTGCTCGCTCGTCCGTTGACTACTCGGGCATCCTTGCGGCCGCAATTCTCCTGTGGCACCCCAATTCTCCGGGTACTTGGGGAGCACGCGAGGATGTGAAGAGGTTCGTGCTGCACCAGGGAGTGGCCCATAGGGTGCGACCGGCTCGAGCCGCGTCACCGCGCTAGAACAAGGTTGGGGGAGCCTGCTGCGTGTGAGCTCCGTTCGCCTGCATCTCGGGAGTGGGGCCCGCACCGGCGAATCCGGGACCACGGTTTGGCTCGACTCCGCGCTGGTAGGCCTCCGCTGCCCAGCGAGCTCGGTCGTCAGCGGCCTCGTTGAGCGGGTGCCCTGCGTGCCCCTTCACCCATTCGAATTTCACGTCGCGCCCGACGAGTGCCTTGTCGAGTGCTTCGAGCAGCTCCCGGTTCAGCACGGGCTTCCCGTCTGCCTTACGCCAACCGCGGCGTTTCCAGCCGGGCATCCACTGTGTGACTGAGTTGATGACGTATTGGCTGTCGCACTGCACGAGAAGGGGCTCAGCGAGGTCGGCTGTCGCATGCAGCAGATCGAGCACGGCCATGAGTTCGCCTTGGTTGTTTGTTGCGCGCGGCCAACCACCTGCCCGCCAGCGGTCTTCGTCGATGACCCAGGCCCACCCTGCGGGGCCTGGGTTGCCGAGTGCCGAACCATCTGCTGCCGCGGTAAGTGTCATGCGTAATATCTTGCCAGGGGTTGCCGCAGATTCGGGTCGCTGCCCGCGTGTCCGGGCAGGCGGGCGTGGCGGCGGCCTCCACCCCTACAATGAATGACCATGGGTTCATCTTCACGCCGCCCGACGCTCGCCGATGTTGCAGCGAAGGCTGGCACTTCGACTGCCGTCGTGAGCTATGTCGTGAACAACGGGCCACGGGCGGTGGCGCCGGCGACGCGTGAGCGCGTTGAGAAGGCGATCGGGGAGCTGGGGTACCGGCGAAACCCGATCGCTGGGGCGTTGAGCGCTGGCCGGTCTAACCTTGTTGGGCTGATTGTGCCTGACACGGCGAATGGGTTCTTTGGTGAGCTGTCGCGTTGCTTCGAGGCTGAGGGACGAAAGCGCGGTTTCCTCACGATGCTCGGCAACACGGGGTACGACGGTGAGATCTCTGCCCACTACATCTCGGGCTTCTCTGATCTGCGGGCGCGCGGAATCTTTACGATGAGTGTTGCGCAGGGGGATGAGATCCCATCCGACGTGCCGTTCGTCTTCATCCATTCGGTTCCCGAGGGCGTCACGGCTCCGAGTGTGCGATTTGACGATCACGCTGGAGCCAAACTCGCGGTGGAACACCTGATCGGTCACGGCTTCACAGACATCCTGTGTCTGGCAGGCACGCACGCCGGAGACCCGGCGAGCCTCCGCGTGCAGGGGTGGGAACAGGCAATGGCGGAGGCTGGCCTGCCGACCGAGGGGCGCGTGTATCGTAGCTCCTTCGACAGGGTGCAGGTCGAGGCTGACGTGCGCGAGATTCTCGAGGGCGGAGAATGGCCTGAGGCGATCTTTGCGACGACCGATGAACAGGCGCTCGCGGTGTTGCGGGCCGCAGCGGCTGTCGGCGCTCGCATCCCTGAGGATCTTGCCCTTGTGGGCTTTGACGGAATCCGCGAGGCCCTCCTCGGCAGGGTGCGGCTCACCACTGTCCGGGTGCCGATGGAGCAGCTTGCTGAGCGCGCCTTTGACATGCTTGAAGAGATCGGTGCGGCCGCGCAGAGTGGCGGTGACTCGCCGGGCCCGCTGGGTGCGCATCTCGTGTTCGCCGGCGAACTTGTGGTTGGGGAGACGTGCGGCTGCCCAACTTCTGGGACCGCTATCGGCGAAGCCTGAGTGCTGCCTATTTGCGATCTCTGAGGGCCCGTAGCCCTTGGGATTCTGCCGCTTGCCGCTTGCGTGGAGCGCCGACTAGCACATGTCACGCGGCGTCACTTGCCTTTGACGACGCCGATCTAAGCGCTAAGATAATTTCCGTTGACGAACTTCGGGTGGCCGGAGGGTTGGGGGACGTATGGCGCAAGAGGCGAATCAGACAGCTGCCGCAGAGGACAGGACCGCTGCGCTCGCACGCGACGGTGCCGCCCGGATTGAGTGGGTGCGCACACACTCGCCCGTTCTCGATGGCTACGTGCGCGAGGCGGTGAACGACGGGTCGCTGCGCGGCAAGCGTGTCGCTGTCGTTGTACACCTCGAAGCGAAGACTGCGTTCCTCGCGACGGTGCTCGCTGACGCGGGTGCCGAGGTCATCGCGGCCGGAAGCAACCCGCGCACGACGGACGCATCCGTCGTTGCTGCGCTCCGCGCACGCGGCATGACTGTAGTCGCAGACGCCGGGGGAGACTACGACAGCTGGGAGCTCGAGCTCAAGGCCGCAGCAGACTGCGAACCGGATTACATCATCGACGATGGGGCCGAGCTCACGATGCGCACCGCGGAGCATCGCCCCGACGTGTTTGCGAAGCTCAAAGGCGTTTCGGAAGAGACAACCACCGGTACGGCGAGGCTGCAGGCAATGGCGGCCGCCGGCAACCTTCCATTCCCGGCGCTCACCGCGAACGACGCACGCTGCAAGCACCTGTTCGATAACCGCTACGCGACAGGCCAGACGACACTGCAGGCGCTCCTGCGCCTCACGAACCGCCAGATTGCAGGCTCGCGCATCGCGGTCGTTGGTTACGGCTACGTCGGCAAGGGACTCGCGCTCTACGCCAAGGCAATGGGTGCGCGAACGTTTGTGACGGAGGTTGACCCCGTCCGCGCGCTTGAGGCTCACACCGATGGGCATACAGTCGGATCCCGCGCGGAGGTGTTCCCAGAGGCCGAAGTCATCATCACAGCCACAGGCGGGATGCGCGCGATCGGCGAGGCAGACATTCAGTACCTCGCGCACGACGTCGTGCTCGGCAACGCAGGGCATCACGACCTTGAAGTCGATACCGAGGCCCTCGAAGCTGCATCTTCTCACGTCTTCGAATCGCGCCCGGGCATCACAAGCTACACCGTCGGGGATCGGGATCTTCACGTGCTCGCCGGTGGCGCGCTCGTCAACATCGCCGGCGGCAGCGGACACCCTGTCGAGGTCATGGACCTGACGTTTGCGGTGCAGGGCCTCGGCGTGCACCACCTTGCGTCGACTGATCTCGAGCCGGGCGTGCACATCCTGCCGAAGGAACTCGACGATTCGATCGCAACGGCAAAGCTCGCGTCGTACGGGATCACCCTGGACGAGCTCCGCGCCGATCAGCGCGACGATCACACCGCACGCATGGAAGAGGGGGGCGCAGCATGATCGACATCACCGGGTCTGGCGCAGAGCGCATTATTTGGGCGGCTCGCAGCATGCCGGTGCTGCGCGCAATCGCGGAGCGTGTGAAGCGCGCCGGGACGCTCGCGGGCGTCCGCGTTGGTGTGAGCCTCGTGCTCGAGCCAAAGACAGCGAACCTTGCGCTCGCGCTCCGGGATGCCGGCGCCGACGTCGCGGTGTACTGCAACGCGTCATCGACGGATCAGCAGGTTGTTGAGGCCTTGCGTGAGCAGGGCTTCCAGGTCTTCGCAGATAGCCGCGCAACTGAAGCTGAGGAGCTCCAGCTTGCACGGGAGTTCCTCGAGACTGGCCTCGACATTCTTATCGACGATGGCGCCTCAGTGACACGACTCGCGCACCGCGAATACCCAGAGCTTGTTGCGAAGATGATCGGCGCAGCTGAGGAGACCACGAGTGGGGTTCGCCCCCTCCGCGTGATGCACGAGGAGGGCGAGCTGAAGCTCCCCGTTATCGCCGTCAACGACTCTGCAGCGAAATATCTCTTCGACAACATCTACGGCACTGGTCAGTCGTGCGTGATGGCGTTCGTTGACATTACGAACCTGCAGCTCGCGGGCCGCCGAGTCGTGGTTGTTGGCTACGGCTGGGTTGGCATGGGAGTTGCGAAGTATGCTGCGGCGCTTGGCGCCCGTGTGATTGTCTCCGAGATTGATCCAATACGGGCTCTGCGTGCACTTCACGACGGCTATGAGGTCACAGCCTTCCGTGAGGCAGCAGTGACGGCCGAGGTGGTGTTCAGCTGCACCGGTCTCGCAGACGCCGTCACAGCCGAACACGTCGAAGCGTTGCCAGAGGGTGCCTTCCTCTGCACCGCCGGCGGAGGCGACTTCGAGATGCCGATGGACTACCTTCGTGGCCTCGGGGACGCACGTCACGTGCGCCACGCGGTCACTGCCTACACGTCGCGCGCGGGCCGGACAGTCAATCTCATCTCCGAAGGAGACTGCCTGAACTGCGCCGACGCCGAGGGAAACCCCATCGAAGTGATGGATCTCTCGCTCTCGCTCCAGGCTCTCGCAGTCGAGCGGCTCGCCGCCGGCGCGAAGGACTGGAAACCGGGAGTCTACGACCTGCCAACCGACATCGAGCAGGAAGTCGCCCGTATTCGTCTCGAGGCTGCAGGCGGCAGCCTCGAATCCCTCACAGATCGGCAGCGCGAAGCCGCGCGTGCCTGGTAAGACAAAGGACCACACACTCATGACATCGACTCGTTCACGCGTGCTCGGCGGGGCCGCTGCCCTCGCTGCAGCGGCAATTGCGCTCACCGGCTGCTCTACCGGGGGCGCGGACACTGCAAACACCCTCACCTTCTCGGAGGTACCGAAGGACGATACCACCCTCAAGGTTTGGACGTTCCTTCCCGACAACTACGAGAACGGCGACAAGGCCTACGACCAGATCATTGACGCGTTCAATGAGCAGTACCCCCAGGTGGAGATCGAGCTCACCACGATGCCCTATGGCACCTACTGGGATCAGCTGCGCAACTCGGGCGTCTCAAAGAGCGGCCCCGACGTCGTGACGATGTACGGCGGCGCGCAGGCGTACAGCTACCGTAATTCGCTCTTCCCGCTGCAAGACGCGATCGACCCCGAGATTGAGGGCGATCTTCGCTACCTCGAGGACAACTACTCGAGCGACGGCAACCTCTACATTCTTCCGACAGGCGCGTACGGCTATGCCTTGCTTGTCAACCAGGATCTGTTCGCGAAGGGTGGCGTCGACCCCCAGAGCATTGCGACCTGGGACGGCCTGATCGGCGCGTGCAAGACGCTCGACTCGAAGGGCATTCTGCCGTTCGCGACGGGTTGGCAGGACGGGATCCTGATGGAGACCCTCATGTACATGATCACGAGCCAGCAGATGGACGCTGACACTCTCGTGAAGTGGACTCAGGGCGAGCTGAAGATGGACGACCCGCTGTTCGGGCAGGCCGTTGACCGCATCCTCGAGATGAATGAGGCAGGCTGCTTCGGCGGCGAGGAAGGCCTCGGTCGCGCAATGTACGACGACGCCTTCAACCAGTACTACGCTGGCGACGCGGCAATGTTCACCACTGGTGGCCTCGCGACCGCCGAGACCGGCTACAACGATCAGCCGAGCACGACAGTCATGCCGCTCCCGCAGGTGCCCGAGTCCAAGTACGACTCGCTCATCGACGCTGGTGCCGAGGCGGGCTGGTCAGTGACCAAGTGGACGAAGTCCCCAGAAGCTGCGAACGCCTTCGTGAACTTCATGGGTGGTGCGACCGCGCAGCAGATCCTCTGGGACGTCGCGAACGTCGTGCCGAACAACAACGCAGTACAGGCTGAGGCCAAGACCCCGATGCAGGAGGCCTTCGTGCCGCTCATCGTGAACGACGAGAACCACACAGGTTTCTCCTCGTACCCGCTTGAGGTGCTCGCGGTCATCGAGCGCAACGCTGGCCCCCTGGTCAGCGGCAAGTTGAGCCGCGACGAATTCCTTGAGCAGGCGATCCGCGCCTTCGACAAGAGCGCCTAAGCTCACCGGGGGAGAGGCGAGAATGACTGCGACGGCCAGCACGGCCCCGAAGGGGCGCGGGCGCTCCAAGAAACACTCCCGCGTACAAGCGGGGCTCGGCGGCGGGCGCTCAGCGCTCCTGCTGCTGCTCCCCGTGATTGTGCTGGAAGCCGCGATCCTCTTCGCGCCTCTCCTCTACATCGCCTACCGATCGTTCTTCAATTGGCAGCCAGGCGGTGTCTCCGAGTTCAACGGGGTCGACAACTACGTTGAACTCTTCTCAGACCCAGCCTTCTGGCAGGTCGTCGGCAACCAATTCTTCTACTTGCTTGGGCTGCCACTGTGGGTGATCGCGCCGCTGCTCGTCGCCTTCATGCTCCGCGAGAAGGTGAAGGGGTCCGGCTTCTTCCGGTCCGTCTACTTCCTGCCGGCGGTCATGTCGCCCGCAGTTGTTGCGCTCGTCTTCCGCGCGCTCCTGTCTGTCGATGGGCCAGTGAACGCGCTGCTTCGCACCGTCGGTCTTGACTCGCTCGCGCGCCCCTGGCTGAGCGATGAAGCGATGGTGAAACCTGTCATCATCCTGCTCGTGCTGTGGGCAGGATTCGGCACCGGCGTGCTCATCTTCTCGTCTGCGCTCAGCGCGATCCCGAAGCACCTGTTTGAGGCCGCCCGCCTCGACGGCGTGGGTTTCTGGGGTGAGTTCTGGCACATCGCAGTCCCCAGCATTCGCAACGCCGTCGTGTTGTGGATGATTTTCCAGGTGATCTCGATCTTCCTGTTCATGTTCTCGTGGGTGTACGTGCTGACGCGTGGCGGCCCCGGGTTGTCAAGCGCGACGATGGACTTCGCGATCTACCAGGAGTTCATGCGCTTCGGGTTCTTCGGCACTGCCGCAGCGCAGTCGGTCGTACTTGTCCTGTTGATTCTTGCGTGCGCCGGTGCCGGCGCGCTTGTAATGCGGCTGCTCGGCCGAGACCGTTCGCGCGGTGGAAAAAAGGTGGCGGCATGAGTAGCCGAGTCAATCGCGGAGTAGGCTTCCGCACGACGGTCGCGGCGCTCATCACCGTGCCGTTCATCGTCCCATTTGTGTTCCTCATCTCGACCGCCGTGCGCGAGCGCAGCGACTATGTCAGCTCTCCCGGCGGGCTGCCGAAGAGCTTCACCCTCGACCACATCGTCGAGTCCTGGCAGGAAGCGGACCTCGGACGTGCGCTCATCAACACCCTCATCATGTGCGTCGTTGCCTGCATTGTCTGCGGCACGACGTCGCTCGCAGGCGGGTACTTCTTCCGCGTAGCGCGGCAGCGCTGGACCGGGCCGCTCAGGCTTCTGCTGGGAGCTGGCTACGCGATCCCAATGGTCGCATGGCTGATCCCAGTGTTCGTCATCGCTGCGCAGGCTGGCTGGACAGGGAACCTGTTCGTCGCGGGCGTCATCAGCGGCGTCTCATCGCTACCGTTCGGGTTCTACTTCGTACACACCTTCCTGCAGCAGTCGCTATCTGACGAGGTCATCGAGGCAACGACGCTCGACGGTGCTGGAGTATTCCGCGCATTCTTCTACGTCGGAATTCCGATGGCGATGCCCGCACTCTCAGCGGTGCTCGCGCTGACATTCGTCTGGAGCTTTGGCGACCTACTGATCGCGTCGACGCTCTTGCAAAGCAACACCGATTCTTACACCCTGACTCTCGCAGCAACGACGCTGACGACCCGTGAAGATATCAATCTCCAGGGTCAAGCAGCCGCGGCGCTCGTCTCACTGCTTCCGACCCTGATCGTATTCGCAGTCGCGCAGAAGGCGCTGAAGCAGGGTTTTGGGGGCGGTAGTGAAAAGTAATCCGACGGTGAACGACTCGATCGTTGGGGCGGAGTGGGTACTGCCGATTGCAGGCGCCGCGATTCGCCACGGAGCTGTCGCGGTCAAGGGCGGCAAGATCGCTTGGGTTGGCAGTATCGATAAGCTTCCAGACGAGTTCTCAGCCTGGCCCGTACACAGGCACCAGGGCGTGCTCACCCCGGGGCTCGTGAACGGCCACACGCACCTGCAATACACCGGCTTCGCCGATCTTGGACGCGGCTCGTACACGAGCTTCGAGCACTGGTCTGAGGAGTTCGAGGTCTTCTACGACGCGGTGAAGGATCCGGCCGAGTGGGGGCGCGCTGCCAGGGAAGGCGCGGCCCTCGCACTCGCGAGCGGAACGACAGCTTTCGCCGAGATCGTCACTGACGAGCCCGCCCGTGGTGTCCTTGCTGAGTTCGGGCTCCAGGGAATCGAGTTCCTTGAGGCGATCGGCGAGACCGAGACCCGCTGGAACGCTGGAGGGCGCGAGGCGTTCAGCGCTTGGCTCGATCAACCCAGCGCCGGCGTCGTCGGAGTCTCACCGCACGCGCCCTACAGCCTCGACGGCGAAGTGATCCGTGAGCTCACCGCGCTCGCCAGGTCCCGCGGCATGCGTATCCACTCGCACGTCGGGGAATCAGCAGTCGAGGCGAGCCTCTACGACTTCGGAAACCGTGACGTGCTCGAGATCTACGGCGACATGCGCGATGAGTTCGCACTGATCCGCAACGGTGGTACTGGGCTGTCGACGGCGAGCTACGCGGCGAGCATCGACCTGCTCGGCCCTGACTCGCACCTCGCCCATGGGATCTACCTTGACCGAGCCGATCGCGACCTGCTGCGTGATTCTGGCACCCGTGTCGCGCTTTGCCCGCGCTCGAACCGCGTTATTGGCCTCGCCGCGGCGCCCGTCGCCGACTACCTTCGCGAGGGGCACGAGGTTGCAGTCGGAACCGACTCGCTGTCGTCTTCGCCCTCGCTTGACCTGCTTGCGGATGTCGCCGCCCTCGCCGAGCTCGCAACTGCACAGGGCTACGCCGACGCCGACCTCTATGAGCGCGTGCTCTACGCTGCAACCGCGGGCGGTGCCGCGGTGCTCGACCGGAGCGACATCGGTGCACTTCGGGAGGGCATGCGGGCCGACCTCGCTGTGTTTGACGTACGCGTCTCCGAGGGCGAAGACCCCCGGGCTGCGCTGGTGACCCGCGGCGAAGGATCGTGCACCCTTACTGTGATCGCAGGAGAGGTGCGGCACGCCCGCGAGGCGTAGTCCTTCGTTACACAAGCCATGCGATCGGCAGTAGCACTGTCAAGAAGTTAAGGTTTCGGCAGATGTTCGGCCGATCCCATACGCAGTGCTTGAGTTTGGAGCTGTGGGCTTGAGCGGGAACGGTGGGTGATGCCCGCCAGACCCTTGCTTGTCGGCGCGGGGGAGCTCGCCTGACGCCCGGCTCATAGCCATGGGATCTGCAGTAGCTATGGCTGGAATGCTGTCTGCGTGGCGTTGCATCTGCCGATGCCAGATGGTGTGAATAAGGGGCGGCCCGAAGTGGTGAGAGCCGTGGACGAGTAGCTTTTCGGCTCCCAGCCCCAGGTCCAGATCGCACTTCAACCCAATGGGATCTGCAGTATCGATGCCGCTCCTGCAGTGTGCCGAGCGTTTCGTGTGCCGATCCCATGCGGTCGGATTGGCAGACGTTCTAGCCGCAGGCAAGCCGCACCCGTCCCAATGCAAAACAGGTGAGCCCGAGCAATCGGACTCACCTGTTTCGGTGCGAGCTAGTTCGCGCTTGGCTGCTGCCCCTGCTCGTCAGCGCCTGCCGATGTAACTGGGCGCTCGACGAAATTCTCTGCGACGTTGTTCATCTTCTGCGCGTTTCCGAGCACCTCGCCGAGGCTCTCGAAGTAGCGAGCGACGGCACCGCGCTCGACCTTGAGCTGGGTCATACGATCCTCGGCTGCAGCGAGTACCTTCGTTGCCCGGTTCTCGGCCTCGACCCAGGTCGTCTGGGCGCGCTGCTCGGCCTCGACAACAATCTGTCCGGCTTTGCTCTCGGCGTCGGCGCGAATCTGCGCGGCTTCCTGCTTCGCCTCGCTGACGAGTCGCTGGTGTTCTTCGCGGGCATCGGTGAGTTGGGACTGCAGCGCGGAGAGCTCTGATCGTGCTGCATCGAGCTGCTGGCGGGTCGTTTCGGCTGCCTCGCGCTGTCTGGTCGACAGCTCGGTCTCGGTGGTTTCGCGCTGGTTCGCGAGTAGCGTTGTCGTTTCGAGTACTTCAGCTTCGAGCGCTTCACGCTTGGCGCGAACCTCGTCATCGGTCTCCGAGCGAAGCTTCGCGAGCTCTGCAGTCTCCGTAGCCCGAAGCTCGGCGAGTTCAGCGATTGTGTCGGCGCGAAGAAGGGCTGTCTCCTCTGCGACTGCAGCGCGCTCGGCCGCAACTTCACGAGCGATCGCAGCCTCGGCCGCCTCGCGCTCGGTCTGCAGGTCGATTGCGTGTTGCTCCGCGGCGGTCGCGAGTTGACGAGCCTGCTCATCGCGTGCTGCCTGCAGCTCAGCGTCGAGTGCCTGGCGCTCGCGGTCGATGCGCATGCCAAGCGCTTCGCGCTCGATTGCAAGCTTCTCGGCTGAGTCGTCACGGTTGATCTGCAGCTTCGTCTCGAAGGCGGCAGTCTCATCAGCGATCCGCTGCTCGTGTGCGGCGAGCTGTGCATGGAGGCGTTCCTGCTGCACAGTCACCTCGTCTGCGAGGGTCGCGTCGTGCGCTGCGCGCTCGTCCGACAGCGCGAGCTCGTGGGCTGCACGGAGCGCGGCAAGCTCGTCGTCGTGGGCTGCGCGTGCGGCAGCGAGCAGTTCCTGCTGCTCGAGCGACTCAGCGTCGACGCGCGCGCGGTGCTGCTCCCACTCGGCGATCAGGCGATCCTGGTGGGAGCCAAGCTCATTTTGGATTCGCTCCTCGTGCGCTGCACGCTCCGCACGGATTCGTGCGTCGTGGCTTTCTCGCTCTTCGGTGATCTGGGCAGTGTGCTGAGCGAGCTCCTGCTCGAGCGCGCTGCGCTGTGCCTCGCGTTCGGCGGCCAGCTGCGTGTCGTGAGCCTCTCGCTCGGCGGCAAGGGTGGTGTCGTGGGCCTCGCGCTCGCCAGCGAGCTGTGAGGCGTGGGCCTCCTGCTCCTCCGCGATGCGCGCGTCGTGTGCCGACAGCTCAGCCTCGAGTCGCTCGGCATGGGCCGCGCTCTCAGCGTTGATTCGCTCCGCGTGCGCGGTGCTCTCAGCGTTGATTCGCTCCGCGTGCGCGGTGCTCTCGGTCGCAATGCGCTCCTCGTGAGCCTGTGCCTCGGTGGTGATGCGCTCGTCGTGCGTGGCGCGCTCTGCGGCGAGTGCGTCGGTGTGCTGCTCGAGCTCGCGGGCGAGCTGGGTGTCGTGCTCGACGCGTTCGCGTGCGATGCGTTCCTCGTGGGCCGAACGCTCTTCGGTGATGCTCTGGTCGTGGTCGGCGCGCTCTGCTGCGAGCTGCGCATCGAACGTTTCGCGCTCACGGCCTTGGAGCGTCGCGAACTGGGCGGCTGCACGCTCGCGCTCTCGTTCGGCCTGCGCGGCAAGCGTGGAGATCTCGGCGTGGTGTTCTTCGAGCTCGCGTGCAACACGCTGGGCGAGTTCTTCGCGTTCCTGCGTGATGCGGGCGTCGTGCTGCGCGCGTTCACCGGCGATCGCCCGCTCGTGCTGCTCGCGTTCCTCTTGCAGCTCAGCGTCGTGGGTGGCGCGCTCCTGGGCGATGCGCTCTCGGAGCGACTCGACCTCGGTTGCGTGTGCCCGCCGCTGGGCGTCGATCTCGCTCGTGAGCTTGCGTTCGAGTTCTGTGTAGTTTGATTCGAGTGCCGCCTCGTCGGCCTGGCGCTTCGCCTCGAACTCGGTGCGGTTGCGGGTTGTTTCATGCTCGAGCCGCGCGCGCTCAGCCTGCGCCTCCCGCTCGTACTCCTCCTTCTGACGCGCGAAGCTCGCGGCGGCAGTCTCGGTCTCAGCGCGAAGGGCGGCGGCGGCCTCACGAGCTTCGGTGAGGAGACGCGTCGCTTCGGCCTCGCCCTGTGCGATCCGGGCGCGAGCGTCACGGTCTGAGCTTTCGAGGAGCGCCTCGACCTGGAGCTTCGCGTTTGTGAGCGTTTGTTCGGCGGAGGTGCGCGCCTCGGTAATGAGGCGTTCGCGCTCAGCGTTAAGGTCGTGGCCCTGACGCGCGGCGTCGGTGCGCGCGCTCTGGATCATGATCTCAGCCTGCTCGTTGGCTGAGCTCAGCAGCTCATCTGCGCGGGTCTGTGCCTGGGCGAGCAACCGCGAACTCTCAGCTTCGCTCGACTTGCGAAGCTTGTCCGCGTCAAGGTCGGCCTGAGCCATGAGGCGCTGCGCGTGCTGCTCGGCGTACTGCAGGCTCTTCTCCACCCGGAGGCCGAGGCCTGAATAGCCGGAGGCCCCGAGCTCTGCGACTTGGCCCTGGAGATCTGCGATGAGCTGACGCTGCTCCTGCTCGGCGCGAACCGACTGCTGGTGCGCGGCCTGCAGCGATTCAAGGTGCGACTGGAGCGTGCCGATGTGGCCGCTCAGTGCCCGGACACGCTCGTCGACCTCCTCGCGCTTATAGCCGCGGAATGCAGGAGTAAACTGCTGAGCTGAGTCGGTCACGAAGCCTCCGGTGAGATGATCTGGCGAGCGCCACTGTGCGTCGGCGCTGCCCGGCTGTAAGCGGATATCACCATGATAGTCGCTCACACGTGTGGTGCATTATTTGCGACCTGCCCAGCGCTCACCCCGGAAGCTCGGGTACCGTTATACGGTTGATACATGCCGCGAACCTGCGCGGCAACCGAACAGACCTCTGGAGGAACTCGGTGAGATATGTCCTAGCCATCGTGGCGTTGGCGATTTCGGGGGTGTTGTTGCTGCTTGGAATAGGCCAACGTACGTTCCTTGCGGGCCCTTCCGAGATCGTCTACCCGATCACCGCCGAGACCGACGCGCCATACGCGGTGCTCGATGTTTCTGAGCTTGCGAAGGTCGAAGGCCAGGCGAACGTCGTCATGCGAGGCAGCGCTGCCTTCTCCGCGCTCGCGAATACGCGGGATGCAGACGCCTGGCTCGAGCCGTTCGACCACGTGGAACTCACCGTTGATCCAGCCACGAAGGCGATCGTCAGCAGCCCGGTTGCTGGCAAGGCGCCGACTGGTGACGCACTCGCAGTCGATGATGAGGGCAACGCTGTTCCAATCGACCCGCGCGGCAGCGACCTGTGGCTGCAGGAGCGTTCGGGCGAGGAAGGCGTCTCGCGTATGGCTGTCGAGCCAGGCGGACAGCAGTCGATCATTATCGCCGGCTCGGGCGCAGAACCGCTTCCGAAGGGAACGGCGCTCGTGTGGGTTCAGGATCGCGCGACCCCGTGGGCCGGCCCGCTGCTCGCTGCCGGCGGCCTCTTTGCAATCATTGGTGCGGTGCTGTACCTCATTGCGTTTGACCGCGACAAGCGCGCGCTTGGCCCTCGCCGTGGCCGTTCGGGCCCGCTGCTCGGAGTCCGCAATGTGCTTACGGGTTCAGGCAAGCGCGGTAAGGGCGAGGTTGAGGCCGCGCCGCGCCGCGGGAGCAACGAGAACACTCCTGAGCTTGCTGCCGGCGCTGCAGCTGGTGTTGCTGCGGGTGTAGTTGCAGCCGGTGCTGGCGCCGACGAGACTGCCGACGCCGCGACTGTGGCTACCGAGAGCCTCGACGCTGATGGCGTCGCAACGGATTCAGAGGAGATCGTGACGGCAGAGGTCATCGCGGAGGATCAGGATCAGGATCAGGATCAGGATCAGGCGCCAAACGAGGACGCCGAGCCTGCCGATGTCTCCGATGCCGTCGAGGAGGACGTGATCGACGCTGACGTGGTCGACGCTGACGTGGTCGATGCCGATGTGGTCGATGCCGACGATCTCGACGGAGACGCGAGTGACACGGACGATGCCGCTGCCGACGTGAGCGGTTCGGACGAGGCCGCTGCCGACGTGAGCGATTCGGACGAGGCCGCTGCCGACGAACTTGCAGACACGGGGACGGGCGGCGACAGCGTCGGGGGAGACGACGCTGCACTGAAGGGGGACGCTGATGCGGAATAGGACACGACGCCATGCCTCAACTCGGGTGCTGCTTGCCGGGCTCGGACTGACCGCAGCGCTGGCGGTGTCTGGATGTTCAGCCAACTACTGGCCGGATTTTCAGCCAACGCCCGAGGCGACCGCGGAGGGCGACACCCCTGAGCAGAACGGTCTTGCGCCGGTTCCGGTCTCTGAAGCCCAGACGCAGAAGATTATCGACAGGGTCGCGAGCGCCGCGGAGAAGGGCGACGCGAGCCTGAACCCTGACGATATTGCGGCACGGTTCAAGGGCGACGCGCTTGCCCAGCGCACCGCGAACTACAAGATCCGCAGCGAGGTGAGCGACTACGGCTCGGTTCCGGCGACGATCACCAACGAGATGCTCGGCTACAGGCTCGTGCAGAGCACCGAGGTGTGGCCGCGCACGATGTTCGTCACCGTTGCCTCTGAGGCCGGCACCGACGCAGACGGCAACGTGACCGACGCGCCGTCGCTCGCGCTCATCCTTACCCAGCGTGTGCCGCAGGCCGACTTCAGGGTTTCGAGGGTGATCTCGCTTCGAGGCGGTATCGATATGCCGAAGGCCGCCCCCGCGGAAGAAGGCACCGCGCTGCTGTCAGATGACATCGAGAGTCTCGTATTGAAGCCTGCCGATGTCGGAACCGCATACGCGGCCATTCTGCAGGGCGGAGCCGAAGTTGCCGAGGCCGCCCCGTTCGACCTCACGGATGATCCGCTGCTCGGCCACTACGGCAAGGCATGGGTCGACGACGCGAAGGCGAAGTCCGACGCGGAGGACAAGACTCAGAAGTACTCCGTGAGCGTCGCTCAGGGGGAGGAACCGATCGTCAGCTTCTCGACAGGCGCCGGCGGTGCGCTTATCGCGACGACAGTCATCGAGTCGCAAGTTGTTGATTCTGACGGTGGCCGCTACAAGCCGCAGGCCGAGGGCGCCGTGAGCGCTCTCTCTGGGCTGAAGGGGCAGCAGGACAAGATCGTGCGTCGTGTCGCACACCAGCTACTCTTCTTTGTCCCGAGCAAGGAAGACGGATCACAGATCAAGCTCCTCGGCGTGACGAGTGAGCTTGTGGGAGCAGGGAAGTAACTCATGGCCAGCGAAATGCCACAGCGGATCCCCGCCGGGGGAGTCGACCTCAGCCACCTCGCACAGCGTGGAGCAGCTCAGGCTGCTGCTCAGGCACCCGTACCTGGCGGGCCTGCCCAGCCAGGCGGGGCGCAAACCGTCGACGTGCCAGCGCTCGTGCTCGACGTCACCGATGCAGCCTTTGGGCAGGTCGCGCCGCTCTCGGCCGTCGTACCGATTGTCTTTGACCTGTGGGCCGAGTGGAGCGAACCGAGCAAGGCGCTGAGCCCGATCCTCGAGAAGGTGACCCGCGAGCTTGACGGCCGCGTGCTGCTCGCTCGCGTTGACGTCGACGCGAATCCCGGCCTCGCGCAAGCATTCCAGGCGCAGTCGATCCCGACAGTTGTCGCGATGATTGCCGAGCGGCCGGTGCCGCTGTTTCAGGGACCAGTGCCCGAGCAGGAAGTTCGTGAGTTCTTTGTGCGTTTGATTCAGCTCGCCGAGGAGAACGGCGTTGCCGGACGCGTGAACGCCCCAGATAGTGAGGGTGAGCAGCCTGAGGGACCTGCCGAGCCGCAGGTTCCCGAGGCGCACCTCGCTGCGTTCGAGGCCGCGGAGCGCGGGGACTTCGACACCGCTGTTCGCGAGTGGGAAGCGGTGCTACAGAAGTCACCAGCCGACTCCGACGCGAAGGCCGCGCTCGCGCAGTCGAAGCTGCTGCAGCGTTTGCAGGGGCACACGCTTGAAGACATCCGTGCAGAGGCGGCTGCAAAGCCTGGGGATCTCGACGCGCAGATGCTCGTCGCAGATCTTGACCTTTCTGGCGGACACATCGAGGATTCGTTCCTCAGACTGCTCGACCTCTTCTCCTCTGCAGACGACGATGCGCGCACGCTCATCCGCGGCCGCCTGCTCGAGCTTTTTGAGGTCGTTGGGGTTGCTGACCCGCGCGTCATCGCAGCGCGGGGCCGGCTCGCCAACCTGTTGTACTAGGGGACGTGGTGACTGGCCTGGCCTACCTCGACCACGCCGCGACGTCGCCGATGAGCGTCGGCGTGCTCGACGCCTACACCCGCGCCCTGCGGGAGGTCGGCAACCCTGCTTCGACGCACGGCCACGGGCAGCGGGCACTCGAGGTGCTCGAGGGCGCGCGTGAGCGGATCGCTGCCGCGGTCGGCTGCGACACTGCCGAGCTCGTGCTGACGGGCGGCGGAACCGAGTCGATCAACCTCGCGCTGAAGGGGGCCTACTGGGCCAGGCAGCGCGGCGGTTCACGGCCGGTGATCCTCGTCGCTGACGGCGAGCATCACGCGACGATCGAGGCTGCGGAATGGCTGCGCGACACGCAGGGAGCCGAGCTGCGTTGGCTCCCACTCGATCCCTCAGGCAAGCTTGCCCCTGCAACCCTCCGGGACGCGCTCGGCGCTGTCGGCGCGGAACGAGTCGCGCTCATCTCCTTCCTGTGGGCGAACAACGAGATTGGCACGGTGCAGGACGTCGCTGCCCTGTGCGCGGTTGCGAGCGAGGCCGGTGTCCCGGTTCACGTTGATGCCGTCGCCGCACTCGGCCAGGTTGCACTTGACTTTTCTGCGGTAGGCGCCGATTTCCTCAGTGTCTCTGCGCACAAGATCGGTGGCCCGGTTGGCGTTGGTGCACTCGTCGTCGGTAGGCGCTCGACGCTCGAGCCGCTATTTCATGGCGGCTCGCAGCAGCGAAGCCGCTCCGGCACTCAGGACGTCGCGGGGGCGGTGGGGTTCGCGGCGGCGCTCGACGAGGTACTTGAGGCAGGCGGCAACGTACCGGATCCGGATCACGTCGCGCACCTCGCAGGCTTGCGCGACAAGCTCGTCACGGGCATTGTTGCGGCTGACCCGACGGCTGTGTACCGTGGCACGCAGGGGGTAGCAGAGCGCCTCCCAGGGAACGCGCATTTCACCTTCCCAGGTTGCCAGGGTGACTCTCTCGTGTTCCTGCTCGATGCTGCCGGAATCTCAGTGTCCGTCGGGTCTGCGTGTCGAGCTGGCGTGGCAGAAACATCGCACGTGCTGCTCGCGATTGGACTGCCGGAGACGGATGCCGCGGGAGCCCTCAGGTTCACCCTTGGTGCCGCGAGTACCGAGGCCGAGATTGACGCGCTCCTCGAGGCGCTGCCCGCGGCGCTCGAACGGGCCCGCGCCGCGGGTCTGAGCTGACCCCGCGTTGGGTGAATCCTCCAGCCGACCTGCGAGCGCGGCGAGAAACGATTAAGCTGCTCTGGTGAAGATTTTGGCAGCTATGAGTGGTGGGGTCGACTCCGCCGTCGCCGCTGCGCGCGCGGTGGATGCCGGGCACGAGGTCGTTGGTGTGCACCTGGCGCTGAGCAGGATGCCCGGAACGCTGCGCACTGGCTCGCGCGGGTGCTGCACGATCGAGGACGCGATGGACGCGCGTCGCGTCGCAAACCTGCTTGATATTCCGTTTTACGTGTGGGACTTCAGCGAGCGCTTTAAGGCCGACGTCGTCGACGATTTCGTTGCTGAGTATGCGGCGGGGCGCACCCCGAACCCGTGCATGCGCTGCAACGAGAAGATCAAGTTTGCTGCGCTGCTCGACAAGGCGATCGCGCTCGGATTCGACGCAGTCGCGACAGGGCACTACGCGACCCTGATCACGGGCGCTGACGGGCCCGAGCTGCACCGCGCGAGCGCCTGGGCGAAGGATCAGTCGTACGTGCTCGGCGTGCTCACCGGACCGCAGCTCGAGAAGTGCTACTTCCCGCTCGGGGACACGCCGTCGAAGGCGCTCATCCGCGAGGAAGCCGCAGACCGGGGCATCCAGATCGCGCAGAAGCCTGACAGTCACGACATCTGCTTCATTCCGGACGGCGACACTCGCGGGTGGCTGTCGGAGCACCTCAAGCGTGAACCCGGCGAGATCCTTGACGAATCGGGTGCGGTTGTCGGCACCCACGATGGCGCACACGGCTACACGATTGGCCAGCGCAGGGGGCTCCAGCTCGGGGCGCCTGCGGCGGATGGAAACCCGCGGTACGTGCTGTCGATCCGCCCGGTCTCCAACCAGGTCGTAGTTGGTCCGAAGGAGATGCTCGACATCTCTCGGATCGCAGGCGGGCGCTTCACGTGGGCCGGCGACCCAGGTCTCGACCTCACTGAGACGTTTGACTGCGACGTGCAGATCCGCGCCCACGCTGATCCGGTGCCCGCGAGGGCTCGCGTCGTGCCGATCGCTGAAGAGGAGCGGACGGAACATCACCGCGCAGACGCGACCCACGAGGTCGTCGTCGACATCAACCTTGAGCAGACCGAGCCGCTCTCTGGCGTTGCCCCTGGTCAGACTGCGGTGCTGTACCGCGGCACTCGGGTGCTCGGCCAGTTCACTGTCGATCGAGCGGTATCGGCGCGGCAGCACGTCGCGGCGTAGTCGATCCTGAGCGGCGCTCCCACGAGCATGCGCGCGGGCGCTCCGTGACGGCTCGCCCGTGCGATTGCTCCGGTGAATGTCTGCGGTGAATCGTAGACTGGATGCGTGACTGAATCACCTGCCATCCCGAGCGATTTTGAAGCCGCGCGCGCCGAGAGCGAGGCTCTCACCGCCGACATTGAGCGATACCGCACCGCGTACCATTCGCAGGGCGTGAGCCTCGTGTCCGACGCGGAGTACGACGTGCTGTTTCGTCGGCTTGAGGCCATTGAACGCGCGTTTCCTGAGCTCGCCGGGCAAGACAGCCCAACGCAAGAGGTCGGCGCGGCGCTCGTGTCTGCCGGGTTCCCCGAGCACGAGCATGCCGAGCGGTTGCTGAGCCTCGATAATGTGTTCTCTCTCGAGGAATTTCGCGAGTGGGCAGGGAAGGCGCGAACGGCTGCAGGCCGCGAAGTACGCTGGCTCTCCGAGCTGAAGATTGACGGGCTCGCGATCAGCCTCGCTTATCGCGATGGTGTGCTCGAGACCGCGACGACGCGCGGCGACGGCCGGGTAGGCGAGAACATCACCGAAAACGTTGATTTCATCCCCGCGATTCCGCGAACCCTTTCGGGCGAGGGCATCCCCGAGTTCTTCGAGGCCCGCGGCGAAGTATTCCTGCGTCGGGAAGACTTCGAGTGGCTGAATGAACGACAGCACCAGTTGCAGGCCGCCTTCGCCGACGAGCAGCGGGCCCGCGGCGTCGCTGAAGACCG
Organism: Leucobacter sp. NPDC015123; assembly: GCF_043080205.1. Lineage (NCBI taxonomy): Bacteria > Bacillati > Actinomycetota > Actinomycetes > Micrococcales > Microbacteriaceae > Leucobacter > Leucobacter sp. NPDC015123. The sequence goes on along the minus strand of NZ_JBIBVH010000004.1, from coordinate 53,390 downwards.
GATCACGATCCGCTACCCCGAGTTTGCGAACGCCCGGAACACCGCGGCGGGTAGCCTCAGACAACGTGCCGACAAGAAAACAGCGGCCGAACTCGACCTCATGCGCGAGCGACTGGGGCGGCTTTCCCTGTACGTACACGGAATCGGTGCCTGGGCGCACCCCTCGTTCGAAAGCCAGTCTGACGCGTACGCGCTCCTTGCTGGTTGGGGGCTGCCAGTCTCTCCGCACTCGCGTGTCTTTGAAACAGTCGACGAAGTCGCGGAATTCATTGAGGACCGCGGCGTGCATCGCCACGACATCGATCACGAGATCGACGGCATCGTCGTGAAGATTGACGAGTTCGCGCTCCACGCAGAGCTCGGGGAGACGAGCCGGGCGCCGCGGTGGGCGATCGCGTACAAGTACCCGCCGGAAGAGGTGCACACGAAGCTGCTTGACATCCGGGTCGGGGTCGGCCGCACAGGCCGGGCCACGCCGTACGCGGTGATGGAGCCCGTGAAAGTCGCGGGCTCGACAGTCAGCCAGGCGACACTTCACAACCAGGATGTCGTGCGCGCGAAAGGTGTGCTGATCGGCGACACGGTCATCCTGCGAAAAGCGGGCGACGTGATCCCAGAGATCCTCGGGGCCGTCATCGAACGCCGCGACGGCAGCGAGGTCGAATGGCAGATGCCGACAGCGTGCCCGGAGTGCGGCACCACGTTGCGGGCGATGAAAGAGGGCGACATTGACTTGCGGTGCCCGAACGCCCGCGCCTGCCCAGCTCAGGTGCGAGGCAGAGTCGAACACATCGGATCACGCGGCGCGCTCGATGTTGAAGTGCTCGGGGAGATCACCGCAGCTGCTCTCACGCAGCCGGAGATTCCCGCCGAGCCGCCACTCGAAACCGAGGCCGGCCTCTTTGACCTCACCCTTGAGGAGCTCGTGCCGATCGTCGTGATTGTGCGAGACGCAGAGACTGGCGAGCCCGTTCTTGAAGACGGGACAGGGGAGCCGCGTCGCCGCAGGCCTTTCCAAAGGGTCGAACGTACGTACCCGCCCGGCTGGGAAGACAAGACCCCCGCAGAACGGCGTGCCGCTGGGATTCGTAAGGACTTCGACCGTACCCTGCCGTCGAAAGACGCCGAGACATTCCTCGCCGAGCTCGAGCGCGCAAAGACGAAACCTCTCTGGCGCCTCATCGTGTCGCTGAACATTCGCCATGTTGGCCCTGTCGCTGCTCGCGCCCTTGCGGACTGGTTCGGCTCGCTCGACGCAATCCGCGCAGCCTCCGCCGATGAACTCGCTGAGGTTGACGGTGTCGGTGGGATCATCGCAGAGTCACTGCTCGCCTGGTTCGAGGTCGACTGGCATGTTGACATCGTCGATCGATGGGCCGCCGCGGGCGTGCAGTGGTCGACGCCAGGCCACGCTGGTCCCGGCGCCGCTCAGAGCGCGGAGGGCGTGCTCTCGGGGCTGACTGTTGTGGCGACCGGTTCGCTCGACGGGTTCACCCGAGACGGTGCGAAAGAAGCAATCATCCAGGCGGGGGGCAAGGCAGCCTCGAGCGTTTCGAAGAAGACAGACTATGTCGCAGCTGGGCCCGGCGCAGGTTCGAAGCTCGCAAAAGCGGAAGAGCTCGGCATTCCGGTGCTCGACGCGGCAGGCTTCGCAATCCTCGTGACCCAGGGCCCCGCGGGGCTGCCCGAGACCGCGGAGTAGGTCGAAGCCGCATTTCTGGGTGGGGCTTGGCCTGCTGAATCATTGACCGCGCGGGCTGGGAAGATGCGCGCGTGCTTTGGCGTCGGGGCTGGGCTGGGCTGGGCTGGTGGGCTGGTGGGCTGGTGGGCTGGTGGGCTGGCTGGCGCTGGTGGGCTGGCTGGCTGGCGCTGGTGGGTTGGCTGGCTGGCGCTGCTGGGCTGGGCTGTCTGGTTGCTCCGCGCGCCCACTTCACCCGGCACGGCGCCGCCGCCCTCCTGCGCCGCAGGCATTTCGCACCAAGCCATGGGATCTGCGATTCGTATGACGTGTACACGCGTGAGAGGCATGTCTTTTGCAGATCCCGGGGGTATCGGCAGCGATGTGGCGGTCGCCCCAGAGAGTTATCCACATATTTGACCCTGGCCCGAATTGATCACCCCAGCGCGGTTACGCTTGGTGCACCCAACAACGGCGAGTCCCGAACAGAGAGGAACACCCATGACAGACACCGAGGCCGCACCTACTCGCGCTGCCTGGGCGTTGCAGGCCCCCGTGCTCACCGAGTACTACGACACCGAGTGGGGGATGCCCGTGCGCGACGAGCGGGGAGTCTTTGAGCGGCTCACGCTCGAAGCGTTCCAGTCAGGGCTTTCCTGGCTGACTATCCTGCGCAAACGCGAGAACTTCCGGGCTGCGTTTCAGGGCTTTGACCTCGCGACGATCGCCGAGTACTCCGACGCAGATATTGAGCGTCTGCTGGCCGATGAGGGCATCATTCGCAACCGGGCAAAGATCGAAGCAACGATCTCAAACGCCAAAGCCGTGCTCGCGCTGAATGCGGCGGGTGAATCGCTGAGTGAACTCGTGTGGAGCCACACCCCAGCGCTCTCGCCTGTTCCCGAGACCGACGCCGAGGTGCCAACGACGTCGCCTGAATCAGAGGCGCTTGCAAAGGCATTGAAGAAGCGGGGATTTCGTTTCGTCGGCCCGACAACGATGTACGCCCTGATGAGCGCGATTGGTGTCGTCGATGTGCACCTGGTATCGAGTCATAGGCGCGGGTGCTCGGGATTGTGGAATATCGATGGCACTCCAGTGAAGTCCCGCGCTAGTGTGTGACCATGTGCACACGCTTTCTGTGGTCCTCGGCAGGTACACCTGGCGCCGGTAACGTGCTCGTCGGGCGCAGCATGGATTGGTTCGAGGACACTCGAACGGTCCTCGCTATCCGTCCGCGAGGGGCGACTCGCGAGAGCGCGCCGGGCGATCCCGGTTCGTTTGAGTGGACGTCAGAGTACGGCAGTGTCGTCTGCTTAATGTACGGCGAGATCGCGGTTGACGGCCTGAACGAGGCAGGCTTTCAGGTGAGTGGGCTCTACCTCGCAGAGTCCGACTATGGCGAGCGTGACACGTCGCGACCTGGTCTCGCGCTTGCCCACGCGATACAGTCCATGCTCGACCGCTTCGCTGACGTCGCGACTGCAGTGACGTGGCTCACCGAGAGCAATGTGCAGATCATTCCGCTCGACATTGGCGGCAAGCCCGGCACCGGCCACATCGCGCTCGCAGATCGCAGCGGGGACTCAGCCATCATCGAGTTCATTGACGGCGAGACCACCGTGCACCACGGTAGCGCCTACACCGTGATGGCGAACTCGCCAGTCTACGCCGAGCAGCTCCAACTTGAGCGGCGGTTCGCGGGCCTCGGTGGGAACGAGCCACTTCCGGGTGGTACCGACTCACCAGACCGCTTCGCCCGCGCAGCGTTCTATTCGGCCAGGCTGCCGAACACCGAAGATGAGCGGGAGGCCTCCGCATACGTGTTCAGCGTCATCCGAAACGCATCAGCGCCGTTTGGCACTGCCGATCCTGTGCGACCGAACGTGTCAACGACGCGCTGGCGCACTGTCGCCGACATGACCGCGAGCCGGTTCTTCTTCGAGTCGACGAGCAGTCCAAACGTGGTCTGGGTAAAGCTCGACAAAGTCGACCTCTCGGAGGGGCCCGAACTCAGGTTCGACCCGCAGGCAACCATGGCTGCCAGTGGGCTCGTGAACGAAGAGTTCGCCGCAGCCTAGGGGCAGCGGCCGAACCAGGCTCGGACGAGCCTCGCCCCCGACACCACGTGCTCGACTCGTGGTGCACGGCTCCGAACGTGGCTGCCAGACGAGCTGCCGCTCGCTAGACTGGACAGGTTGAGATCAACTCCCAATCTATGATGGAGCAGCATGCCTGAAACTTCTGCGGCCAGTAGCGCCGCGCCCGGCACCGAGATCACGGCTGACACCGTGAAACACCTCGCCGGCCTCGCCCGCATCGCGCTAACCGACGCCGAGGTCGAGGGGCTCACTTCTGAGCTCGATTCGATCCTCGCGAACATCGCCAAGGTGAGCGAGGTCGCGACTGAAGACGTGCCCGCGACGAGCCACCCGATCCCGCTGAGCAACGTCACCCGCGTCGACGAGGTCTCCGACGTGCTCACCCGCGAGCAGGCGCTTTCGAACGCGCCTGCTACCGCAGACGGCATGTTCCGCGTTTCGTCGATCTTGGGGGAGGAACAGTAATGAGCGAGATCACTACGTTGACCGCTGCAGAGCTCTCTGCAAAGCTCGTCGCCGGCGAAGTCTCGGCGGTTGAAGCAACCCAAGCACACCTCGACAGGATCGCCGCTGTCGACGGCGACATCCACGCGTTCCTCGCAACAGACAGCGAGGCATCACTCGCCGCTGCGCGCGCAGTTGACGAGCGTCGCGCCGCTGGCGAAGAGCTCGGAGAACTCGCGGGTGTCCCGCTCGCGATCAAAGACGTGCTTGTCACGACCGATATGCCGTCGACCTCTGGCTCCAAGATTCTTGAGGGCTACCGTTCGCCGTTCGATGCGACTGTCGTCGCGAAGGCGCGCGCCGCGGGCCTCATCAACATCGGCAAGACAAACATGGACGAGTTCGCCATGGGCTCCGCTACTGAGAACTCGGCCTACGGACCGACGTTCAACCCGTGGGCGCTGGACCGCGTTCCAGGCGGTTCGGGCGGCGGTTCCGCTGCTGCCGTCAGCGCCTTCGAGGCGCCTCTCGCGCTCGGCAGCGACACCGGTGGCTCGATCCGTCAGCCGGCCGCCCTCACCGGCACGGTCGGCGCAAAGCCCACCTACGGCGGCGTGAGCCGTTACGGCGCGATCGCGCTTGCTTCCTCGCTTGATCAGGTCGGACCGTGCGCGCGAACCGTGCTCGACACCGCGCTGCTGCACGACGTCGTTGCGGGGCACGACAGGCACGACGCGACCTCCCTGAACCATGCGTGGCCGTCGATGGCAGCGGCCGCCCGTGACGGTGTCGATCTTGCATCACTCAAGGGACTTCGTGTCGGCGTCGTGAAGCAGCTCTCCCTCCCCGGGATGCAGGCTGGTGTGAAGGCACGCTTCGACGAGACGGTCGCGCTGCTCACCGCTCAGGGTGCAGAGGTCGTCGAGATCGACGCGCCGCACTTCGAGTACGCGGTTGCCGCTTACTACCTGATCCTGCCCTCTGAAGCGTCGTCAAACCTCGCAAAGTACGATTCCGTGCGCTTCGGCCTTCGGGTCGAGCCAGAAGGTGGCGGAACGATCGAGGGCGTCATGAGCGCGACGCGCGGTGCAGGCTTCGGGCCCGAGGTAAAGCGCCGCATCATCCTCGGCACGTACGCGCTTTCGGCTGGATACTACGATGCCTACTACGGCAGTGCGCAGAAGGTTCGCACGCTCATTCAGCGCGACTTCGCAGCGGCGTTTGACAAGGTCGACGTCATCGCCTCGCCGACGGCGCCGACGACTGCCTGGAACATCGGCCACGTGAACGAAGACCCCATGCAGGACTATCTGAACGACGCGACCACGATCCCGGCGAACCTTGCCGGCATCCCGGGGCTCAGCCTGCCGATTGGTACCGCGAGCGAGGACGGGCTGCCAGTCGGCCTGCAGCTCATGGCTCCAGCATTTGAAGACGCACGCCTGTACCGCGCGGCGTCTGCGATCGAGGGCCTCATCACCGCCCGCGACGGCAAGCCCTTCTGGGCGCAGGCACCCTCCCTTGCGGCAGCATCGACCGGAAAGGCAGCAGCGTAATGGCGAAGACAAAACTCATGGACTTCGACAAGGCGCTCGAACTCTTCGAACCGGTTATCGGTCTCGAGGTACACGTCGAGCTCAACACCAAGACGAAGATGTTCTCGTCTGCACCGAACGTGTTCGGCTCAGAGCCGAACACGAACCTCGCACCTGTCTGCCTCGGCCTCCCAGGCTCGCTGCCCGTCGTGAACGAGGAAGCAGTCAAGTACTCGATTCGCCTGGGGCTTGCGCTCGGCTGTGAAATCGCCGAGGTGTCAGGGTTCGCGCGCAAGAACTACTTCTACCCCGACATGGGCAAGAACTACCAGATCTCGCAGTACGACGATCCGATCGCGCACGACGGCTCGGTCGAGATTGAGCTCGAGTCGGGCCGCGTGATCCACGTGCCGATCGAGCGCGCCCACATGGAGGAAGACGCAGGCAAGCTCAACCACGTCGGTGGCTCGACCGGGCGAATCCAGGGCGCCGAGTACTCCCTCGTTGACTACAACCGCGCAGGCGTACCGCTCGTCGAGATCGTGACCCGTCCGATCTTCGGCGGCGAAGCAGACACCCCTGAGATCGCGGCGGCATACGTGTCGACGATCCGCGACATCGTCGTGTCACTCGGCATTTCGGACGCGCGCATGGAGCGCGGCAACATCCGCTGCGATGCGAACGTGTCGCTTCGTCCCCGCGGCAATGAGGATGCAGGCATGAGCGTGCTCGGCACTCGTACTGAGACGAAGAACGTGAACTCGTTGCGCTCGATCGAACGCGCCGTGAGGTTCGAGATTCAGCGTCAGGCGCAGCTGCTCTCCGAGGGCACCGCGATCACGCAGGAGACCCGCCACTGGCACGAAGACACGGGTGAGACCTCGCCCGGCCGCCCAAAGAGCGATGCCGATGACTACCGGTACTTCCCAGAGCCAGATCTCTCACCGCTCACGCCGTCGCGCGAGCTCGTTGAGGAGCTGCGGGCCATGCAGCCTGAGCACCCGACGCTGCGACGCCGCCGGCTGCGCGCCGAGTGGGGCTTCTCGCCGCTCGAGTTCCGCGACGTCGTGAACGGCGGCCTGGTGAATGACATCGAGGCGACCGTCGCGGCCGGGGTCCCTGCCCAGACCGCGCGCAAGTGGTGGACCGGCGAGATCGCGCGTATCGCGAACGAGCGCTCGGCCGTGCCCGCAGACCTCATCGCCCCCGAGCAAATCGCCTCGGTCGTCGCGCTCGTCGACGCTGGAACGCTCAACGACAAGCTTGCGCGCCAGGTGCTCGCTGGCATCATTGACGGCGAGGGGACCGCGCAGGAGATCGTCGATGCCCGAGGGCTTGCGATCGTTTCTGACGATGGCGCCCTGATCGAGGCTGTCGACGCTGCGCTTGCCGAGCAGCCCGACGTCCTCGAGAAGATTCGAGGCGGGAAGGTGCAGGCCGCCGGCGCGATCATCGGGTCCGTCATGAAAGCGATGAAGGGCCAGGCTGACGCTGCCCGCGTCCGCGAGCTCGTGCTCGAGCGGGCTCAGGCCTAGCCGCTATACACGAACGGGCGGGGTGAGGATCATATGATCCTCACCCCGCCCGTTCGCTGCAACTGGTGCTAGCGCACGTCGTCGTCCACCCAGTCCATCGACTTGGTGACAGCCTTGCGCCAGAGGCGCAGCTGGCGCTCCTGCTCAGCCTGATCCATTGACGGCTCCCACCGGCGATCCTCCTGCCAGTTGGCCGAGAGCTCGCCGAGGCCGCTCCAGAACCCGACTGCAAGCCCCGCAGCGTATGCGGCGCCGAGCGCAGTCGTCTCAGCGACGACAGGGCGTACGACAGGCACTCCGAGCACGTCGGCCTGGAACTGCATGAGGGCGTTGTTCGCAACCATGCCGCCGTCGACCTTCAGCTCGGTGAGATCGACGCCCGCGTCGGCGTTCACCGCGTCGAGCACATCGCGGGTCTGGAACGCAACCGCCTCAAGCGCCGCACGGGCGATGTGGCCCTTGTTCGCGTAGCGGGTGAGTCCGACGATCGCGCCGCGCGCGTCAGGGCGCCAATACGGGGCGTACAGCCCTGAGAAGGCGGGGACGATGTAGACGCCCCCATTGTCGGGGACGCTCGCAGACAGCTCCTCGACGTCGGGAGCTGACTCGATGATGCCGAGCTGGTCGCGGAGCCACTGGATGAGCGATCCGGTGACAGCGATCGAGCCCTCGAGTGCGTAGTGTGTCGGGCCGTCGCCGAGCTTGTAGCCGACGGTGGTGAGCAGGCCGTTCTTCGAGTGGACGATGTCTTCCCCGGTGTTGAAGATGAGGAAGCAGCCTGTGCCGTAGGTGTTCTTTGACTCGCCGGCCTCGAATGCGGCTTGGCCGAAGGTTGCCGCCTGCTGGTCGCCGAGGATGCCCGAGATGGGGGTCTCGCGCAGCAGCGACGAGTCTTCGGCAACGCCGTACACCTCAGAGGATGACTTGATTGCAGGCATCATCGACTTCGGAACGCTGAACGCGTCGAGGATGTCCTCGCGCCACTCGAGCGTTGCGAGGTCCATGAACAGGGTGCGCGAGGCGTTCGTGACGTCTGTTGCGTGCACGCCACCCTCGGGCCCGCCGGTGAGGTTCCAAAGGACCCAGCAGTCTGTCGTGCCGAAGAGAAGGTCGCCTGCGTCCGCCGCCTCGCGGGCGCCCTCGACGTTTTCGAGGATCCATGCGATCTTCGTGCCCGAGAAGTAGGTCGCGAGGGGGAGGCCAACGACGTCCTTGAACCTATCGGTTCCACCGTCTGCCGCGAGGCGGTCGACGATGTCTTGCGTGCGCGTGTCCTGCCAAACAATCGCGTTGTAGACGGGCTCGCCTGTGTGCCTGTTCCACACGACAGTCGTCTCGCGCTGATTCGTAATGCCGATTGACGCAATGTCGTGCCGGGTGAGGTCGGCGCGGCCAAGCGCGATGCCGATGACTTCCTGGGTGTTCTGCCAGATCTCGGCGGCGTCGTGTTCGACCCAGCCTGCCTGCGGCATGATCTGCTCGTGTTCCTTCTGCCCGACGGAGATGATCGACCCCGCCTTGTCGAAGATGATCGCGCGAGTCGAGGTAGTTCCCTGATCGATTGCGACTACGTACTGTGACATGGTGTCTTCCTTTCGCGTGTGAGCTTACGCTGCGAGGCCGAGAAGTGCGGGAGCTGCGACAGCTGCAATGGCGCCGCCGACGAGCGGGCCGAGGACTGGAACCCAAGCGTAGCCCCAGTCGCTCGATCCCTTGCCCTTGATCGGGAGAATGGCGTGTGCGATGCGCGGACCAAGGTCACGGGCAGGGTTGATGGCGTAGCCCGTTGGGCCACCGAGCGACGCGCCAATACCGACGACGACAAGGGCGACTGGGAGTGCTGCCAGCGGGCCAAGGCCTCCTGGCACACCGACCTCGATGTCGCCGTAGTCCGCGAATGCGAAGATGACGAACACGAGCACGAAGGTCGCAATGACCTCGGTAGCGAAGTTCCAGCCGTACGATCGCATCGCCGGGCCGGTCGAGAACACACCAAGCTTGTTTGCGGGCTCGGGCTCATCGTCGAAGTGCTGCTTGTAGCTCACCCAGCAGAGGATCGCGCCGACAATGGCGCCAAGCATTTCGGCGGCGAACGCGACGAAGAACATCGGGGCAGTGATCGTGCCTGCGACGAGCAGGCCGATGCCGACGGCGGGGTTCAGGATCGCGCCGGAGTATGCCGACACAAGCACACCCATGAATACTGCGAGGCCCCAGCCCCAGTTCACCATCAGGAATCCGCCAGCGTTTCCCTTGGTTTTGGCGAGCGCAACGTTTGCGACAACGCCGCAGCCGAGGAGTACGAGTAGGCCCGTACCGACGAACTCGGAGAGGAAATACAGCCCGAGATTGATCTCATTCATTTGTCTTCTTTGACCTTTCGAAAGGCTGGCGGCCCGCGGGTGCGGGTGTCGCCAGCGCGAGAGCGCGCATGGGTGCGCGCCGACGGTGACAAGGTGTGCGGATACGCCACGTGTGGGGCGTTCCGCGCATCCGGCTGCGTGTTAGCCGGCGGTAAAGGTTCCCCCCTTTGCGATATCGATCCGGTGAGCGTCACGCATGAGCGCAACGAACCGTTCTACTTCCGTAGCTGTGTGGGCCTCGCTCCAACCGAGCGCCGGTGCGATGGCGTCGGCGGCCGCCGTGACGCTGTCGAGCGTGAGCGCGCCGGTGAACGCGATCGACGAGCGGCGCAGCAGCAGGTCGTCGAGGTGCACGACCTGCTCGGTAGCTGCGAGGTGTGCGAGTTCGGCTGCGGTGTAGCCGGCGAGGCCCGACAGGTCTTCCTCGTGCTCGGGCGTCGCCTCGAGCACCTGGGTTGCGCGGGTGCCGTAGCGCTCGAGCAGGCGCTCGACGCGACCTGAGTCGCGTCCGTCGGCGTGCTCCGTAATCCACCGCACGCGAGCGTTTGCGTCGGCCGGGAACCCGGATCCGCCGCCGATTGTGAGTGACGTGGTGCTCACTGATCGCGCGCGACCGAGCACCTCGAGGGTGTCGTTCGCGAGATGCTCGGCGAGTGCCCTGAACGTTGTCCACTTGCCGCCGACAAGGCTGAGCACCGGCACTCCGAGTGCGTCTGAACGCACGATCCTGTAGTCGCGGGAGACAAAGCCTGGCGCGGTGTCGTCGTGGTGCGGAAGGGGGCGAATGCCAGAGAATGAGTAGACGATATGGGAGCGGTCGACCGTGAGGGTGGGGAATACCTGGCCGATGAGGTCGAAGAAGTAGTCGACCTCATCGTCGGTGCAGACGACGGGCTGTGCCGGGTCGGCGTCGATGTCTGTTGTCCCGACGAGCACGCGGCCCTTGAGTGGGTAGATGAGCACGATCCGACCGTCCGAGTGCTCGAAGAAGATCTCCCTGCCATCTGTCGCAGCGAGGAGTTCTGGGTGGTCGAGCACGACGTGCGATCCCTTGGTGCCACCCATGAACTGGGTGCGCTCGCCGAGTGCGCTGTTCGTGAGGTCGGTCCAGGGGCCGCTTGTGTTGAGCACGACCTTCGCGGAGAACTCGAACTCGTCGCCGGTCGTCTCGTCGCGAAGGGTGACGCCGGATGCGCCCATGCCGGTAGCGCTAAGGTAGTTCGCCGAGCGGGCATGGGCGCCGCCGGCGAGCTCGCCGTCGCGGAGCACGTCGAGCGCGAGCCGCTCTGGGTCGTGCATAGAGGCGTCGTAGTAGGTCGCCGTGTACTTGATGTCTGGGTTCATCGCCGGGAGCTCCGAGAGCGACTTCTTCTTGCCGTGGAAGCGGTGCTTCGGCACCTGCCCGCCGTCGCGCGAGAACGTGTCGTACATCATGAGGCCCATCTTGATGAGCGCGGCGCCGCGTTCCCGCGGCTTCCCGCGCCCGTGAGTGACGAGCAGCCTGAACGGCGCTGACAGGATTCCGGAGAACGTCGAGAAGATCGGGATCGTGGTTTCGAGTGGGCGCACGTAGTGCGGCGCGGTCCTGAGGAGCCGATTGCGCTCGGTGACTGATTCCTGAACGAGCCGAAACTCGCCGTTCTCGAGGTAGCGGATCCCACCGTGGATCATGTGGCTCGATGCCGACGATGCGCCTGAGACGAAGTCTCCACGCTCCACGATCGCAACGTCGACGCCCTGCAGTGCGAGATCACGGAATGTCGCGATGCCGTTGATGCCTGCGCCAATGATGAGGACGTCCGCGCGTGGCCTGTCGCGAAGACGGGCTACGTCGGGTCGGATCGAGTCCTGGCTGGCGTCCATGGCTGAGACCTTTCTGTGGGTGTCCCATCAGCATGCTCGTCTGATGAACTGAATTGCAAAGCTGCTGCACATATGTGCAAAACTGGAGCCTGAACGGAAGGATCCTCGTGCCCGGAGACCGAAAAGCTGTGAAAATGCGCGAGGCGCTCGCAGCAGCGCACCTGTATTACAGGCAGGACTATACGATGGGCGCGATCGCAACCGAGCTCGGTGTCTCCCGCTCCTCGGTATCGCGCCTGCTCTCTTACGCGAAAGAGACAGGGCTCGTCGAGATCAGGATCCACTCACCCCAGGAAGCACGATCACGCGTCGAGCAGCGCTTCTCGGACGAGTTCGGGGTCGCCGCGCACGTCGTACCCGTGTCGGCGAAGCTCTCGGAAGCTGAACAGCTCGAGCGCACCGCGCAAGCCGCGGCCCACATCATCTCCGCACGCGTGAAGCCCCGCTCAATCGTCGGCCTCGCCTGGGGATCCACGATGAGTGAGGTTGCACGGTTTCTCCCGGCGAGCGCGAAACCCGGCGTGCAGCTCGTGCAGATGAACGGTGCAGCCAACGTCTACTCGACTGGCGTTCAATACACCGCCGAACTTCTCGGCGGCTTCGCCGAACGGCTTTCCGCGGAAGTCTTCCAACTCCCGGTGCCCGCAATCTTTGACGACCCGCTGACGCGCGAAGCCCTGTGGCGCGAACGCTCGGTGTCGCGGGTGCTTGACATGCAAGCCGCAGCCAACCTTTTCGTCTTTGGGCTTGGCTCGCGCATCGGAGACCCGCGCTCCCACATTTACTCGGGCGGATACCTGGGGGCAGAAGACCTGAATCAGCTCGCGGCCGAGGGCGTTGTCGGTGACTGTGCGAGCCGGTTCTACAGGCTCGATGGCAGCACCGACGGCATCCCGATTAACGACAGATCGAGCGGGCCGTCATTCGAGGTTGTCAGGCGTGCGCCGCAGCGCATCTGTGTCGTCTCCGGCACAACGAAGCGTGATTCGCTGAGAGGCGCGCTCGCAGCGGGGCTACTGACCGATGTTGTCGTCGACGAGACACTCGCGCGGCTCGTGCTCAGCGCCTCGTAGCTCGCGACACGGGGAGCGCGACCCGCGGGCGGTGCGGTGCGTCGCATGTCAGCGGTGTGTGGTGAGATGGACGGGTGAGCGAAGTTCTGAGGGAGACGGCCTCGATTCTGCACGTCGACATGGACGCGTTCTTCGTGTCAGTCGAGCTGCTTGATCGCCCGGAGCTGCGCGGGCTTCCCGTCGCCGCCGCTCACGACACCTCGCGATCAGTTGTGTCGAGCGCGAGCTACGAGGCGCGGAAGTTCGGTGTGCGCTCGGCAATGCCCATCGCGCGGGCCAGGCAGCTCTGCCCACAGATCGTGTTCGTGACCCCGGTGTTCGAGAAGTACCGCCTCGCGTCACGCACCGTGATGGGGATTTTCAGGGAGTTTACCCCGCTCGTTGAGCCGTTGAGCATTGACGAGGCATTCCTCGACGTCGCCGGCTCTGTTGGCCTGTTCGGCCCGCCGATTGAGATCGCCAGGCAGATCAAGGAGCGCGTCTTCGCAGAGACGAAGTTGCCGCTCTCAGTCGGCCTCGCCGGCACCAAGTTCGTCGCGAAGCTCGCGTCCCAACGCGCAAAGCCCGAAGGGATACTCGAGATACCGCCAGCGCGCACCCTCGAGTTTTTGCATCCGCTCCCGATCAAAGCGATGTGGGGAGTCGGAGCGGCAACCGAGCGGGCATTGAAGACGCGCGCGATTCACTCAGTTGGCGATCTCGCGCGGGAGCCCCTTGCCTCGCTCCGGCAGATCGTTGGCAACGCAAGTGCTGAGCGCCTGCACGATTTGGCGAACGGTCGCGACGCCCGAGACGTCGAAACGACACGAGTCGAAAAGAGTATCGGGCATGAAGAAACCTTCGCGGTGGACGTGGCTGATGTAGGTGAACTTGAGCGAGAGCTGCTGCGTCTCTCGACGCGAACCTCGGAGCGTCTCCGAGACGCCGGGCTCGAAGCGCGCACGATCGCGATTAAGGTTCGGTGGGACACCTTCGAAACTGTGACCCGCTCGCGCACGCTGCAGGAGCCGACGAACGCGACGCAGCGGGTCTATCGCACCGCTCGGGAGCTGTTCGCCGCGCTCTCACCCGAGGGGAGGCTGCCTCGGGCTGTCAGGCTCATCGGAGTGCGCGCCGAGCAGCTGATCCCCGCAGGTAGCGAGGGGCAAGCGCTCTGGGACGATGATGAGCAGTGGCGCGCGCTTGACTCGGCGGTCGACGAGGTTCGAGGGAAGTTCGGGGCGGCGGGACTCACGTCGGCGCGGCTCCTTGGAGGTCGCGGAGAGGTTGTCGATCACCGGTCACTCCAAGACCCTGGGTAGGGGAGGCCGCGGCTCGAAGACTGGCCCGGTTTCGCAAGCGTTGACCCAGCCCCTGCTCAGAGCCGGCTCAGTCCTCACTCTGCGCGGCTGACACCGCAAGCACTGCCTCGAGCAGCGCTGCCAGCCAGTCGTAGACCAGCACGGTGCCACGCGTCGCGTCTTCGTCGATGAGACGATCGTAGTCTTCCTCGCGCTCGAGTCCGATGCGCGCTGCCATGGCGAGACGAAGCGCCGTGATGGTGCGCGCCCACGCGAGAAACGAGTCTGGCGTGATGTTCACAGAGATCGGGTTGCCACCGTCGATGTCGACGTCATCCACGAGTTCGTCGAACGGATCGGTGTTGTGGCCGCTGTCCGCTTCGCCGGAGCCGTCATCCAGGTCGCCGATGACGAGCTGGGCGTCCTGGAGCTTGCGGTTAATGAGCCCCTGCTCGGTGACTTGGCGGAACTGCGCCGCGTCATCCTCATCTGCGAACGCGTTCGGGAACAGGCGCGCGAGGGCCGGGTCCGTTGGCCGCTCATCGGAGCCGCCGATCTCGAGGCTCGCGAACAGCGGGTCAGGATCGAGCGGCGTCCCACTGTGACTCTGGAGCAGCATGATGAGCTGGGTGACGAGCTGCTTGAGTACGCCTGCCTCCTCGGGCGCGAACAGGATCGCGACGCCGCCGTCGCCCGGCTGCAGCCTCAAGACTGATCCTCCGGCTCCGCTGTCGCCCACAGGCCGTAGCCGTGCATGGCCTCAACGTGAAGCTCCATCGCTTCGCGCGACCCCTCAGCAACGACTGCGCGCCCGACGCTGTGCACGCGAAGCATGAGTTCATCTGCTCGCTCCGGTGTGAACCCAAAGTAGGATCGGAAGACGAAACTCACGTACGACATCAGATTCACTGGGTCGTCCCAGACGACTGTTCGCCACGGCTTTGCCGGGGCGACCGCGACCGCGCCCTCGTCGAGCGGGCTCTGCCTTGCTCCGGGCACGTGGTCAGTCATCATCCCCACCCCAACTCGTGAATTCGCTCCTCGGAGAGACCAAGGAAATGAGCGACCTCGTGGACGAGTGTGACTCTGATCTCCTTGACGAGATGGTCATGGTCCTCGCAGTGGGCGAGAAGGTTGAGCCGGAAGAGTGTGATGCGATCGGGTTCCTCGCCGAAGCCGTATGCCTCGCGCTCTGCGAGCGAGAACCCTTCGTAGACGCCCAGCGTGTCCGCTCCGTCCTCGGGCTTATCCTCGACCAAGAAAATGACGTTATC
Source organism: Leucobacter sp. NPDC015123 (assembly GCF_043080205.1). NCBI lineage: Bacteria > Bacillati > Actinomycetota > Actinomycetes > Micrococcales > Microbacteriaceae > Leucobacter > Leucobacter sp. NPDC015123. The sequence continues at coordinate 38,243 of NZ_JBIBVH010000004.1, read as the reverse complement.
GAGATGGTCGAGCATCTCGTCAGGAAGCGTGTCAAGGCCGTCTGAGACTAGCGCCTCAAACTCATCGCGTGACACATCGAGCATATTCTCACCCTAGCGGCTCAGTTCGAACTGCGCCTCAACAAGATATGGATTCGTCATGGCGCTTTGAGGTGGACGAACGCAAGCCTGCGCCTATCCCATCCGGTATGCGTGCACCGGGAGCGCGTAGCCCAAGCCGGATTGCTCGCCGCCTCCAGTGAGGACGCCTGTGACAAGGTCGTGTGGCGTCGGGTGATCCGGCAATGCTGCGAGGTAATCGCGATGCGCAGCGAGCGACGCGATCCCGAGCTCAAGCGCTTGCTCTGAGACCTCGATCGCGTGAGTTGGCCGGTGCGCGGTTGCGATGAGCCAGGTCGTCTTCCACTCGGTAAGGCCGTCGGTCAGTTGTTCGCGGAAGAGCCACGGATTGTCGGCGTCGCGAATGGCGTCAACGACGGCGAGGCCCGTCGCGCGATGGTCTGCGTGGTTGAGGCCCCAGCCTGCCTCAAGATCCCAGGTCATCGTGAAGACCGCGTCGGGCCTAGCCTTCCGGATCGCGTGCGCGATGCGGCGGCGCGTCTCGATCGAGTGTTCGACGAGGCCGTCCGGGAGGTCCAAGATCGTGAGGTCGGTTACGCCGACCACGTCGCAGGCGGCTCGCTGTTCTGCGGCGCGCAGCGGGCCGGCGATCTCGGGGGAGACGCCCCGCATCCCTGCCTCGCCGGCGGTGAGGAGGAGGTAGGAGACCTCGATGCCCTGCGACGTCCATTCGGCGATGGCGGCGGACCCGCCGTACTCCATATCGTCGGGGTGCGCGACGATGCAGAGGACGCGCTGAATGCCGGTTGGGTCGAAACGCTCGAGGGTAGTCATGGCCTGAGCCTATCCCGCCAGTCTGGGGCGCGACCGATGAACCACGGCCGCAGCGCGCGGTGGCGTCGACAGCTCCACGAAAACGACTGAGGCCCGTAGCTTGAGAGGATTTCTCAAGCTACGGGCCTCAATACTGCGTGGGGTGGCTAACGGGACTTGAACCCGCGACCACCGGCACCACAAGCCGGTGCTCTACCAACTGAGCTATAGCCACCATGTGTCCGAGTGAGCGAGCTCACTTGGCAACCTGACCAGCATAGCCCAGACGATAGTGCGTTGCCAAAACGGGTGCGGTACTTGGGGCGTGTCTGAGATCAAGACGAAGCCGAGCGACGCCGATGTCGCCGATTTTCTTGATGCTGTCGCGCCAGCAAAGCGCCGCGAAAGGCGCAGCTGTCGCTCTACGGCCTGAAAGATCTGCCGGCGGGCGCTGCGCTCCTGCCCGCGCTCGGGAAGTACACCGAGGGTGCGGGGTGCGTGTATGTGCGCAAGTTCGAGGACATCGACCTGGGGGTGCTGCGCAGACTGATCCTGATCGTCGCGGGCCGCGTCGACGATCCCGAACCAACAAGCGCCGAGTCGACAGACGGGTAGCGCGCGCTAGAGCGCCGGGGAGGCACGGAGGCAGAGTGCCCGGGTGCCACTGGCGGTGAGGGTGCGGAACGCCAGCCCTTACTTCGCGGGTGAAGCGGTGGGCTCGACTGGCTCCTCCGGCTGCTCCGGGGTGCCGTCAACGAGCGCGGCGTACTGCTGTGAAACGGCGCCCGCGAGCTTTTTCGCGGATTTCGAATCGGGACCGCTACCGGGAACGAGGACGGCTCCGCGGAAGTAGGCGAGTTCTTGGATTGACTCCGCGATGTCTGCGAGTGCGCGGTGGCCGCCACGCTTCTCCGGGGCCGCGTAATAGGCGCTCGTGTACCAGCGGCGCGACAGCTCCTTGATCGTCGACACGTCGATCGAGCGGTAGTGCAAGCGCTCCTCGAGCGTCGGCAGGTACTTCGCGACGAACCGGCGGTCCATGCCGATGGTGTTGCCAGCGACGAGTGGCCGCCTGCCCTCGGGAATGAACCTGTTGATGTATTCGATGACCTGCTTCTCCGCTTCGGCTGGCGTCACGCCAGCCTCGATGCGGGGGAGCAGCCCCGACGTCTCGTGCATGTTGCGCACGAAGTCGTTCATGTGAGCGAGCGCGGCCTCGCCCGGGTTGATAACGATGTCGAAGCCGGGGTCGAGCGGCGTGAGCTCGAAGTCGGTCACGATGACGGCGATTTCGCACAGTCCGTCGTTGTCGGTGTCGAGCCCTGTCATTTCGCAGTCGATCCAGACGATCTGTTCTGCGGGGGCGTTCGACAAGGTGACTCCTAATTACGGGGGATGCGGTCGTCTCCAGTCTACCCGCGCCGGTAGGCTTGAGTTCATGGCTATTCTCCCAATCACCATCTGCGGCGAGCCCGTTCTGCACCGCCCGGCGGCCCCCGTGACCGAGTTCGACGCCGAGCTGCGCACCCTCGTTGACAACATGTTTGAAACGACTGTCGCGGCGCCGGGTGTCGGCCTCGCGGCGCCGCAGGTTGGCGTGGGGCAGCGGATCTTTGTCTGGATGTACGAGGATCAGGACGAGGCGCCCGCCGAGGGCGTCGCGATCAACCCTGAGCTGTGGATCGCGCCGCTCGAGCCGGGGCTCCCCGAAGAAGATGAGGTTGAAGGGTGCCTCTCGTTCCCGGGCGAACGGTTCGCGCTGCGGCGCTCCTCGCGTGCCCTGCTTCGTGCGCAGGACATCGACGGGAAGCCTTTTGAGGTCGAGGCGAGCGGCTGGTTCGCGCGCATCATGCAGCACGAGTTCGATCACCTGAACGGCCTGCTCTATGTCGACAGGCTCGTTCACCCGGAGAATCGTGCGGCGCAGAAGATCCAGCGCAAGCGTGGTTGGGGAGTCCCCGGCTTGACCTGGATGCCTGGGCTCGACGACCTCGAAGGCGAGTAGGCGGGTAGCCGGGCGCGGTTCGCGCCGCCCGGCTAGCCCTTTGTCAGCGCGGCGGTGTGCTTCGCCGTGGCGAGCCACCCGATGGCAGCCGCTGCGAGCAGCGCGGCGGTGAGCCCGAATGCCCAGTCGAAGCCGGCGACGTCGACGATCGCCCCCGCGATGAGCGGCCCGAGGACCCCGCCGAGGTCGCTCGACATGGAGAACGTCGAGACGACCATGCCACCGCGGCGCTGCCCGAGTATGTCGGCGAGGACCGCCTGGTGGCCAGGGTTCGCGAGCGCCGAGCCCGCGCCGGCGACGACCATGATCGCCATCGCGACCCAGAGCGATCCCGCGAACGGGAACGCGAGGAAGGCCGCGGCGAGCACGGCGAGCCCCAACGACAGGAGCGGCGTGCGGCCGATCGAGTCGCTCCACCGACCAGCGGGGAAGATGAAGATCGCGTTGCCCGCTGCGTACGCCGCGAGTACCCAGGCCGCCGTCGTCGCGTCGCCAGCGAACACAACGGCGACGAAGATCGGGATCAGTGACACCCGAACACCGAACGAAGTCCAGCCGAACGCAAATACCGAGAGCAGGAGTGAGCGGTACGTCGGCAGGGCAAGGGCATCTCGCAATTGCAGCTCCTCGCCAGCCTGGCGGGGGCCGTCGGCAGTACGCGGCAGCGCGTGCTTGCTGCGAAGCGCGATGGTGACGAGGATCGCGGCAGCGACGAGCGTGAAGAAGTAGAAGATGAATGGCGCGCGGATGCCGAAGCCTGCGACGACGCCGCCGAGCACGGGGCCGAGCAGGCCTCCGAGGAGGAAGCCCGCCGCGTTGACGCTCGCCACGCGGGCTCTGCCTTGCGGAGGACTCGCCTCGACGAGGAGGGCTGTCGCGGCGATGGTGAACATCGCTGACCCGAGGCCGCCGAGCCCGCGCAAGACGAGAAACTGAGGATAGTTCATTGCGAACGCCGCGGCGCCCGTGGAAGCGGCGACGATCAGGATCCCGGTCGTGTACGTCGCCCGCTCACCGAACCTGCTCACGAACCAGCCGCCGAGGGGCGCTCCCACAAGACGCATGAGCGCGAAGGCGCTCACGATCGCGGATGCTGCGAACGTGCTCACGCCGAACTCGAGCGCGAACTGTGGGATCGCTGGTGCAACGACGCCATAGCCCAGCGCGACGGTGAACCCGCCGGCGACGAGCGCCCACACCTCGAAGGGGAGCCGGACTTTCGGCGGCGTGTTCGCGGGCGATTTGGGCATTGAACGAGTCTATCGATCGCCGTCCGTGTGCACCGGCTGCGCATGGTGGCGACGGCCGTGCGAAACTCGCCTGCGGCGGCTAGACTTGAACGTACAATGCCGTCGGGACGACCCGGCGGTTCTGTGTTGTATGGGGACGGCCCCGCAGAACCGGGGAAGGCCTCGCGATGTCAACCACCACAGTTACACCTTCAGTCTTTCGGACAGTGCTCACTCCAGCGGCGCTAACGAAGCTCGCGCTTGGATGGGGGAGCGTGCTCGTCCTTGTGCTTGGCGGGAAGTTGCTCGACGGGGACCTGCCGACGCCCGTCCTGTTCACGATCCTCGGACTCATCGTCGCCGTCATCCTCGTTGCAGCGTCTGGTGTTGTCACCGAGGCTGAGCACCTCGCTGAAAAACTTGGCGACCCCTACGGAACCCTTGTGCTTACGCTGTCGATTGTGTTGATCGAGGTGATCCTCATCTCCGCCGTGATGCTCGGCCCCGGCGAGCACGCAACGATCGCTCGCGACTCGGTGATGGCGGTGTCGATGATCATTCTGAACCTCGTCATCGGTGTGTCGTTGCTTGTCGGCGGGCTCCGACACAGCAACTTGCGACCTAACAGGTCCGGTGTCTCCGCATACCTCTCGTTGCTTGTCGTGCTCGTCACCGTCGCGTTCGCGCTTCCAGCAATCATCGGCGTGAACGGCTCGTACACCGCGGGCCAGGAGATCCCGATCATCGGGCTGACCGTGATGCTCTATGCCTTCTTCCTTGTGCGCCAGATGGGTGCGCAGCGCGCCGACTTCCAAGAGGTCGTGCTCGTCGAACATGCGGAGACGATTTCCGCCGAGGGGGTGGGCGCCGCACGGACAGACAACGCCGGCGCCCAGAGCAAGCTCGCGGGAGCGCTCGCGCAGCACAGGCCCGAGCTCGTTGCACGCGCGATCCTGCTCGTCATGATGGTCGTTCCGATCGTGCTGCTCTCGCACGACATGGCGTCGCTTCTGGACGAGGGGCTCGACAGGCTCGGGGCGCCAGTCGCGCTCTCCGGGATCCTGATCGCGATGATCGTATTCCTCCCCGAAACGATCACCGCGATTCGTGCGGCGCTCGCCGGGGAGATTCAGCGCGTGAGCAACCTCTGCCACGGCGCCCTCGTCTCGACTGTCGGGCTCACAATCCCCGCGGTGCTCACTATCGGCCTCCTCACCGGCCAGACAGTGACGCTCGGCGAGGGGCCCACGAACCTTGTGTTGCTTGCGGTGTCGCTGCTGCTGACGATGACAACGTTCTTCGGCAAGCGGGTGACAGCGTTGCACGGTGCCGCGCACCTCTTCGTGTTCGTGCTGTACGGGCTCACGGTGTTCCAGTAGCGCTCGCCCGCGACACGCTTGCGGCTGCTGGCTCGGTGACGCTTCCGGGAGTGCGCTGAAGAATCTTCGGCCACCACCCGGAGGCTCGACGTGTTTGTCATTGAAACTGCCTAAACTGGAGAAACCGACCCGAAAGGAACGCCAATCATGGGTTTTTTCACGAAGGACGCTCCAGTCCCCGCCGCAGGTGGCGCGCTTAAGCCACTGTCGAAGGACCGCATCAAGCACTCGCTCGAGCAGGCAGGGTGGTCCTACAACGTTGACTCGGACGGCGACATCGGGGGCGGCTGGGAGTACGGCTCGTTCTATTTCTTCGTGAACGGCGACAACGACGAACTGCTCTGCGTGCGCGGTTTCTGGCGCGGCGAACTCGCCGAGTCCGACTACCTGAAAGCACTCGAGACAGCGAATGACTGGAACCGCGAGAAGCTGTGGCCGAAGGTCTACATCGCGCGCGACGACGCCGGCAACGTGCGCGTGAACACTGAGCTGAACGTCGACTACGAGCACGGCCTCACCGACGAGCAGCTCTCACAGCACCTGCTCTGCGTCATCAACACGAGCATGTCTGCGTTCGAGCGCATGAACGAGGTCTTCCCCGAGGCGTGGGAGAAAGCGAAGCCGCAGGACTAAGCGCCCTCGCCCTCGCCGTTTTCGCCCCACCTCGCCAACTCTAGGAATACTGTGTCCGAACGCTTTCAAGTCGACCTCTCCGGAATGGTTGACCTGCTCTCCAGGCACCTCTATTCCGGGCCACAGGTGTATCTCCGCGAACTCATCCAGAACGCGGTTGACGCGGTGACCGCGCGAGCGGCGATGGATCCGGCCGCGCTACTGCGGATCCGGCTCCAAACGGACGTCGATGCGGGCGGCAACGCGACGCTTGAAGTGTCAGACACGGGCATTGGCCTGACAGCCGATGAGGCGACTGAGCTGCTCGCCACGATCGGTCGTTCGTCGAAACGCGATGCGGCTCTCGGCACTGGCCGGGCAGAGTTCATCGGCCAGTTCGGGATCGGCATGCTCGCCGCGTTCATGGTCGCCGAACAGATCGAGTTCACCTCGCGTTCGGCGAAACCTGGCACGGTGCCAATCCGCTGGCACGGCCGCGCCGATGGCACTTTCGACGTGACCGAACTGCCTGACGCCGGCCCCGAGATCGAGATCGGCACGACTGTGCGACTCACCGCCCGCCGCGACACCAGCCACTGGCTTGCGAATGAAACCGTGCTCGGGCTCGCCCGCGAGTACGCGTCGCTGCTTCCCTTCGACGTTGCCGTCCGCGTGCCGTTCGAGGATGTTGGGAAGAGCGAGACACCCGAGACGGTGTGGAGGCGGGTCACGGAGCCCGAACTGCCGTGGCGCGTCGAGCACCCGAGCGGCTCCGCCCGCTCCCGTGCGCTCACCGAGTACTGTGAGCGCACCTTCGGGTTCACGCCGCTCGGCCACATCGACCTCGACCTCCCTGTCGCGGGCGTGACTGGCGTCGCCTTCATCCTGCCGCAGGCGGTGACGCCTGGTTCAGGCCAGCACAGGGTCTACATGAAGAGGATGCTCCTCAGTGCCCGAACCGATCGGGTGCTCCCGGAGTGGGCGTTCTTCATCCGCGCGGTGATCGACAGCGACACGCTCTCGCCGACGGCTTCGCGTGAGCAGCTGCATGACGACGAGATCCTGCTTGGCGTGCGCGATGCGCTCGGCGAACAGGTGAAGCGCTGGGCGCTCGACACGCTGCGCACTCCGAGCCAGCTCACACAGCAGGTGCTGCGGACGCACCATCTCGCACTCCGTGCGATCGCACTCACCGACAGCGACATGCTGAGTCTCGTCTCAGAGGTGTTGCCGTTTGAAACAAGCGACGGCCCCATGACGCTCGCGGCAGTCGCCGCACAGGGCGAACTCGTGTACACGTCGACGACAGAGGCATTTCAGCGCGTTGCCGCTGTCGCCCGCGCGCAGGGGCTCGTCGTCGTCAACGCCGGGTACGTCTACGACTCTGATCTGCTCGCGAAACTTGCGGCAAAGCCAGGCTGGAATGTGCGAGAGCTCACGTCGTCTGACCTCGTGCAGGTGCTCGGTATGCCCGGGGTCGAACGCGAGATGGCCGTCGCGGGCGCGCTCAGCCTCGCTCGCGGCGTGCTCGCCGATGAGGACTGCGACGCGATCCTTCGGGCATTCGAACCAGACACCGTGCCTGCGATGCTGCTGCGCGACTCTGAGGGCGAACACAAGCGAGATCTGGATCGCGAACGCGGCGAATCTCCCGACCTGTGGGACGGCCTACTCGACTCGTTCGCAGGGGAGAGCCAGGCGCGCACGCGCACTCTCGTGCTCAACGATCGCTCGCCTGTCGCACGCCGGTTGCTTGCGTCCCCTGGCGGCGACGTGTTCGACGCCGGGTTGCGCTCGCTGTACCTGTCAGCTGTGATGCTTGCAGGCGAGGGGCTACGCTCAGCCGAGTCTGCGGCGCTGTCTGATTCGCTCGGGGTGCTCCTCGATGCAGCGCTTTCCGCTCCAAGCTCCGCCACAGACGCGGCTCAAGGCCCCACCGCGGGCCCCGACTCGAACCCCGACTCCAACTCCTGAGGAGCGAAATGAACGCCGCACAAGAGCTGCACAACATCCGCCACATGCCCTACGGTACTGCCAGGACCGCGGCAGCCGAGGCCGCAGCCCGCAAGATCGAGGCAGACGGACCACAAGAACACCTCGCCGAGGCGCTTCTCGATCTCGTTGAGGCGTACACGTTTGGCGGCGAAGGAGCGAAATCTTTCGTCGTGTTCGCGCGAGCCCTGCGGCACTGGGATGCGAGCCCTGAGCTCTTTGACGCGAGTGACGAGCACAACCTGTTCTGGGAGTTCAAGTGGGTCGCAAGCGACCTCCCCGACTTCCCGCAGATTACTGCGGCTCAAGCGGAGGCGTTCCTCGACGACATGCAGCGGCGCTTCGAACTGCAGGGCAGCGGGATCTCTGCGGTGCTCGCCGCGCGCTTTGGCTGGGCGTGGCAGTCGGGCGCCACCGATGCCGAGCAACGGCGCCTCGCCTGGATCTCGAGCCCGCGCGACGATTTCGACGACTGCCATGCGTGCGTGATTGGCAGGCAGACCGACTTCTTCATGGAGCAGGGGCGATTCGCCGAGGCCTTCGAACTCGGTAGGACTCAGGACGGCAGGTGCAATATCGAGCCGGCGAAGACCTTTCACGCGACCGCGCTTGCGGCACTGAACCTCGGGCAGCCAGCCGAGTCGCTGAACTTTTACAATCGCGCGACAGCGAGTGATACCCGAGCGAATCGCGACCTCGCCTCCTCGCGCGGTCAGAGCTTTGAACTGCTCGCGCGTGGCGGGCACTTCGAACGCGCGCTCAGGGAGTTGCGGGGCGACTACAGGGACATGCTGACTGACCCGCCATCACCGCTGCAGCACCTGCGGTTTCTGCTCGGGCTGCTGGCCGGGCTCTCAGCGAACCTCGACAGCGGCGAGCAGTCGACAGGAATCTCGCTGCCTGGTGTCGGGCAGCAGGGACGCGACATGACAGTTGCCGAACTGCACGCGTGGGCACTCGGCAAGTCGCGCGGATACTCATCGGCGTTTGACGCGCGCTCGGGCACAACATATTACGCTGACCTCGTTGAGCGGGCGCTCGCGGCGGAGCGTGCCACATCACCGCTCGACTTTGGACCGGCATATGGGGGTGCGGGCGAACCCGCTGTCCAGGCCGTGCCGACAAACTCTGTCGCTCCTGTAGCAACGCCCGACGCACCGCCACAGCGCTCGGGGCTCGCTCGGCTGTGGAGCAAGCTCACAGATAGCGGCACGTCGGTTCATGAACCGGAAGCGGCGCCGGACGCAGCGATCGGCCCCGACTCGCTGCTTGCCCGGGCAGAGGAAGCCGCAGCGCGAAAAGACTACTCGGCAGCCACTCGCGATTATGCAGAGGCGATCACCCCACTTGAGACGGCAGGCTGGCTCGAACGAGCTGGACTCGCCGCGGCGGAGGCGGCGCAGTGTGCGACTCTCGACAGGAACGAGGAACGCGCCCACGCGCTTTTCGGCCGCGCACTCCCGCTGCTCCGCTCGGGCGGTGCCGACGCAGGGACCCTCGCTGCGATACTCGCCGCCTGGGCTCCTGTCGCTGATCGCATGAACGACGCCGAAGCGCAGATTCGCGCGACTGCGGCCGCGCTTGCTGCGCACCCAGAGCTCGACAGGGCGGGGCTCACCGAGGAACTCGCTGAGAAGCGCGCACAGGAGTGGGGCATCGAACGGGCGACGCTTCGTGACACGCTCGCTCGGTCGCTTGCAGCGACCCGCGGCCGCTCGTTCGGTGACGGTCTCGACAGCGAACGGGCCGCCTCGGAGGCGCTCCGCGCCGGCGAAGAATTTGCGCAGCTCGGCATGCTCGCCGACGCATCCCACGCATTCTGGCTGGCAGGCAAAATCCACCGTGACAGGGGCGACACCGAGGCAGCGGTCTGGGGGCTCGAGTCTGCGTTCGAGGGGTTCAGTGCCGCGAAGAAACGCAAGGAACGGTTGCTTGCGGCCGGTGAACTCATCGCGCTACTTAAAGAAACCGGACAGCAGGATCGCGCGAGCGCGATTGTCGCTCAGCTCTAGTAGATCCCCTACTTGCGGTGGTCGTGCGGTTGGCCCGGCGGAGAACGCCGAGTTCACCGCACGACCGGAGCTCGCTAGCTCATCGATACGAGGATCTTGACTTCGCTGCGGTCGTGCAGCAGCTTCTCGTAGCCGTCCTTCACGATGTTGTCGATGGTGATCTTGCTCGTGATGAACGGGGCGAGGTCGACGAGTCCCGTGTTGACGAGCCTGATCGCCTCGGCGTGGTCGTTCGCGTAGCCGATTGCGGAGCCGAGCACCCGATCCTGCATGGTGAGCTTGCCTGTGACGTCCAGCTCGTAGGGTCGCGTGTGCAGAGCGATCACCTCAAGTCGGCCGCCCGCCCCGAGAGCGTCGAACAACTGATCGAGTACCACGCCGACACCGGCAGCGTCGAACGCGAAGTCAGCCATCGCGCCGCCTGTCTGTTCGCGCACGACATCGCCAAGCCCCTCAACTGAGGGGTCAACGACAACGTCGGCAACACCGGTGTCTTTCGCCTTCGCGCGCCGCTCAGGGGAGACCTCGCTGACAATTGTCTTCACGCCGTACGCACGGAGCACAGCTGCGGTGAGCAGCCCGATCGGGCCCGCCCCGCCGACGACGGCTGTCTTTCCCGCGGCGTTGTCGGCACCGGCATGGCGGACAGCGTGCAGCGCTACAGCGAGCGGCTCGAGCAGCGCGGCCTGGTCGAGCGGCATATCGCCAACCTTGTGTACCCAGCGTTTCTCAACGACGATGTGCTCGGACAACCCACCGCCAAGGCCCGAGATGCCGATGAACCCCATCTTCTCGCACAGGTTGTACTTTCCAGCCTTGCAGGCGTGGCAGACGCCGCACACCATGAGCGGTTCGACGGCGACGCGATCGCCGATTGCGATTCCGGTGACGCCCTCGCCGACCTCTTCGACGACGCCCGAGAATTCGTGGCCGAACACGACTGGGAGGGTCTCGCCTGAAATTGGGTGTGCGGCGGTGTCGGTCGGGGCGGGCGGCATCGGGCCGTCATGGTAGAGGTGCAGATCGCTGCCGCAGATCCCGTTGTACGCAGGCGCGATCTTCACGGTGCCTGGGCGCAGCGCTGGCTCTTCGATCTCCTCGATGCGGACGTCATTCTTGCCGTAGTAGCGTGCAGCTTTCATTCCATGCCTCCTGAGCGGTGCGTCGTGTGAACACCTCCAGACTATGAAGGCCGGATCAATCCGTTCTCAGGGGCGGGGGATAGGCTTGAGGCTTGACCAGCTGGCTCGCTGCTGCCCGCTACGGGGCGTGGGTCGCGAAGCGGTGCATCGCGTCATCACCCTCGCCGTCGAGGCCTTCGTACGTCCATCCGATCGCTTCGAAGAAGCGTCTCGCACCCTCGTTTTCCTGGTCAACGAACGCGATCCATGAGTCTGTCGCGGGATGATCGGGCCAGGCCATTGTCGCGTTGATGGCTGTTCGCCCGAGTCCGAAGCCCCGCCGCGCGGGGTCGATCGCGAGGTCGGTGATCGCGTGGCCGGTCTCGGCCGCTCTGTCGCCCGTTACCGCGTCCTCGGCGCCTCCTCCGGCTCTCGGGTCGGCTTCGGGTGCGCCCCAGACGACGCCGACGAGTGCAATGGGCGCGAGCTTGCCGGTGGCGGGGTGCGCGGCTTCGATGACGAGCTCGACGCCATCGTTCTCAGTGAGCACGTGTTCGAGCCACTCGTTGTCGAGCGGGCCGAGCTCGGTGTTGAGCGTCTCGTCCTCGAACCACTGGTGAATCCACTCCCAGTCGTCCCGCACCATTCGCCGTGCGACGGCGCTGCCAGCTGCGCCCTGTGAACCAAGCTGCTCTGCCATGCTCTGAATGTAGCACTGCCGGACGCTGCGCGCGACGATCTATGAATCCGCCGCAGCGAGCCAGCTCAGCACGTCGGCGGGGTGCCCGCCGGTAGACTGGGTGATGTCTTTCGTCGTGTCGCGCCTGCGCGGCTCACGGCCCCACAGAGATCCGACCGGAAGGCGGCGCCCGATCATGCAACAGCATCCCGCTCGAACGGCAGTGACCTGGGAAGAGCGTGGAGCGCAATCGTCGGCGAAGTGGTTGAGCGCGAGCGAGCGGCCAGCACCGAAGCACGTCGTGTTGGTCGACGACAGGCTCACTGCTGACCGCGCCATCGGGTTTGCCTCGCAGGGAACGGCCATGCTCTGGCAGGGCGACTTTCAGGGCGCAAAGCAGATCCTGAGCGCTATCGGCCGTCGCCTCACGAAGCAGGGCGCGAGGGCAGGTAAGCGCGGCGCAGCGCCCGCGATCGCGGCGGAGCAGTTCTACCGGATCCGGCAGACGCGTGCTCAGCGCTCTCGGATGCTTTCACTGATCCTGATTCCCCTTGAACTGCAGTGTGGCGTCGTGAGCATCCCGCTGCCGCGCGCGCCCGAGGTCGATGCGGCTATCCGGTTCGCCTACGGGGAGCTTGCCTTAGGCGAGCAGGATCGCGCAGTTGTCAGCCTCCAGGAACTCGTCGGCGTGCTGAGCGCGCATCAGTGGTACGTGAACGGGGTCGACGTGCCGAGCCTCGGAGCGAAGATCCACCCCCACTATGGCACGTTCATGCCGACGCGCCACGAGTATGTCGACCTCGTTGCTACCGCGCCACTTCCGGCACACGATCTCGCCTTCGACATTGGTACCGGTACTGGCGTGCTCTCGGCAGTACTCGCGAAGCGTGGGATCGGTCGCGTCATCGGCACCGACGTGCAGCAGCGGGCGGTTCACTGCGCGACTGAGAACTTCGAGCGTCTCGGTATCGAGGAGGTCGCGGAGGCACGAATGTGCGACATGTTCCCCGACGGTCGGGCCTCGCTCATCGTCTGCAACCCGCCGTGGCTGCCGGGCAGCGCGGCCACCTCGCTCGACGCGGCGATCTACGATCCCGGAAGCCAGATGCTGCTGAGCTTTCTTGCCGGCCTGCCGAATCACCTGTCGGAAGGGGGCGAGGGCTGGCTCGTCATCTCCGATCTCGCAGAGCTCCTTGGATTGCGCACGCGGGTGATGCTGCTAGACGCAATTGCCCGCGCCGGGCTCGAAGTGATCGACCGTCTCGACACGACGCCTGCCCACGGCCGCGCGTCTGACGCCACTGACATACTGCATGCGGCGCGATCCCGCGAGGTTACTTCGCTGTGGCGGCTCCGCGTCGCGGCGACCGCCGCCTAATTCGAGGCGCGACGTCTGTCGGATATCATTGTGTTGACCATGAACAAGGAAGCGAGCGACATGTCGGAACCCTCTCGCGAGGAGGCGGAGCAACCTGACCTCCTGCAGCAGGTCCATCTGTCGACCGAGGAGGGGGTGTACGGCCTCATTCTCGTCGCGGGACTCATCGCGGTGGCAGGTTCGACTGGCCAAGGGCCAGTCCAGACGCTCGCGTTCATCGCGATTACTGTCGGGGTCTTCTGGGCGGCTCACGTCTACGCTGGAACAGTTGCTGCGCACAGCGGCAACGCGGCTGCGCACGTGTCACTGGGGGTCGCATTCAGGCACTCCCTGACCCGCTCCCGCGGGCTTCTCACTGCTGTCATACCTCCCGCGATTCCGCTGGTACTCAGCGCGCTTGGCGTGTTCGAGGCGCGTACAGCGGATTGGCTCGCACTGTGGGCGATCGTTGGAGTGCTCGCCATCCTGGGCTACCTTGCCTACTCACGGAAGGGCGCGGCGATCCATGTTCGCTTGATCGGTGCGGCGTCAACTGCGGCATTCGGGATCGTGATCATTTTGGCAAAGGCCCTGCTGCACCACTAGCCGCCAAAAGCGGCTATCGGTTCAGCTTGTGTGCCCGGACGGCCTCACGTCGAGTATTGACCCCGAGCTTTCGATAGATCGAACGTTGATGCGAGCGAACCGTGTTCACTGAGACATGCAGCTCTGCAGCGATCTCCTCCGCAGTCATCGTTGTCGCCAGATAACTGAAAATCTCTCGTTCGCGAAGCGATAGCTGCGAGGGTGCAGGGGAGTCCTGCGTCCCGCCCGAGGGGCGGTAGGCGAGCCGGGCCGCGATGAAAGACTCGAACTCAGTTCCCCACGAAGAATGCTCTGTCAGCAGCTCGCGCCCGATGTCATCGAGGTCAACGAACGGGGCAATGATCCCTTCTCGCGCGGCGACAGCAAGACTGCGCTCGAGACGTTGGTGCGCAGTCGCGCGGTCACGGCGTGACCACGCGACGGCAGCTTGGGTGAACTGCGCGCTTGCGTAGGTGTAGGAGACGACTTCCTGTTTGGTGATGCCCCCGAGCATTGCCATCACCTGATCGTGTTTCCCGAGTCGCCGGTACAGCTCAGCCGCGAGCACGAGTGTCGTGGGAATGCTCTGCCAATCGACGATGCTCTCGAGTTCCCTGAGCGCGCCCTCCTCGTCGCCGCGGGCCATAGCGAGGTGGGCCGCACCGATCCGACGATAGGCAGGCCACGGCACCCCATGCTTCTCGCTGCTTGAGATCTCTCGCAGCATCTTGGCCGCCTCGTCGATCAGGCTGTTGTCGTGTAGCCGTGCAGCGGCGAACGCAAAGTGCACGCGCGCGAGCGCGGCGTATGAGCTGTCATGGCCGCCGTGAGCGTGGAGTTCTCGCCCGAGTCTCACGACAGCATCGAGATCATTTCTCCAGAACGCGATGAGCACCGCCGCCATCACGTCGATGCCGCCGTCGTAGTACTCCCATTCGATGAGGTTCTGCACGCTCAACAACTGTTCTAACGTCGACTGTGCTTCGGCGAGTCGCCCGCCAACGGCGAGTGCGAGCGACAGGTTCGCGGTCGCGCGGTCGGCGAGCACCGCATGCCCCGCGTCTCGTGCGCCAGACGCGGCCGACGCGAGCAGGCTAATCGCCCGCGAGGGGTTGCTGCGGAGCCGCATCGACGACCAGCCAACGAGAAATACTCCGTGAAGATACTGGCTTGTTGTCATTGGCGCGCTCGTCAGGAGCGCGTGCGCGTGTTCAACCGCGGTCTGCAGTCCGGTCTGCTCGTGGATGAGGAAGAGGTCTGCGAAGGCCGCTGTTGAGTGGGCGAGTGCTTGCGGGTCGGGAGGGTTTTGCCGGAGCGCACTTCTGGCCTGGGCCGCAAGCATCTCGGCGCTGTGCCGGTCTCCGAATACGTCCAGCACGCAGGCGCGGATGAGCTGTAACGAAGGAACGCTGTCCCACGGGGCGGGGAACTGTGCGCATGCGGAGTTCAGCGTGCCGGCCTGCCCGCCAGTGATGAGTTGCAGCCAGTTTTGCTCGACGATCTGAAGCCCATACTCAGGATCGTGAGATGCGAGTGCGTGGTTGACGGCCTCTGCCGGATAGCGAGTTGAGAGCCACTCGGCAGCACGTCGGTGCAGCTTGGAATACCCACTCGGGTTGTTGCGTGCCTGAATCGCTTGACAGTGGCGTGCGAAAGCCGAGTGCCATCGGTAGACGGTGGTGGATGTGGCGTGCTGGAACCTGTCGAGGAAGAGCCCGAGACTGTGGCATTCCTCAAGCAGCGCGGCGGCGTCTGAGCAGCCAGTGAGGTGCTGCGCGAGGTCGCCCGTGAGCCGGCCGCACGTTGTCGCCGCGACAATGAAGTCACGCAGCGACTCGTCGAGCCCGCCGAGCACTGCTGACTCGACGTAGCGGGTGATCGTCTCGGTTTCAGCCGATTCGTGCTTCGGGTAGGCGATCCCGCTCTGCAGCGCGAACTGGACTGCGACTGGCCACCCCTGTGTCTCGTCCCACAGATCTGCGGCCTGGAGGCTCTCTCCCTGGGGCCCCGCGAATTGAGTCGCGAGCTCCTCGAGTTCGTCGGCTGTAAACGAGAGGCGCTGCGCGTCAATGATGGTAGCGGAACCGTGCGCGAGTTCGCGTGCACACCAGGTACGAATGTCTCGTGAGGCAGCGACGATCAGCCGGAGGCGGCCTCTCCCGTGCGCGATCAGCGGCAGGATCACGGCTTCGAAAGCTGTTGCGGAGGTGAGGTGCGCATCGTCAATGACGAGCACGGTGTCGGGGAAATCGCTCAACACGAGTTCGAGGAGTTCCACAACCGCTGGCTGTGCGAGGATGTCACCGTCTTGCAGCCTGCGAAGCAGCGTGCTCAGCGGCGGTACCTCTGGCGACACCCTCGCGAGCGCCGTGAGCACGCCAGATAGCAATTGCGCCGCCTCGGTGTCGTGGGAAGACACAGTCAACCACGCGGTTGGCGAGGTTTGAGTACGTGCCCACAGCGACAGTGCGACTGTCTTCCCATATCCAGACGGAGCCTCGACGATAACAGCCGCATGGGTGGCAATGTCGTGCGAGAGAGTGAGGTTCAGCCGCTCGCGCATCATCCACCCGTTGCGGGTGTCCGGGGGCGTCGCAAAAAACCAGGCCGTCGCTGAACGCCCCTGTGACTCTGAACCCCCCATGCTGGGAATTCTATACAGACCTTGGCCTGTGCACAGTCACGACACAGGATCCGGCGGGTTGCTGGGGTGGGGGAGAGCAACCCGCCGGAATCTCGCGCGTGGGGAGTGCCCCTGCGCGCGACGTCCGGCGCTAGCCGGCGTACTTCACGACGGGCGGGACCCTGTACTCGCCGCGGACCATCGTCTCGTCAGCACCGTAGGCCCGCAGGATCACAGTGAACGGGCCCTCCGGTGCAGGCAGCCAGTTCGCGCGAAGCGCAGGATCAGTGGGCTCGGAATGGGTGAAAGCGAGCGTCAGGCTTCCGTCTTCGCCGTAGACGAGGCCGTCGGTTCGATCGCCGATCGAGTAGCGCGAGATCGGGTTCTGGCTCAAGTAACGGATTGGCAGCGTGTACATCGTCGCCGACCAGAAGAACCGCGCCTTCGGGAGCTCATCGGCATCAAACCGCACGGTGTATCCGGGCGACCCCTGAAGGAACTCTCCCGTCGGTTCGACAAGCCAGCCGCCATACCATGATTCCTCAGGCGGCAGCCCGTAGAGCCCAATCTTTGCCCCCTGGTTGCGGTCGTCATACTTGCCAGACATTTCCTCGCGAGTGCCGAAGAGCCCAAGATTTGACTGCATCGTCTTCTCGCGCGCCGACATCTCCGCGAGCGCCTGTGCCTGGCCCGCGGTGAATGCCGCCGCGGCTTCTGCGGTGAGTTGCTTCGCCGCAAAAGTGCCAGTACCGTCGAGACCTATCTCCGCCATCCGTGCGCGGATCTCGGCGTCTTCTGGAAGCACAGGCGAGAGCCCGAGCAGGAAGTCAAGGGTATCGAAGAACCACAGCCCGGCCGCGCCCTCCTCGTCCCAGACCGGCCACTCAAGCTGCTGAGCTGCGGGCGGGGCCGGCTCGCCGAGGAAGGCGCTCAGCGGTTGAACCTCGTACGACGACTGAACAGCGGCGAGGCTATCTATGCCGTCGTTCGTGAGCTCCGTGCGGGTCGCTGACATTGCAAAGTCGGTCGTGACTCTGATCACTCCCGAAATGCCGGCTGGAACTTCGCCGCGCCAGTTCGGGCCGGCGACGAGATATGAGCCGGCGCCCGAGCCGGTCAGCCGCGTGCCGATGTAGCCCGAGTAAATCGTGTACAGGTCGGCGATCGGGATGATGTAGTACCTGTCGATCTCTGGGACAGTCACGACGACTGGCTCCGCCCGGAGGTCGAACCAGATCCAGGAGTACGGCGTGTCGTTGTTCGGGGTAATGACATCGCGACTTTCCGGAGTGGAGGGCTCACGGTAGTGGCGGTACACGCCGAACCCGCCGAGGAAACGTGGATCTGTCGCATCGATTGCCTGCGCGTACATGGTCCTGTAGCTTTCGACCATCGCGTAGCCAAAACGGACCGCGTCTGTGGCGCGTGCAGAGATCTCCGCGCTCGTCATTTCATTCAACATTACGTCTCCTCGGCGATTGCGTCGCGGTTAGCTGCAGGCGAGTGACTTGTCGAGCCCCTGCTTGGCTGTCTCGATGCCAGCGACTTCTTCCTGGAGCGAGGCAACAGCATCAGGGATTGTCATGTTGGGATCGATGTTTGTGACCGCCTTGTCGAAGTCGGCCCAAGCGCTCTCGAGCGCCGAGTCCCTGTCCTTGTTCACCTCGACGAGTGCCTCCTGCAGCTTCTCGTACGACCCGCGAACGTCGTCGCGGGCAACGTTGATCTCTTCGATTGTGGACGAGGCGGAAAGCGACGCACGTGCATCATCAACGGTCGTCACGAATGCGGTGTACGCGTCGCATGCTGCGCTCTCGTTCTCTTCTGGGGCGGGGGAGCTGCACGCCGCGAGAGTGAGTGCGAGCGCACCACACGCGAGAAGCGAAACGGAACGGGAGAACGTTGTGGCCATTGAAGTCACTTTCTAATCACACAATGAGGGGTTTCTCCCGTCTATCGTCCGTTGGACCGGCGCCGGCGGCCACCTCTGAAGCAAAACGTCATTAGCAATTGATGAGAGCTTCCAGTCGACCGTGAGGAGAAGCACAGATCCTCAATTTCAGGTGAATCGCAGCCAGAATCGTGTGCCCAGTGCGATCCACTTGGCAGAGTTGACTCGTAGCAGTGTGAACCTTTGGCGAACGCCCATGGTGACTTGACGACAGACGGTGAAGTGAGTGATCCCACGATGAGCAGATGGCGCGGCCCCCTGCGCGGCGTGACCCGAGAGAATATCGGCCGAGAGATACTCGCGGGAGTGACGCTGCTTGCGATCGCAATTCCGCTGAACATCGGCTATGCCCAAACGGCCGGGCTGCCTGCAACCGCGGGGCTCTATGCACTCGTGTTTCCGGCCATCGCGTACACGTTCGTAGTATCTTCCCGGCAGGTCGTCGTCTCGCCCGACGCGGCGGCGGCGGCACTCGTCTTCTCGTCGCTCACCGCGCTGGGGGTGGCCGGAGAGAACTTTGCCGTGATGGCCGCAGCACAGGCCGTCTTGAGCGGAGCGATGTTCATTGTCGCCTCGCTTCTCAAGCTGGGCTTTCTCGCGAGCTTTCTCTCGAAGCCGATCTTGATCGGCTTCGTCGGTGGTTTGGCGCTCGACATCCTCGTGAGTCAAACGGCCAAGATGCTGGGAATTAGCGTTGCTCGCGGCGGTGAGTTCGTTGAAAAGGCGGGAGAGCTCCTCGGTTCGCTCGCAGAGGTCAACCCGTGGTCGCTCGGAATGAGCGTGCTCGCGATCGCGATCCTGCTCGGCGGCAGGCGCTTGGCGCCAATAGCGCCGTGGGCCCTCGTCGTGCTCGTGCTCGGAAGCCTCGCAACATGGTGGCTCAACCTTGAATCACGCGGCGTCGCAGTGCTTGGTGAGGTTACCGCCGGACCACCAACTTTTGCGGTGCCGCATATCAGCGTTGCGGAATGGCTCAGCCTGATCCCCTCTGCGCTCGCTCTCACGATGGTGACCATCGCCGAGGGGCTGCTCGTGTCACGCTCGTATGCTGAGAAGAACGGGTATCGAACGAAGCCCAATCGCGACCTGTTCGCATTCGGCACCGCGAACGTCATTGCTGGCCTGTTTTCGTCTTTCGCCGTGGGATCATCAACGTCCCGGACCGCGGCGATGGATGCCGCGTCGTCGCGCACCCAGCTTCCGACACTGGTGACGGCCGTGGGGGCGCTACTGCTGTTGCTCTTCGGGACGTCGATCCTGGCAACGATACCCGCGCCCGCCATTGGTGCAGTCGTCGCGGTTGCCGTCGTCCGGCTACTCGGCCTCGGAGAGCTGAAGGCGCTGTGGGCGCAGTCGCGGTCCGAGTGCCTCGTCGGAGCGTCCTGTTTCCTCGGAGTCTTGGTACTGGGGCCCCTCGGTGGGTTGGGGCTCGCGTTTGTGCTCTCACTCGTGAACCTCGCGCGTCGAGCCGCGCACCCGCGCATCGACCTGTTGGGGCCAGCGGACGGCTCACCGGAGGGAGCCGAGACTGTGTTCGCCGCGCGGAGCGACCTTGGTGAGACGGCTCCAGGCGTGGTCATCCTGCGTTTTGCAGCTCCCGTGTTCTTCGCAAATGGGGTGGAGATCGCCGAGGGCGTGAAAGATCGGGTCCGTCTGGCACCCGTTGAGGTATCCGCCGTCGTACTCGACCTTGAAGGCGTCAGCGACATCGACGTCACTGGCGCTGAAGCCCTGGCAGGAGTTCGAGAGTGGCTTGAGCGTCGCGGCCTCTCTCTCAGCTACTCGAGAGCTCGCTCCGAGCTGAGGGGCAGGCTTGCACACTTCGGGCTGACCGAACGAACCGCGATGTTCGCGACAAACCGCGAAGCCGTCGACACGTTGCGTACGGACACCGAATGCGCGGGGTAAACAGCGCCGCGTGGCGGGCAGTGCGAAGCTACTTGCGACGGTTCGGGAACAAGACGACTGTCGCCTCCGACGTGAAGGCTGGGCTCGTGCTCGGTGTCGAAAGCGTGCCCGACGGGCTTGCGGCAGGGCTTCTCGCTGGAGTCAACCCAGTCTTCGGCCTCTATGGGTACCTGATCGGTACGATCGGCGGCGCGCTGGCCGCGGGTTCCGTGTTGATGACCGTGCAGGCAACCGGCGCAATGGCCGTCATCATCTCGGACGTGCCCCAGACGCAGTCAGGAGACGGGGCCGGCATCGCCCTCGCGACGCTCGCGTTTCTGACGGGCCTCACGATGTTCGGGCTGGGGCTTGCCGGCGCGGGGAAACTCGTTCGGTTCATCCCGACAGCGGTGCTCGTCGGTTTCATCAACGCGGTCGCGGTAAGTATTGTGCTTGGGCAACTGGACACTGTCACGGGCTACACGAGTTCGGGGGACAACCGGGTCGCTCGGGCGCTTGACACCGCGCTTCACCTATTCGAATTCGACTGGCTCACCGTACTTGTCGGCCTTGTCACGATAGTGCTTGTGCTTGTGCTTGAGCGAACCCCGCTCGGAGCGCTCGGGATGGTCGTCGCAGTTGCGGTGGGGTCGGGGGCTGCGGCGCTTCTCGGTCCGGGGCGCATCGCGCTCGTCTCAGACGTCGCCGAGATACCGAATACCCTGCCTGGGCTCGCGCTTCCCGACCTCTCGCTCACCCTCGAGCTCGTCGTGCCCGCGCTCTCGCTTGCCCTCGTCGGCCTCGTCCAAGGTGCCGCAATCAGCAGCTCGATTCCCAACCCAGACGGCAGGTACGCTGACCCGTCCGCAGACTTCCGCGGGCAGGGCCTCGCGAATCTGGCCACAGGACTGTTTCAGGGCATGCCTGTCGGCGGGTCGATGTCGGCCACCGCCCTCGTGCGGTCCGCCGGTGGCCGCTCTGCCCTCGCAAACCTCGTTGCCGCGATTGTCATGGCGCTCGTTATCCTCCTGCTTGGCCAAGTCATCGGGTTCATCGCGATGCCCGCGCTCGCCGGGCTGCTCATCCTCGTCGGTATTCGCACCGTGAAACCACGCGACATCGCCATGGTCATGCGCACTGGTCCGATCCAGCTCACCGTGCTCACCGTGACGTTCGTGCTCACCCTCATCATCCCGCTGCAGTACGCGGTGATCGTTGGGGTTGGCCTTGCGATCGTGCTGCACGTCGCCAGACAATCCAATCGAGTCGTGGTGAAACGTTGGGAGTTCGGCCCGCATGCACAGCTCCCGGTTGAGTCTGAGCCACCACGTGTGCTGGCCAAGTCGGAAGTCGTGGTGCTCGTGACCTACGGCAGCCTGTTTTTCGCATCGGCGCCCGTCTTTAGCTCGCAGCTCCCGGAAGCGAGGGGCGACTGCACAGGCACCGTCGTGATTCTTCGGTTGCGCGGGAAGGACGAGCTGGGAAGCACGGTGATCAAGGTGCTCGAGAAGTACGCGGCTGATCTTCGAAGTGCCGGAGGAATGCTCGTGCTCGCGGGGGTGAATCAACGAGTCCACAGACAGCTACGTGACACGAAGGTCCTTGAGCAATTGCGGGCCGAGCGCGTCTTTACCGAGAGCCCACAGCTCGGCGAATCGCTCCAGCGCGCACTACGCTACGCCTCAGAGTGGCAGGCCACACAGCAGGAGGGATCCGAGTAGCTCCGTGTGCGCGCGCAGGGGCTCCACGGTGGGTTCACCAATGATTGATGAATTCTCGCGGCTACGCCAGCGTCTGGCTGGCTATCGGAGCCCCGAGGCAGGATGATTTCAGGTGCACGTCGCGACACCCCCGTTCGCGCTGCGCCGCTTGTCGCGGGTGATGCGTCAACGGCTTTCGCCCTCTGCTTGCCAAAAGGAACAGTGACTGATGGAACTTCTCGACTCCCTGTGGGACATCGTCCGCATCTTCTTCTGGGGCTTCGTCTTCGTCGCCTCGATCTGGGCCCTCTTTGTCGTGATCAGCGACCTCTTCCGCGATAAGCAGCTCAGCGGCTGGTGGAAGGCGCTGTGGCTCGTGTTCCTCGTCTTTGTTCCGGTCCTGACCACACTCATCTACATCATCGCGCGTGGCTCGGGGATGGCTGAACGCTCTGCCAAGGAGATGGAAGGCGCAAAGAACGCTGCCGACGAGTACATCCGCAGCGTTGCCGTGCCAAGCCCAGCCGAAGAGATCGCTCGGGCGAAGGCCCTGCTCGACGACGGCACCATCAGCGCCGACGACTTCGAAGCGCTCAAGCAGCGCGCTCTGCAGGGCTAACCTATGGGGCAGGTGATCGGCGACATCCTCCCGCTCGCGCTGGGTATCGCAATTAGTCCGCTGCCGATAATCGCGACGATTCTGATGCTACTCGCGCCGAACGCGCGCGCTTCGAGCGTCGGATTCATGACGGGCTGGCTCGCGGGCATCGTTGTTGCAGTCGTCGCCTTCGCGCTGCTGAGCTCAGTTCTTCCGGCCGGTGGCGAGGGCGGCGGCGGAACCGTTGCAGCGATCGTAAAAATGATCGTTGGAGCGCTGCTCGTGCTCCTCGCCGTCAAGCAGTGGCGGGGACGCCCCAAAGACGGTTCCGAACCTGAACTGCCAAAGTGGATGTCTGCACTTGATTCGATGTCTCCAGTTCGCGCGGGCCTCCTCGCGTTCGCGCTCGCCGCGGTGAACCCGAAGAACCTCCTGCTCGCGGTGTCTGCCGGGCTCATCATTGGGGCTGGCGCCACGCCGGCAACCCAGATCGCCGGCGTGGCGGTATTCGTGGTGATCGCGGCCTCAACGGTTGTTGCTCCTGTCGTGGCATTCCTCGTGGCCTCGAAACAGCTCGCGGCGCCACTCGAGAGCCTGCGAGTCTGGCTCGTGCACAACAACTCAACTATCATGGCGGTACTGTTGCTTGTCATGGGCTTCTCCGTGATTGGAAAGGGATGGGCCGCGCTGTGATTAGATTTCTGCTGAACCTCGTCTCGCATGTGATTAGCGCCGCCGCGGCGCTCCTCATTGCGAACTGGATCCTGCCGCAGGTGACAGTTCATGCGGCGGGGTTCGTCGTTGCGGTGCTTGTCTTCGCGTTGGCGCAGTCTGTGCTGAGCCCGTTCATCTTTAATCTCGCCAGGCAGTACGCCTCGGCCATTCTCGGCGGGATCGGGCTCGTCTCAACTCTCGTGGCGTTGTGGGTCGCAACCCTGTTCCCAGACGGGCTGACAATCACCGGGCTTGGCTGGGTGCTCGCTCCTCTCGTCGTATGGATTGTGACAGCGCTCGGCGGCTGGATCCTCATGGGCCTCGTGTTCAAGCGGACTCTGCAGAAGCACGAGCAGGGCAAGAAGGGCGCAGCCTAGGCGAGGACACGGCAGCCGGATGGCACTCACCTCGAGGCTCGCGCTGGCGCGCAGGCGAACCGAATCGACCCTCCTGCGGTTTCGCATTGTGCGCGCGTTTCTTGCGTACAGCCACCATCGAGGCGGACTCCTGTCAGCCGCGATTACCTTTCGTATGCTGTTCGCGGTCTTCGCTGGCGTCTATCTCGGGTTCTCGTTCGTCTCAAATTACGTCTTGTCGAGAGACGACTTCTGGGTGGTCCTCGTGGAGACCGTGGACGCAGTCATCCCCGGGCTTGTGGCCATGGACGGCAGCGCGCTCGTCGACGTGTCTCACCTGCCTGACATTCGATCGAGTTTTGCCGCGCCGATACTCTCGACCGCCGTGCTGCTGTGGGCACTGCTCGGGGGCGTTGCGAACGTACGGATGTCGATTCGGTCGATAGCCGGTACCCGTCACGAGCGTTCGAATGTGGCTCTGACGCGTGCCGTCGACCTACTGTTCGCTCTCTCGCTCGGGGTGCTGATCCTTGTGTCGGCAGTCGTCTCATTTCTTGGGTCGACCTTTGTGGACTCCGTGCTCGGTTGGTTCGGCACTTCGGCAGGAGGTAGCGCAGAGATTCTCACCCGACTGGGCACCGTCGCCGTCACGTTCCTGCTCGACGCAGTGATCATCGCGTGGCTGTTTTGGCTGCTCTCGGGCCGCAAAGCTGCAGTCTCCCAGATCGCACCCGGCGCGCTGCTCGGCGGTGCAGGGCTTGTCGTGCTGCAACAGCTCTCTGGCCTCTTCCTCGGAGGCGTCGACAACAACCCACTGCTTGCGACGTTCTCGTCACTCGTCGCGCTGCTGCTCTGGTTCAACCTTTCGGCTCAGGTCACCCTTGTCGCGTGTGCATATATCGTAATGACCATCGAAGAAGCGGAGGAAGGGCCTGAACGGGGAGGTCAGGTAACGACGTTCAAGAAGCGCAAGGTCGTGTTCGCCGAACAAGATCTGAGGGTCGCCAAGGAAGCGCTTGAGGCTGCCCGGGTGCTTGAGCGAGATGAGTGCGAGAAAACTGCGCCCGATTCGCGGCCCCGGTCCACCGCAGCAGACTCAGGGCAACGTTCTTAGGCGGAAGCTTTCAGCGGAACCCTGACGTCTCCGCCCGCCTCCTCTGAAAGCCGCTCACCCATCTGGACGATCGTTGCCTGGTCGATGAACCCTCCGGCAAACAGAGCCTGCCCCTGACGGAACTCTTGCGCTCTCGCGACGAGTTCCTCTGGCGCGAATCCAAACACGGCGGCAATCTCGGCGAGGTCTCGCGGAGCGTTGACACGCATGAGCCCGAGGTTGTCGCACTGCGACAGAATGTTCGGGTGGATCTTTGTGGGCCGCTGCGTTGAGAGGAACAACCACAGCCCAAACTTTCGACCCTCAGCGGCGATCTGCGTGAGTCTCGCAAGCAGCTCCCGCTCCACCGCGGTTCGCGGTTCTGGCGAGGCGAGATTGTGAGCCTCGTCGATCACGATAAGGAGCGGCTGTCGCGACTCACGTTCTGCCCAGAGCCGCTCGATAACCGCCAGAGCTGCTACGCGAGACTCGTCGGGATGATCAAAGCCGCCGATGTCGAGGACGGTGGCACGCGGGCGTTCAGCGATCACATCCGTGACAGAAGCGTCCCCGCGCGACCATAGATCCCACTCAAGGACCTGCAGGTTCTCGATCCGGTTCGCGAGCCGCATACGCGCCGCATCTCCGCTCGACCTGAGCGCAGCGACCATTCGTGCGCCATCGAAGGTTCCAGCGTCACCCTCAAAGTGCAACAGCGCGTTGTATTCTTCAGCGTCCGCGATGGGGTCGATCCTGAGCACCGCCGCCTTGGCCGCGGGCGACAGGTCAAGGTAGCGCACATGCAGCGGCGCGTCGCTGCTGGCACCGGACCGGAAGACCCGGGTGTCGATCTCTCGCCAGCGCTGGGCTGCGTCCGGTGCCACGCTTGCTCGCGATTCGTGAAGGCGGACAAAATCTGCGTTTGGATCAAGAATGAGTGTCGGGAGTTCCGTTTCGAGGAGCAGTTGCTCGAGAACAACGCCGAGCGCGTATGTCTTACCACTCCCGCTCTGACCGCACCAGAATGTGTGGCGGTTGAACTTGCTCGCGTCAAGTAGTGCTGGGGTGCCCGGGATGCCAGACACCTCGCCAATCTGTAGTGCAGTCATGTTTCCCTCTCCGCGCACAAGCGTGCCCATGAATTCTCGCCAACGCAAGCGCGGTTCATCAATAATGGATGATGCGGAGCGCACTGTTCAAGCGAGAGGATTGCCGTATGGTCTCTACTCCTGCAATCGTCACTTTCGAGAACTTTGCGCGAGCCGAAAGCGAGCGAATGTTCGCCGGTATCGCTGCGTCAGCCGGCTCGTCAAACGTCTGGAATCACTTCAGGGTTCCCACCCCGATCGATCAGCAGACTGTGATTCGCATGAATCGCGACACGCTCTATAGCGCGGCGATCATCGACGTGTCTGAGGGTGCCACGATCACCATCCCCGAGGCTGGCGGCAGGTACATCTCAGTGATGCTCGTTAACCAGGATCACTACATCAACCGTGTGCTGCACGATCCAGGGACCTACGAGCTCACGGCGGAGGAGCTCGGCACTGATTTCGTGTGTGCTGCGGGACGAATCCTTGTGGACCCGGAGAACGCAGCAGATGTCGCCGAGGTGAACCGGCTCCAGGACGGACTGGCCCTCACGTCAAACGGAGGAGGCCAGTTTGCGCCGGCCCCCATCGACGAGACTACTTTTACCGAGACTCGTGAGGCGCTGCTCACGCTATCTCGTGGGCTGGGAAGCCTTGAGAAGTGCTTCGGACGCCGCGAGGACGTCGATCCTGTCCACCACCTGTTGGGAACAGTCGCGGGGTGGGGCGGCCTGCCCGCGGCAGAAGCGAGTTACGCGAACGTTGAACCGCGGCTGCCGGTCGGCGCGTACACGCTGCGAGTGGCCGATGTCCCTGTCGACGGGTTCTGGTCGATCTCGCTCTACAACGCCGAGGGCTTCTTCGAACCGAACGAGCTCGGCGCATATTCGGTGAACAGTGTCACTGGTGTGCGAGACGCCGACGGGGCTATCACTGTGCACTTCGGGGGCGACTCGAGCGCGCCGAACTACCTGCCGCTCCCAGAAGGTTGGAACTACCTTGTGAGGCTGTACCGGCCGCGGCCCGAAGTTCTTGACGGCACCTGGACGTTCCCGACGATCGACGCAAATTAGCGGTTCGCGGCTGCGGGTCAGCTGTCAAACGGGGGAGCGGTTGCGCTGCATGTCACCGCTCCGCCAGGTTCGCCGGTCTCGCTGGCGAGTTCTCTCTCGCCGTCGAGCAGGATCCTGCACGTTGCGCGCTGCCCCTCGGCCGCGGTCGCTGTGAGCTCTGCCGTATCCCCGACGACAACGATTGAATCGACCGACCACGTCGCGCGGCCACCATTGGTGCCCGCGGTGGTGACAGTGCCGGCATCAACCGTTGTGCGCTCCTCAGTTCGCGAAGGCTGATCGAGGTAGGAGACGTCGGTGAGCGTCGCGTTCTCGGCGTCGTCGCTGCCGGCTACGGACAGCTCGTAGGTGACCGCCCAGGCATCGGCAGTGGACTTCTGAAGCTTGTCGATCGCGCCGCATCCTGTCAATGTGATGCCGAGTAACGCGGTGGCGGCGAGGGCTGCTGAGATGCGGAGTGAGAGTGGGGTCGTATGCTTCATGCCTTCTACTCTTGCAGCGGCGCGCCTGGCTGGCGTCGCACCAGGGTGCCGTGAGCGTCGTACCTGGGGATCGAGGTTGGCTGCCCGGGAGGCTGGTTAGCGGCGACTCTAGCCTCATGAGCAGGCGCCTGTGCCAGTAGTGTTGTCCAATATCAATGGAGGAGAACTATGGTCACTCGTCAGGCGGCAATTGTCTTTTCTGCTCTAGGGCTGTTGCTAGTTGTAGCTGTTGGACTGTTGCTTGCGGATCTTCCATATAGCTACCGAGTGTGTGCCGGAGATATCGTGTCAACCGATCTGTGTGAACCAGCGCGTCTGGGACGCACTATCTTTGGCGCGGTCGTTGTCGGAAGCACCGTCATCGCTGGAGCAATCCTGGGCGCCGCGGCAATGCTTGGCAATAGGTCGAGCAAGGAAGACTTGAACCCTGGCGGCAGCTGAGGGTCGCTCGGGTTTCAACGCGAAGATGCTCTTCGAAAAACGCTATGCGCCGCACGTGTCATTCGCAGGATGGCGAGCGGCAGTCGGGGCTAGTCGCCGACTGTAAGCGTGTCGTCAAATTCGATGTTGTGATAGCCGGCGGGTTTAAAGCACATGGCGTGCGCGACGTCCCATACGTTGTCCATTATTGCGACATCCAACACCTCAAGTGAGAAGTCGGACAGATGCGGAGCAAGTGTCTCCCGCATCCCGCGCACAGCAGCCTGGATCTCCATTACGTCAGAATAGCTCCCGTATTCCCGCCTGTGCCTCCGCGTGCTTCGCCGATTCCAGCTCCCTTGCCTACCAGACACTTTCCGAGGACGAAAAGGCAGATAGCTCTGCGTGCGAGATGCAAAGCTGCACAATACGATGCACGACGCGCCCGCGAGGGCAATCGGTCGGCCCGACTGCCCTTTGTGTGTTTGGTGCCCCCTGCTGGACTCGAACCAGCGACCGACAGATTAGAAGGCTGTTGCTCTATCCACTGAGCTAAGGAGGCGACTCATGAAATCGTACACTGCGGGCGGGGGCGAGCGCCAAAGCTGCGAAGCCGCAAGGTCAGTTCACGGTTGTCGGGGCGTGTCCGAGGGAATGTCCATTCGAGTAGTGCCGCCCCAGCGGCTGCCACTTCCGGTTGACTTTAGGTATCGATGCGGCACATACTTTCCATATGGAAAGTGAAATCGATGGGATTCGCTACGCTCCCGCCGGGGGCAGCTCCTCTGGTAGTCCAACCGTGGGCGGCGAGCGTGCAGCTCTGGCGCCTGAGGCTGCAGAGCAACTGAATCAGCTCAATCGCCTGCGGCGATCGGAGACGGGGTTAGCCCCGAGCCGCGGCTACTCCGCGCTCATGCTCGTGATCGCGACTGTCATGGCGGCCTACGTCGCGCTATTCCTGTTTGCGTCTGCTGGGTTTGAGCCTGGGGGCGTCAACAACACGTACCCAGCGAGCATGTTGCTGCTTGTGCCCGTGATGTGTATGGCGGGCCTGTCCAACGGCGCGCGGGAACGTTTCGGCGTGCGTGTCCGGGAGTCACGGACAACTGTCGGCCTCTGGGGCCTGTTCTTTGCTGGATTTCTGACAATCGGGGTGCTGAAGGCCGCCGGTGTTGGTTACCCAGACTGGCTGAACATCGTCATGCCGATCTGCGTCTTCCTGCTGATGGGGCTGCGCTCGCTTCGGCAGCTGCTCTTCGGTGGAACCAGGACCAACGAGGACTGGCAACCGGCGCGGCTTGGTGCCCCAGCTCGAGTCACCACTGTGTTGATCGGCGTCGTGCTCGCCGCGCTGCTCCTCTCGAGCTCGCTGGAATTCGCTGCTGCCGTCATCGGCCTTATCGTCTTTGCCGCGTTCGTCCCGATGCTGATCGCCTGGCGCACGCGCTTCGGCCTCCCCGCAGTCGGGCTCCAATGGGGCATCGGGCAGTGGGGGTGCTTCATTGGCGCGATCGCAGTTGCGTACTGCTCCAGCGTGGCAGTCGTCGGCGGAACAAGTTGGGGTTGGCCGTTGGCCATTGCTGCAGCTGCTTCCGTGGTGCTCGTCATGGGGATTGCCGCGTTCCTGCCGACGAGCACTCGGCGATGACGCACCCCCTGCACCGGTTGAATCCGGCGTTTCAGACCCCGGTGCGGTTCTCCCTTATGGCCGCCCTGGGCTCAACGACTGAAGCTGATTTCTCGACCCTCAGCGCGCTGCTCGACGTTGGAGACTCGCAGCTCAGTAAAGCGATCGCCCACCTCGATGGCGAGGGGTACCTCCGCGTCACGAAGGGATACGTCGCGAACCGCCCCCGGACGTGGGTTGCCGCGAGCAAGAAGGGCACGAAAGCATTCGCAGATCACGTCGCCGCGCTGCGGGAGATAGCGGCGGGCGCCTAAGGGAGCAGAGGGCGCGTAGGGCGGCCGCCGCTACTCGAAGCGGTTTACCATGGCGAGCGCGGCGCGCTCAATGTAGTCGCGGAACGCCGCGTCATGCATCGGTGGGAGCTGGACCTCGTCGAGCGCAGCGTGCATGTGCGTGAGCCAGCGCTCCTTCGCGTCAGGAGTGACGGGAAATGGCGCGTGCCGCATGCGCAGGCGAGGGTGCCCGCGCTCCTCTTGGTACGCGGATGGCCCGCCCCAATACTGTTCCAGGAACGCCTGGATGCGCCAGGTCGCTCCCTCCCAGTCGTCCTGCGGGTACATTGGCGCGAGCACCTCGTCCTCACGGACGCCTCGGTAAAAGGCGGTGGCGATGCGCTCAAACGTCTCGGTTCCGCCGACCTGCGCCCACACGGTGTCGGTGACCGCGTGGCCAGTCTCGCCAGCGCGGAGCGTCAGCCGCGGTGCCGGCGGCTCGCTGCCGGATCCGGCAGCGCCTGTCGGCGTCGAGTCTGAGGCCGAGTTGTCGTGTGTCACATCTCTCCCTGCTGTAGGCGTGGCAGTTCGTCAGCCAGCTTAATTCCCTCGTCTGCGAACTTCCGGCGGAGAGCAGCGCGAATACCGCGCTGAACTTCCCACTGCGCCTCCGGGCGAGTGCGCACCGCCATGCGGAGCGTCGCGCGATCCCCGAACACGCTCTCGAGACCCCATACTTCAGGATCACCGGTCACCTTACGAGCGAACCGCTCCGATGTGAGGAGCTCTCGTGCAGCATCGAGGGCTACGTCTGAGACGTGCGCGAGATCCTGGTTCGCATCGACGGTGACATCGATGAGGGCGCGCCCCCAGCCCTGCGATGAGTTGCCGAGGGTGAGTACTTCGCCATTGCGAATGAACCAAAGCGTTCCGTCGAGTGCGCGTACCTGCGTTACACGGATTCCAACTTCCTCAACGGTGCCGGTGATCTCCCCGACGGTGATGAGGTCGCCAACACCAAGCTGGTCCTCGAACACCATGAAGATGCCGTTGAGCACGTCTTTGACGACGTTTTGCGCACCAAACGCCAAACCAGCGGCGACGATACCAGCCGAGGTGAGCACGGCGCCGAGATCGACGCCGAGCCGGCCAAGGATCAGGATGATAGCGATGACGGAGATCGTCCACGTCAGGATCGCGCGCCCGACGGACCCGAGCGTCCTTGTGCGCTGCACTGCCCTCGCATGAATGTAGGGCGCCGCGCGCATCTCAGACGTTGTATCGACGTTTTGCGAGCGTTTGACGCCGCGGACGATCTGCGTGACAGTCCGGTTCAGGAGACGCCGTAGCAGCCAGTTCGCGAGAACCGCGAGCACGACTATGAGGGCGATCCAGAGTGGCGTCTGCCACGTCTCCAGGAAGGTCACGAAGGCCGAGCTAACGGCCTCCGTGACTTCCTCGGTGACGTCTCCGCCATCCGTCGTCAGAGCGAACATTAGGCCCTCGCGTCGGCCGCCTGGGCAACGAGTGCCCGCTCGACGCCTGCAAGGTGCTCGACAATGAGGCGGCGAAGCGCTGCGGGTGCTTCGGGGTTTGCCTCAAGCCAGGCCGCAGTCGCTGCGCGCAACTCCTCGTTCGCGAGGGGCGAGGGGTAGAAGCCGTCGATGAGCTCCTCGGCGATCGCGTAGCTGCGTGATTCCCAAACGGGAAGAAGCTTTGCGAAGAAGCGCTCGACGTACGGGGTGAGCAGCCCACGATCCTGCGCGCGCAGGAACCCGAGGCCCGTCGCGCGGACGATCGCGTTCGGCTTGCCAGCTTCTGTCCACACCGACGCCCAAGCTGCGGCCTTGTCGTCGGCTGTCGGAAGCGCGGCGCGCGCGTGTGCTGCCGACTGGTTGCCAGTCGCCGTCCGGTCGTCAGCGAGCGCTGCGTCGATCTCCGCGCCTGTCGCGCGACCGCCTGCAGCGAGCGAGATGAGGAGCTCCCAGCCGAGGTCAGTGTCGATGTCGAGCCCGGTGAGCGGGGTGCGCTCCTCGAGTAGGGCGAGCACCTGATCCAGCTGTGCGTCGGTGCCAGCGAGGCTCGCGAACGCCTTCACAAACTGGAACTGGTTGTCAGAGCCGGCTTCGGCTTCGAGCGCGAGCTGCCAGAGGGCATCGGCAACCTTCGTGAGGGTTGCCTCCCGCTTCGCTGGAGCGACGTAGCTCGACGCTGAGAGCACGAGCTGCTGGATCACTGTGCGCAGCACTGTCGAGTTTGTCTCACCTGCGACATGCTCGAGCACGATGTCGACGAAGCGGCTCGCGGGGAACTCGCCGTCGCGGGTAGCATCCCAGAGCGATCCCCAGACGAGCGAGCGCGCGAGCGAATCCTCGATCTGGCCAAGCTGCGTGCTGACAGTCTCGAGTGAGCGTTCGTCGAAGCGGATCTTCGCGTATGAGAGATCCTCGTCGTTCAGCAGCACGAGCGCTGGCTGCTGCGTGCCCACGAGCTCGGGCACCTCGGTCGCGGGGCCGTCGACGTCGAGCTCCAGACGCTTGACGCGCACGAGCTTGCCGCCCTGCTCCGCGTAGAGGCCCACGGCGATGCGGTGCGGGCGGATCGTCGGGTAATCGGCGGCTGCGGTCTGCTTGATCGCAAACGAAGCGAACTTTCCGTCCGCGTCAACAGTGAACTCAGGGGTGAGCGTGTTCACGCCCGCGGTCTCGAGCCACTTCTTCGTCCAGTCGCTCAGGTCGCGGCCGCTGCGCGCCTCAAGCTCAACCATGAGGTCGGGCAGCTCGGTGTTCGAGTGGTTGTGCTTCACGAAGTAGTCGTGCACGCCCTGCATGAACGGCTCGCGGCCAACCCAAGCGACGAGCTGCTTGAGCACCGAGGCACCCTTCGCGTAGGTGATGCCGTCGAAGTTCACGAGCACATCTTCGAGGTCACGAATGGGGGCGACGATCGGGTGCGTCGACGGGAGCTGATCCTGACGGTATGCCCACGACTTCTCGGAACCAACGAACGTCGTCCAGCTCCCTGTCCACTCGGTCGCCTCCGCGGTCGCGAGCACAGACATGTACTCGGCGAAGGACTCGTTGAGCCACAGGTCGTTCCACCAGCGCATCGTCACGAGGTCACCGAACCACATGTGGGCGAGCTCGTGCAGGATCGTGACGACGCGGCGCTCACGCATAGCGTCGGTCACCTGGCTGCGGAAGACATACGCCTCGGTGAAGGTCACCGCGCCAATGTTCTCCATCGCGCCCATGTTGTACTCTGGCACGAAGAGCTGGTCGTACTTGTCGAACGGGTACGGGTAGTCGAACTCGGTCTCGAAGAACTTGAAGCCCTCGCGGGTCTTGTCGAAGATGTACTCCGCGTCGAGGTACGGTGCGAGCGACTCGCGGCAGAACACGCCGAGGGGAATGATGCGGCCATCGGTGCTCGTAAGCTCGCCGCGAACCTCGCGGTACGGGCCGGCGATGAGCGCGGTGATGTAGCTCGACATGACCGGGGTCTTGCCGAACGTCCAGGTCGCGATGTCCTGCTCGACCCAGTCGGCGCCCTGCGCCTGCGCTTTCGTGCCCGCAGGGGTGGGCTCGGGCGTCGGCTGGTTCGAGACGACCTTCCAGCGCGCTGGCGCGGTGATCGTGAACTGGAACGTTGCCTTGAGGTCAGGCTGCTCGAAGACCGGGAACATGCGGCGCGAGTCGGGCACCTCGAACTGCGAGTACAGGTAGACCTCGCCGTCAGCCGGATCCTCGAAGCGGTGCAGGCCCTCGCCCGTGTTCATGTAGCGCATCGTCGAGCGGATGCGCAGCGTGTTCTCCGCCGCGAGGCCGGGCAGCTGAATGCGTGAGTCGGCGAACAGCTCGGCCGGGTCAAGCGCGGCCCCGTTCAGCTCGATCGACTCGACCGAGTCAGCGATGACGTCGATGAAGGTCGCTGCTCCAGCGATCGCATCGAAGCGTACGGTGGTGTCGGCTGCGAAGGTCTCGGGGCCCGTCGTGAGGTCGAGCGCGACCTCGTAGCTGTGGCTCGTGACAATGCTTGCCCGCTCCTGAGCTTCGACGCGGGTGAGGTTTGTTCCTGGCACGGTACTCCTTGTGCAAAGTAAGAACTATCAGTGAATGGCTTAAGCCTAATCCCGTAGCCAATGAGACAGCTGACGAAATATGGTGGGTCCATGACTCGTGAACTCGGAAGCTCGTCAATAGTCGTCTCTGCGACAGGCCTCGGCTGCAACAACTTTGGTCGCCCCGGCTCCCAGACCGAACATCAGGAGGGCACCGACGCCGTCATTCACGCCGCCATCGACGCAGGAATCACGCTGTTCGACACGGCCGACCTCTACGGCTATTCGTTTGGTAGGAGCGAGGAGATGATGGGGCACGCGCTCGCAGGTCGCCGCGACGAGATTGTGCTCACGACGAAGTTCGGGTACCCGGATTCGGGCGCGCCGTATGCCGGATCGCGGGGCTCGAGGGAGTTTATTCGGGCGTCAATCGAGGGTTCCCTGTCGCGCTTGCAGACCGATCGGATCGATCTGTACCAGCTGCACATGCCCGACGAATCCACGCCCATCGCTGAGACACTGAGCGCTCTCGACGAACTCGTGCGCGAAGGTAAGGTGCTCGCTATCGGACACTCGAACTTTTCTGCCGAGCAGATGCACGAGGCCGCGCGGGTCGCGGCCGAGCTCGGGGTGACAGCGTTTGTCACCGCTCAGAACGAGCTCAGCCTCGTGAACCGGGAGGCCGACATTTCGGTCACGCCGGCGGCCCGCAGACTCGGCCTCGGGCTGCTTCCGTTCTTCCCGCTCGCGAACGGCCTGCTCACTGGCAAGTTCACACGCGACCACTTCCCGGCAGACTCCCGAATTATGCGTCAGCGGGCACACGTTGCTGAGGGCGCCAATTGGGATGCGCTCGACGCCTACCGTGCGCTCTGCGACGAATGGAATGTGTCAATGCTCGAGGCGACCTTTGGCTGGCTGCTCACTCACGAGCCCATCTCGAGTGTCATCGCTGGGGCGACGACGCCGGATCAGGTGCGACAGAACGCTGCCGCGGGGGAGGCGTTCAGGCCGACTCCCGAGCAGATCGCGCAGATCGAGGCGCTCTTCCCAGCGCCCGCAGCGGCCGCCTAGCTTCAGCACCGGTCAGGAGGCCGGGCAGCTGAGGAATCGCTGCCCCGAACCGGACCTGAAGCCGGGCCCTGGTCGAAGCCTGCACTCCCGCTTGAGTTGGCAGTTGTGGTCGGTTGGCGCTGGCTGAGGCGACCACAACTGCCACCTCGGGGAAGCTCCGTAGCCACGAGCCGCACCCGAGACGCCACGGCTAGCCTCCTGTGTGTGCCGACTCCCTGTTCTCGGCCCACGACGCACGGAAGGCCGCCATGCGCCGGGTTTGGATCCGGCGCCCGATCCGTGTCGAGATGAATTCAACGAGCAGCCCAATGACGAACGCGGTGACGAGCCCGAGCAGCAGCGCGAGGATCGGGTGGCTTCCGAAGATGTTTCCGAAGATGGCGCCGATCGCGATCGAATAGGCCGCCCAGAAGACCGCGGCAAACGCCGCCGCGATCGTGAACTTCCACGCCGGGTACCTCGTCGTGCCTGCCGCCAAGTTGACCGCTGTGCGCCCGACGGGAATAAATCGGCCCGTCATGATGAGGATCGGTCCGCTGCGGCGGATCGCGCGCCGCGCCCAGCCGAGAGTGCGTTGTGCACGCTTACCGCTCAGCCACTTCGGGTTTCGTGCTCCAACCTTCCGCCCAATCCAATACACCATCTGGTCGCCAGCGAACGCCCCGACCGCTGCAATGACGCCGAGCAGCCAGAGCGTCTGCGGATGATCCGTGACAACGACGGTTGCGACAGCGATGATCACCGATTCCGAGGGAACCGGAGGGAATATTGCGTCGATTATGCACAGCGCCAAAACGACGAGCAGAACCCAGGGGGACTCCACGGTGGCGAGCGCGAAGGCCTCAATAGCGTTCGTCACCCAGTCCCAAATTTCCACACGGCCCCCTCTGGCTGTTCGGATAGTGATTGGAGTGCTAGCTCCTCCAGACAGCCTAGAATCAGGACATGGGAAATTCGCCGAGAATTGAGTTCTACTTCGATCCGATCTGCCCCTGGTGCTGGATGACCAGCCGCTGGGCACATGAAGTCTCAGAGGCCCGCGGCTTCAACATTGTCTGGAACCCGATCAGCCTGAAGATTATCAACGAAGGCAAGGCCAATGACTCGCACGCCGAGCATCACGCGACGGGGCATCGGTTCGGCCGCGTCGTCGAGGCGGCCCGCGTTGCGGTGGGGGAAGGGGCCGAGGGCGACGCCGTTGTCGGCAGGCTCTACACCGAGATCGGTACTCGTGTGCACCCAGGGGGACGCACGGATTCCGACGCAATTCTTGCCGAGGCTCTCGAAGCAGTTGGGCTCGATGTGAGCCTCGCAGCCGCCGCCGACTCGGAGGCAAGCGACGAGAAACTGCGCGCAAATACGACGCATGCGCTCGACATCGCGGGCCCAGACGTTGGGGTGCCGATTATCTCGATTGACGGAGTCGCCTTCTTCGGGCCCGTTGTCTCACCTGCCCCGACGGGCGAGATGGCGTTGCGGCTCTGGGACGGGATTGCGGCGGCCGCCAGCGTGCCCGGGTTCTACGAGCTCAAGCGTGGGCGCACCGTCGGCCCGCAGTTTGGCTAGGCTTAGCCTCATGCGTATTCACGTTGCCACGGACCATGCCGGCCTCGAGTTCAGTCAGCAGCTGCAGCAGCACCTGCGCGATCGCGGATTTGAGGTGATCGACCACGGGCCCGCAGAATATGACGCGCTCGACGACTACCCGTCGTTCTGCATCAACGCCGCCCTTGGGGTCGCGCGGGATGAGCGCGACGGTGTTGCGGCGCTCGGTGTCGTGTTCGGCGGTTCTGGCAACGGTGAGCAGATGGCGGCGAACAAGGTGCAGGGCATCCGCGCAGCCCTCGTGTGGAACGAGTCAACTGCGACGCTCGCGCGCGAGCACAACAACGCCAACGTGATCTCTATCGGTGCGCGCCAGCACGACGTCGCCGATGCGATCAAGTTCATCGACCTGTTTATCGACACCCCGTTCCCGGGGGACGAGCGCCACGTGCGTCGCATCGGTCAGCTCGGCGAGTACGAGCAGACCGGGGCGATCGCCGGCAAGCAGGTTGACAGCCTCTAACGATGCCTGAGGGTCACTCCGTACACCGAATCGCGCGGCAGTTTTCGGCGAACTTTGTGGGCACGACGCCCGAGGTGTCGAGCCCACAAGGGCGTTTCGTTGAGGGCGCAGCCGAGCTTGACGGGCGCAAGATGCTTGACGCCCGAGCGGTCGGCAAACAGATGTTCCTCGAGTTCGAGGGCGACCTGTGGCTACGGATCCACCTCGGTATCTACGGCGCGTGGGACTTCTCGGGTGAAGTAAAGGTCGATCCGTCGATTCAGATTCATGGCCAGACGCCGGGCCATTCGAAGCTTGGCCAAACCGGTGAGCACGTCGGCAGCGGCACCAGAGGAAGCGATGCGTTGCGCGCCGCCGAGCGGACCGTGGGCGACACGCCTGTTGACAGCCTCGGCGAGGATTCGGTGACGTCAATCGGTGCGCCCCGGCGCACGCGGGTTCGCATGGCCGAGGCAGACAAAGAGGGCGACCTGCTCGAATCGTTTCCGCCGGAGCCTGTCGGCGCTGTGCGGGTTCGGCTACTCAACGACACTGTCTGCGCTGACCTTCGCGGGCCGACCGCCTGCGAGGTGCTGAGTCCAGCGGAGGTCGACAGGGTGATCCAGCGGCTGGGGCCAGACCCGGCGAACGCTGACGGGCCGGCTGAGCGTCAACGGTTTGTGGAGCGTGCGGGTAAGAAGAAGACCGCGATCGGGCTCGTCCTCATGGATCAATCGGTGGTCGCGGGCATCGGGAACGTGTACCGCGCCGAGATGTTGTTCCGTGCTGAGCTTGATCCGCACACCCCAGCGAACACTCTTGACCGTGCAGTACTCGAGGAGCTCTGGGACGACTGGGCTCACCTGCTCGAGATCGGCATCACTGTTGGCCAGATGATCACCATTGACGGGCTTGCCGGTGCCGCGTACCAGAAGGCGCTTGTCGACCGCGACGAGCGGCACTGGGTGTACAAGCTTGAGGGGACGCCGTGCAAACGCTGCGGTGCGAATATCAAACTTGAGGAAATGGGCAACCGCAAGCTGTACTGGTGCCCTGGCTGCCAGACCTGACCCCTGGCTGACCGCCGGGCCCGACCTCTGGCTGACTGCCAGGCCTGACCTCTGGCTGACTGCCGGGCCCGACCTCAGACTGGCTACAGGGCCCCGCGACTGCACACGAAACCCGCGGGTGTACACGCGGCGGTTTCAGGGTGTTAGTGCAACACCAGCCAATAGCTCGTTCAGTTTCTCACGAGGCGTCGCCCACCCCAACGTTTCCCGTGGACGATCATTCAACATCCGCTGCATTTCCGCTAACTCGTCATCACTGAC